>SHYY01000006.1 GCA_009692555.1 Myxococcales bacterium
GATGGCGCGGCGATAGACGTCGAGCTTCTGGTAGGCCAGCATGGGCATCCTCCTTGGAGGCCAGGGGGGTCGGTTGGCAGGAGGAATTTGTCGCGGGAGGAAGTTCGATTGCCGTCGCTGCGGACGGGACGACTACGACTACGACTACGACTACGACTACGACTACGTGACGAGCAAGAGTCAGCAAGAGGGCCCCCTCCGCTGTCAAGCACCCCGGCTACTCGACGATCTTGCGGAGGCGCGCCAGCATCTCGCGGGCGAAGGCCTCCTCGTCGGCTGCGTCGCCGGGGGTCGCCACCTCGAGGTCGCGCTCCTCGCACAGCGCCTTCGGGATCTCGGCGAGGAAGCGGCTCGGCGAGCGCGGGGCGCCCCGGCTGCCGCCGCGCGCAGGTCCGGCCCGCTCGCGGCAGCGGGTGAGGTAGAGGCGCTCGCGGGCGCGGGTGATCCCGACGTAGAGGAGGCGGCGGTCCTCGGAGAGGTCGAGCGCGTCGGCGCCGGTGGCGACCACGTCGGGGCCGTGCGGGTAGAGCGTGCGACGGTGCGGGAGCAGCTCCTCCTCGAGGCCGACCAGGAACACCACCGGGAACTCGAGGCCCTTCGCGCCGTGGAGCGTCACCAGCGTCGCCTGATCGCCTGCGCCGTCGCTGTCGTCGTCGTCGCTGGTGGAGAGGGTGAGCATGTGTAGGTAGTTCACCAGACGGCCGGCGCCGGAGTCCTCGCTGCGCTTCTCCCAGGCGTCGAGGGCGAGGAAGAAGCCGGAGAGGTTCTCGAGTCGTCTTTGCGCGGCGAGCGGGGAGACGGCGCCGGCGCGGAGATCTTCGGGCAGCCCGGCGGCCTCGCAGAGGCCACGCGCGGCGTCGGCGAGGTTGCGCCCACCGGAGAGCGCCGCCCGGTAGCCGTCGAGGAGCGTGACGAAGTTGGCGATCGCTTCGCGCGGTCGCGGGCCGATCCCATCGACCAGATCGACGTGCCGGAGCACATCCCAGAGCAGCATCTTGCGCTGCACCGCGCGCTCGCCCAGCCTTTCGAGCGTGGTGTCGCCGATCCCGCGCGCCGGGTAGTTGATGATCCGCCGGAGCGCGATCTCGTCGCGCGGGTGGAGCACCGCTTTCAGGTAGGCGATCGCGTCCTTGACCTCCTTGCGCTCGTAGAAGGCCTGCCCGCCGATCATCCGGTAGGGGATGCGCTGGGCCCGGAGCGCCTCCTCGAACTGGCGCGACTGGATGTTCGATCGGTAGAGGATTGCGCAGTCCCGGGCCTTGAAGCCGCGCCGCTCGCGCAGGAGATCGATCTCCTCGGCGACGAAGCGCGCCTCGTGATCGGGATCGGGCGCGACCACCAGCTGGAGCTTGTCGCCCGAGGGGCGCGTGGTGAAGAGGCGCTTCGGGTGGCGCCGCGGGTTGTGGGCGATGAGGGCGTTGGCGGCGTCGAGGATCATCGGCGTGGAGCGGTAGTTCTCCTCGAGGGTGATCCGGCGCGCGCCCGGGAAGTGCTTCTCGAAGTCGAGGATGTTGCCCGACTCGGCGCCGCGCCAGCCGTAGATCGACTGGTCGTCGTCGCCCACCACGCACAGGTTGTTGTGCAATGCAGCAAGGTGGCGCACCAGCATCAGCTGGGTGCGGTTGGTGTCCTGGTACTCGTCGACCATCACGTAGCGGAAGCGCTCCTGCCAGCGCGCGCGCACCGCTTCGTCGCGGTCGAGGAGGCGGACGGTCTCGATGATCAGGTCGTCGAAGTCGAGGGCGTGGAAGCCGCGCATCGCGGCCTGGTAGCGCGGGTAGAGGGAGCGGGTGATCGCGTCGTAGTCGTGTTCGCTCTCGGGCAGCTCGTCGGGGGCGAGGAAGGCGTTCTTGGCGCGGCTGATGCGAAATAGGATCGCCTTCGGATCGAAGCGGCGGTCGTCGAGCTTGACCTCGCGCAGGCACTCGCGCACCACGCCGAGCTGGTCGGCCGTGTCGTAGATGGTGAAGCCGGTCGGGAAGCCGAGGGCGGCGCGCTCGCGCTTCAGGATCATCAGGCCGAGCGCGTGGAAGGTCGAGAGGGTGAGCTTCTTCGCACCCGCCGCGCCGACCAGGACCTCGACGCGTTCGCGCATCTCGTTCGCCGCCTTGTTGGTGAACGAGACGGCGAGGATCGCCTCCTCGGGCACACCGCGCTCGAGGAGATGGGCGACGCGGTAGGTGATCACCCGCGTCTTGCCCGACCCCGCGCCGGCCAGCACGAGCAGGGGGCCGTCGACGGTGGTGACCGCCTCGCGCTGCGGTCGGTTGAGGTCGTCGAGCTGCAGCGGCACGGAGGGACCTTAGCACCACCCGCGCCATCGGCGGGCCATCCCCCCGCCGTGCTACGGTTTGCCTCTGATCCGTCTGGAGGTCCCCTCATGCGTAGTCCCCCCCTCGCCCTGCTGATCGCCCTGGCCGGCTGCGGCACCGATCTTCCGGCCGGCCTCCTCGACGGGGAGGCCCCCTTCGTGGCCATTCCGCGCGACCGGGTCGGGGTGAGCGCGCACGCTGCCCTCCTTACGCCCGGAGGGCGCGGCGTCTCGACGATCGCCGAGGCCCTCGGCACCTCGGATCTTCCCCTCACTGGCGACGGTGAGTCGGCCTTCTACCTCGCGATCCACAAGAAGGCGCTGGGGCAGCGCTGGTTCCTCTCCGCCTACCTGAAGCAGTACTTCCCCGGCGCGGTGGCCTACGGCGCGGCGCGCTCGCTCGGGACGCGCGTGGTCTCGTTCAAGGTGCAGAACGGCAAGCTGTTCGTCTTCGACGTCGACGATCGCCACAAGACCTCCGACACCTTCACCCCCGACCTGATCGTCGACGCCTACCCGCTGGTCGATCTTGCAACTTTCCACGATCTCCCCGGATCAGACCGCTATGTCCTCTTCGACCCCGCGGCCGGCCTCAACCGCTTCGGCGTGATCGGCGACTACTTCGGCGCCAACTCGCCGATCCAGAAGTTCGCGGTGGAGCTGTCCTTCCTCCAGCGCTTCCGCCAGATCACCGACGGGGTGACCTTCGAGCAGGTGTTCACCGGCTACGGCGATCGCGACTACTACTCGGGCAACTACGGCGAGCCGAACCAGTTCCGCGGCTCCGGCACCCTCGGCATCGGGCTCCGTCGCTACGTCGAGAGCGCCGACTTCAAGCCGTTCCCGCTGCCGCAAAAGGAGCTCTATTTCCGCGGCCAGCCGACCCTCGTTCCGAACACCGGGCAGACCAAGCAGTTCGCGATCAAGTGGAACATCAAGCCGGGGATGAAGCCGATCCGCTGGGTGATGTCGCACCAGTTCGAGGAGATCCAGGCGCTGCCGGTGCTCAAGGACTACGACGTGGTCGGCGCGGTCCGGCAGGGCATCGAGGGGTGGAACCAGGTGTTCGGCTTTCCGGCGCTCGAGGCGGTGCTGGGCAAGCCCGGCGACTCCTACGCCGACGACGACGTGAACTACCTGATCCTCGACAAGGATCCGAGCTACGGCGCCGCCTTCGCCAACTGGCGGCTGAACCCGAACACCAGCGAGATCCGCGGCGCGAGCGTCTACTTCAACATGGTGTGGTTCCTGAACGCGAACTCGAACTTCAAGGACGACGTGGGCCTCGGGCCGGCGCCCCCAAAGGAGCAGAAGAGGGAGCACTTGCCGCGGCCAGTGGCGCCCGGCCTGGTGTGGCAGGCGATGCCGGAGCAGCCGCTGTGCGTGCTCTTTGCGCCCGCGTTCCAGGAGGTGCTCAGCGACGGGGACGCGCCCGGAGGCGGCGGTGTGGAGCTCACCAAGAAGCAGAAGGTCGAGCGCTTCGTCACCCACGTGATCGCGCACGAGATCGGTCACACGCTCGGGCTGCGCCACAACTTCAAGGGCTCGCTCACCCCGCCCTCCACGACGGTGATGGAGTACGTCGCCGACGAGCTGCGCGCGCAGGTGTCCGATCCCGGCAGCTACGACACCGAGGCGATCCGCTACCTCTAC
This sequence comes from Myxococcales bacterium, assembly GCA_009692555.1. Classification (GTDB taxonomy): domain Bacteria; phylum Myxococcota_A; class Polyangia; order Palsa-1104; family SHYY01; genus SHYY01. The sequence continues at coordinate 3,965 of SHYY01000006.1, forward strand.
GGCCTCTCCGACAAGGCGCCCGCCTCGCCCTTCTGCACCGACGAGGAGACCTCCTACGACGTCGACTGCACGCGCTTCGACGAGACCTCCGACCCGCTGACCCAGTTCTACGGCCCGCTCTACACCGGCTTCGTCAGCGACTACCTGACCGGCAAGAGCGGCACCGCGCCCAACAGCTCGATGAACAACCTCCTCAAGTACCTTCGCGCGAGCTCGAATCCGGCGTCGCGGCTGCAGGCGTGGGCGACGGCGATCGACCCGCTGCGCGTCCCCGTGCCGGCAGCCAGGCTGGCCGCCTATCCGGGCTACGGCGCCGCGGTCGACACGCTGACGAGGAACCTCTTCGCGCGCCTCTACCTCGATTCGTCGGGCTATCGCGGCACCTTCAGCGCCGACCCACCCCAGACGGACCTTGCGCTCCAGGCGCTGATCCTCGGCGAGCTGAAGGCGAACCTCCTGAACCTCGATCAGGTGCGCAGCTTCCCGACGCGGCGGGTGTGCGTGGATGTGCTGAAGAAGCAGCAGACGCTGGTCGCCTACAGCGCGCTGGTCGAGGCGCGGGCGACGATCGCCGCTGGAAGGAACGGCCTCACCGGCACCGAAGCCGTGCTCACCGACGATCTCCTCGCCCGCATCGACGCGGCGACGCACCCCTACTTCACGAATTGATTTCCCCTCCCTGATGCAGCGCAAGATGCAGCGGATGCTCCCGCGCGACGCGATCCTTCTCGGCCTCCTCGGGCTCTTCACCCTCCCGCTCCTGCACTGCGGTGACGACGTGATCATCCCGGATGCAGGGCCCCCCGTGGCGACCGACGCCGCGGTTGCTGCAATGCAAGATCTGGCGATCACCGATCTCGCCGCCGCACCGTCGGATCGGCGGGTCGACCTCTACAACTTCGACGGCGGCCCCTTCCTCTCCGAGTGCGCGAAGAGCGGCGACTGCAACTCGCAGCTCTGTCTCCCGACGGGGCGCTGCTCGAAGCGCTGCGCGGCGGCCGCCGAGTGTCCGCCCGGCCCGGAGTGGACCTGCGAGGCGGCGCTGGGGATCGGCGACATCTGTCTGTGCGCCCCGAGTGGCCCCGAGGTCTGCGACGGTCAGGACAACGACTGCGATGGCACCATCGACGACGGTGCGTCCTGCGATGGCGCGCGCGCCTGCCAGTCCGGGAAGTGCGTCTGCCCGCTCGACCACCTGTGCGGCAACGAGTGCGTCGACCCGCTCACCGCGAGCGCCCATTGCGGCGGCTGCGGGAAGAAGTGCGGGCCGGGGCAGGTCTGCACCGCGGGCGCGTGCGGCTGCCCGGCGAAGAACCTCTGCGGCGGGAGCTGCACCGACCTCGCCAGCGACGGAAACAACTGCGGCGGGTGCGGGATGAAGTGCCCGCAGGGCGTCCCCTGCGCGGGCGGCGCGTGCAAGTGCGCGGTGGGTCAGGCGGCGTGCGGCGGCGCTTGCATCGATGTCGCCAGCGACGGGAAGAACTGCGGCGGCTGCGGCCACTCCTGCGCGGGAGGTGCCTGCGGAGGCGGTTTCTGCCCGCTCGTGAAGCTGGCCGACGGGCTCGGCTCGCCGAACCGGATCGCCGTCGACGGCGGCAGCGTCTACTGGACCAACTACGCCGCGGGAACGGTGATGCGCACCTCGACCGGCGGCGTCAACACCAAGACGATCGCGATGGGGCAGAGCTTCCCGTTCGGCATCGCGGTCGACGCCACCTCCGTCTACTGGACCGGCAGCTTCGACGGCACGGTGCGCAAGGCCGCCCTCGACGGCGCAAACGCGATCACGCTGGTCGCCGGGCAGAGCGGGCCGCGCGCGCTCACCGTCGACGCGAGCAGCGTCTACTGGACCAGCTTCAACGACGACACCCTCCACAAGGCCGCGCTCGACGGCAAGAACGCCACCACCCTGGTGGCGATGGAGGGCGGCGCCCAGTTCCTCGCCGTCGACGGGAGCGGGATCTACTGGACCACCCCGGGCGGGAGCGTGATGCGCGCCGGATTGGACGGAACGAACGCGAAGGCGCTGGCGGTGATGCAGACCGCGCCGACCGGGATCGCCCTCGATGGAACCCACCTCTACTGGACCGCCGGGGGCAAGGTCATGAAGCTCGCCAAGGCGGGCGGCAACGCGGTCACCCTCGCCTCGGCGCAGAACGGCCCGGGCTCGATCACCGTCGACGGCGCTGCGGTCTACTGGGTGAACCCGGGCGGGGGCACGGTGATGAAGGCCGGCCTCGACGGCGCGAACCTCACCGTGCTCGCCGCGGCGCAGGGCGGGCCGCGCGCGCTCGCCGTCGACGGTACGAGCGTCTACTGGACCAACCAGGGCAGCGGCTCGGTCATGAAGGTCGCGAAGTGATCGCGCCACGATGAGCCGCAACCGCGACCACGTGATCGGCGCCGAGGCCCGTTACGAGGCCCTCCTGGACGAGATCCGCGCCGAGTTCCCGCGCTTCCTGGTGATCGACAAGCGCGACTCTCTGCTGCAACGCAGCATCCAGCACGCCCTCACCGTCGTCACCCTGGGCGGTCAGCGGCGCTACCTCGAGGGCTACGTCACGACCCTGGGCGCGCGCGTCTACGTCCCCTCCACCTGGGCCGCCCGCGCCGCCGCCGACCGCTACATCACCATGCGTCACGAGCGCGTCCACCTGCGCCAGTTCCGTCGCTGGAGCTTCCCGCTGATGGCGCTTCTCTACCTCCTCCTCCCGCTCCCGTTCGGCCTCGCGTGGTGCCGCTACCGCTTCGAGCGCGCCGCCTACGAGGAGAGCCTCCGCGCCGCGGCCGAGGTCTACGGCCCCGCCGTCTTGTGCGATGCAGCATTTCGCGATGGGATCCTGGCCCAGTTCACCTCCGGCGCCTACGGCTGGATGTGGCCCTTCCCGGGCGCCCTCGCGAGGTGGTACGAGCGGACCGCGCTCGCCCTCGGCGCGCCACCGACCCTCGCGCGCTGACATCCCACCGTCATCCACACCGTGCTGATGCCCACCCTCGCCCGCGAACGCAAGATTCTCTTCCTCCTCGGGGCGGTGCAGTTCGTCAACATCCTCGACTTCATGATCGTGATGCCGCTCGGGCCCGACTTCGCCCGCGACCTCGGCATCGCCCCCGAGCGCCTCGGCCTGATCGGCGGCAGCTACACCGGGGCGGCGTTCGTCTCCGGGATCATCGCCTCGCGCTTTCTCGACCGCTTCGATCGACGGCGAGCGCTCGCCGTGGCGATGCTCGGGCTGGTGGTCTCCACCGCGCTCGGCGGCTTCGCGACCGGCCTGAAAACATTGATGGTCGCGCGCATGCTGGCGGGCTCGTTCGGCGGCCCCGCCACGTCGCTGGCGCTCTCGATCGTCGCCGACGTGGTGCCGGCGGAGCGGCGCGGGAAGGCCCTCGGCGCGGTGATGGGCGCCTTCTCGGTCGCGTCGGTGGCGGGCGTTCCCGTAGCGCTTCGCCTGGCGCAGCTTGGCTCCTGGCGGACGCCGTTCTTCGCGGTGGCGGCGATGGGCCTGGTCGTCGCCGGCTCGGCGGTGCGCATCCTGCCGCCGCTGCGCGCCCACCTCGACGCGGGGCGCGCGATCCGGCCCGCCTCGGCGACGCCGCTGTGGACCCGCAAGGTGGTGCTCCTCTCCTGGACCATGACCGCGCTGGTGATGATGAGCACCTTCTCGCTCATCCCCTACATCTCGCCCTACCTCCAGTACAACCTCGCCTACCCCCGCGACAGCCTCGATATCCTCTACATGGTCGGCGGCGTGGGGAGCTTCGCGGCGATGCGCTTGACCGGGCGCTTGACCGATCGCTTTGGCGAGGTGGTCGTCGCTGCGGTCGGCACGACGATGATGGCGCTGGTGGTGTTCTTCGGCTTCGTCCACTACCTCCCGGGCACGCCGATCCTGCTCATCTTCGCGAGCTTCATGATCGCCACCAGCATCCGCAACGTGCCGATGAACACGCTCACCTCGAAGGTGCCGGCGGCGTGGGAGCGCGGGCAGTTCATCTCCACGCAATCGGCGGTGTCGCACGCCTCCTCGTCGGCGGGGGCGATCCTCGCCTCGAGCTTCGTCCACTCCGCCGGGCAGACCGCGCCGCTCTCGGGGATCCCGACGGTGGCGGCGTTCACCATGACCATGGCGGCGCTGGTGCCGCTCTTCCTGTGGGCGATCTCGCGGCGCCTCAAGGCCGCGCCAGCGACGGAGAAGGCCGCGCTGCTCCCGCCGACGCTGGTGTGAGCGGCGCTAGCTCGCCTCCGCGTCGCCCTGGCCGATCAGCTCCCAGCCGGGCAGCCCGGCCACGGGAAAATCAAGGGCGCGCGCGAAGTGGCGGAGGAGCTCGCTCTCGGCGATGTGCAGGTCGCGGTCGGCCAGCGCGACGCGGAGCGCAGCCTCGAGGAACGCCCGACGAAAACCGGCGTCGGCGGGGGAGCGACCGATCGCCCGGGTGACCGCCTGGGCGAGCGCCTCGGGCGTCACCTCGGGCACCATCAGCAGCTTCTCCTCGTCGAGCGCGGGGCTGCCCGATCTCCTCGGCGCAGCGACGGAGGACGGACATCTCCCGATCATTGACCACGCCGTCGGCGCGCGCGACGGAGAGGAGCCCGCCCACGAAGGCGTGCGCGAGATCCTCGGAGAGGGCCAGCTTGCTCATGGGCGCAGTCTAGCCGCAAATTGCTTGCTCCGATCGGAAGCCCTTCCTACCATCACGCGCATGGCCCGCGCCGCCCAGGTCCGCCGCGTCACCCAGGAGACGCAGATCGAGATCGAGCTCGATCTCGACGGGGAGGGGCGCGCGCGCATCGAGACGCCGCTGCCGTTCTTCAATCACATGCTGGAGGCGTTCGCGCGCCACGGGCTGTTCGATCTCACGGTGATCGCGCGCGGCGACGTGGAGATCGACGGCCATCACACCGTCGAGGACACCGGTCTCGCGCTCGGCGAGGCGTTCAAGCAGGCGCTCGGGGAGCGGCGCGGGATCGGCCGCTACGGCGAGTGCTCGCTGCCGATGGACGAGACGCTGGCGCAGGCGGTGATCGACTTCTCAGGCCGGCCGGCGCTGGTGTGGCGGGTCGACGGCCTCGACGGAAAGTGGGTCGGCGGCTTCGACTGCATGCTCGCGCACGAGTTCTTCCAGGCGTTCGTCAACCGGAGCGAGTGCAACCTGCACATGCTCCTCCATTACGGCGTGAACGCGCATCACATCCTCGAGGCGCTGTGGAAGGCGTGCGCGCGGGCGGCGCGGGCCGGGGTGGCGATCGATCCGCGACTGGCCGGCGCCATCCCGTCGACCAAGGGGACCTTGACCGCGTGATCGCGATCGTCGACGCGGGCCTCGGCAACCTGCGCTCCGTCGAGAAGGCGCTCCGCCACGTCGGGGGCGACGCGGTGGTGACAGCCGATCCGGAGGCGGTGGCGTGGGCCGAGCGGGTGGTCGTGCCGGGCCAGGGGGCGTTCGGCGACTGCGGGCGGGCGCTGGCGCGCGAGGCGCCCCTCGGCCAGGCCATTCTTGTTGCGATCGCAAAAGGGCGCCCCTACCTCGGGATCTGCCTCGGGCTGCAGATCCTGTTCGAGAGCAGCGAGGAGGCGCCGGAGTGCCGCGGGCTCGGGCTCTTTCCGGGACGCGTGGCGCGCATCCCGGGCGGGCGCGTGGACGCCGCCGGGACGCGGTTGAAGGTGCCGCACATGGGGTGGAACACCGTCGCCGCGAGCGCGCCGCACCCGCTGCTGCCCAAGGCGCCCGCGCCATTCTACTTCGTGCATTCCTACCACGCGCTTCCGGATGCGCGCGCCGTGGTCGCAGCGACGGCGGACTACGGCGATCTGGCGATCACCGCGGCGGTGGCGCAGGACAATGTGTTCGCGGTCCAGTTCCATCCCGAGAAGAGCCAGCGGGACGGGCTGGCGCTGCTTGCGGCGTTCGTGGGGTGGCGGCCGTGAGGAACTCTCTCCCCCTTTCCCGCGTGCGGGAGAGGGAGACGATCCCATGACGATCTTTCCGGCGATCGATCTCCTTGGCGGCAAGGTGGTGCGCCTCCGCGAGGGGAGGCGCGACCTCGCGACGGTGTATTCGGATCGGCCGGGCGAGATCGCGGCTGGCTTCGCCGCGGCGGGCGCGCGCCGGATCCATGTGGTCGACCTCGACGGCGCGTTCGCCGGGCGGCGGGAGAATCTTGATGCGGTCGCACAAATTATTGCTGCGGGTGCACCCTTGCAGCTCGGCGGCGGGGTGCGCGACCTCGCCACCTGCGCGCGCCTCTTCGAGGCCGGGATCGACCGCGTGGTGCTCGGCACGGCGATGGTGAAGTCGCGGGCGATGGTCGCCGAGGCCTGCGGGCGCTGGCCGGGGCGGATCGTGATCGCCGTCGACGCGCGTGGCGGGAAGGTGGCGGTCGAGGGGTGGGCCGAGGCGACCGAGCTCGATCCGTTCGATCTCGCCGCCGAGGCCGCCGAGGCGGGCTGCGCGGCGATCCTCTTCACCGACATCGCCCGCGACGGCACCTCGGTCGGCCCGAACCTCGAGAGCACGGCGCGCCTCGCCAGGGCGCTCCACCCGGTGGAGGTGATCGCCTCGGGCGGGATCGCCTCGCTGGCCGACCTCCGCGGCCTCGCCCTCGCCGGTGTGCCGTCCGCCGTTATCGGGCGCGCGCTCTACGAGGGCACCTTCACCCTCGCCGAGGCGTTCGTCGCCGCGGGAGCGCAGTAGATGGCCTTGCTGCGTCGCATCATTCCCTGCCTCGATGTGCGCGACGGCCGAGTGGTGAAGGGCGTGCGCTTCGTCGATCTCCGCGACGCGGGCGATCCGGTGGAGGCCGCGGCGGCCTACGACGCGGCGGGCGCCGACGAGCTCTGCTTCCTCGACATCACCGCCTCCCACGAGGGGCGCGGCACGATCCTCGACATCGTCTCCCGCACCGCTGACCGCGTGTTCCTCCCGCTCACCGTCGGTGGAGGCGTGCGCGAGGTGGAGGATGTGCGACGGCTCCTGCTCGCCGGGGCCGACAAGGTGGCGATCAACACCGCCGCCCTCGAGCGCCCCGATCTGATCCGCGAGGCGGCCGACCGCTTCGGTGCGCAGGCGATCGTGGTGGCGATTGATGCACGCGCACAAAGAAATGGCGAGAACAAGGGAGGCTGGGAGGTCTATACCCACGGCGGGCGGCGCCCCACCGGCCGGGACGCGGTGGCCTGGGCGGAGGCCGCCGCGGGGGCGGGCGCGGGCGAGATCCTCCTCACCTCGATGGACCGCGACGGCACCCGGCAGGGCTACGACCTCGCCCTCACCCGCGCGGTGGCCGACGCGGTGCCGGTGCCGGTGATCGCCTCCGGCGGTGTCGGGACGCTCGAGCACCTCGCCGAGGGGTTTCTCCAAGGGCACGCCGACGCGGTGCTGGCCGCCTCGATCTTCCATTTCGGCGAGCACTCCCTGGCCGAGGCGAAGCGCTTCCTGGCCGGACGCGGCGTGGCGGTGCGCCAGTGAACGAAGGGACGACCGCCCCGGGTGAGGCTGGCGAGCGGCGCCTGATCCCGGCGATCGTCCAGGACGCCCGCACCGGGCGGGTCCTGATGCTGGCCTGGATGGACGACGAGGCGCGCGCTCTCACCGAGACCACCCGCGAGGTGCATTTCTTTTCGCGATCGCGTCAAAAAATCTGGCGCAAGGGCGAGACCTCCGGGAACGTGCTCGACCTCGTCTCGCTGCACCCCGACTGCGACGGGGACACCCTGCTCATCCGCGCGCTCCCCCGCGGCCCCGCCTGCCACACCGGCGCACAGACCTGCTTCGGCAACGAGGGCCCCGAGCCGTCGCCCACCGCCCTCGACGAGCTGGAGGCGACCATCGCCGCCCGCGCCGCGCTCCCCCCGGGCTCGCGCTCCTATGTGCGCCAGCTGCTCGACGGTGGCTGGCCGAAGATCCTCGGCAAGCTGGCCGAGGAGAGCGCCGAGCTGGGCGCCGAGCTGCCCGAGGGTCCGCGCGGGCGCGTGGTCTCCGAGGCGGCCGACGCCCTGTTTCACCTCCTGATCGCCCTCGCCGCCCGCGGCATCCCGCTCGCAGACGTGGAAGCCGAGATCGCCCGTCGCGCCGATCTCTCCGGCCTCGACGAGAAGGCCCGCCGCCCGCGATGACCCTCACCATCCCCGAGGTGCTCGGCCCCGGCGGGATCCTGGCGCGCGCCATCCCGGGATACGAGCCGCGGATCGCCCAGCTCGAAATGGCGGGCGCCGTCGCTGGCGCGCTGAAGGCCAACCGGCCGCTGCTGGTCGAGGCGGGCACCGGGACGGGCAAGACGCTCGCCTACCTCGTGCCGGCGATTCTATCCGGGATGAAGGTGGTGATCTCCACCGGCACCAAGAATTTGCAGGAACAGATATTAAAGAAGGAGATCCCGCTTTTGCGCGATCACCTGCCGGTGGACTTCGTGGCCGCGGGGTTGAAGGGGATCGCGAACTACCTCTGCCTGCGCCGCTTCCACGAATACGACGCACAGCTGGTCGCGCGCGGCGATGACACTCTCGATCTGCACACCTTCCGCGAATGGGCCGCGCAGACCGTCAGCGGCGACCGCGCGGAGCTGGCCGGGCTGCCCGACGACTCGCCGCTCTGGCGCGAGGTCTCGTCGACCACCGAGACGCGGATCGGCCCGCGCTGCCGCTACTTCGAGGACTGCTTCGTCACCCGCGCCCGAAGGGAGGCCCAGCGCGCCGACCTGCTGGTGGTCAATCACCACCTCTTCTTCGCCGACCTCACGCTGAAATCGCAGTGGCCGCAGGCGCAGCTCCTGCCGCCCTACGAGGCGGTTATCTTCGACGAGGCGCACCAGATCGAGGATGTCGCCACCGACTATTTCGGGCTCTCGGTCTCGTCGCTGCGCACGCTCGGGCTGGTGCGCGATCTCCGGAAGGCGATCGCCGCGAAGTTTCTCGATGTGCGCACCGGCAAGACCGCCGATCGCCTGGAGACCGTCGTCGACCTGCTGTGGACCGTTCTCCGCCCGCGCCTGCCCCGCGACGGGCGGGCCGCCGTCACCGAGGCGACCTGGCAGGGCGAGCCGACCCGCGCGTGGCACGATCTCGACACCGTGCTGGAGGAGGTGGAGAATGCCAGCGCCTCGGCGCGCGCCGACACTACGGAGGGGAACGAGGCCAACTCGGCTCTCTCCAGGCGGTCGCGGTCCCTGCGCGACGACCTCGCGGTGATCGCCGATCGCGCCGACCGCCGCCACGTCTACTGGGCGGAGACGCGCGGCAGGACGGTGCTCCTCCACGCCTCCCCGGTCGACGTGGCGGACCCGCTGCGCGAGAAGCTCCTCGGTCACGTCGAGGCCGCGATCTTCACCTCGGCGACGCTCGCCGCGGGCGGCTCGTTCGACTACGTGCGCTCGCGCCTCGGCCTCGAGACCGCCCTCGAAGCGCGCCTCGATTCCCCGTTCGACTACGCCTCGCAGGCGCTGCTCTACCTGCCGCGCGATCTCCCCGAGCCATCCGACCGCGCCTTCCCGGAAGCGGCCGCGCGGAGGATCGCGGAGCTGCTCGCAGCCTCGGGCGGGCGCGCTTTCCTGCTCTTCACCAGCCACCGCCAGATGAGCGCGGTCCACCAGCTTATCGCGCCTTCGCTCGAATGGCCGGTGCTGCTCCAGGGCGAGAAGCCGAAGCACCTCCTGCTCGAGGAGTTCCGCGCCCGCCCGTCGGTGCTGTTCGCCACCGCGAGCTTCTGGGAGGGCGTCGACGTGGTCGGCGAAGCGCTCCGCCTGGTGGTGATCGACAAGCTCCCGTTCGCGCCTCCCGACGATCCGCTCGTTCAGGCGCGTTGCCAGCGCCTCGAGGAGCAGGGCAAGGATGCCTTCGCGACCTACTCGGTGCCCAGGGCCGCGCTGACGCTGGCGCAGGGCTTCGGCCGCCTGATCCGCCACCGCACCGACCGCGGCGTGGTCGCCCTCCTCGACCGCCGCGCCACCACCCGCGGCTACGGTCGCAAGGTGCTCTCGTCGCTGCCCGCCGACTGCCCGCGCACCGCCGCGCTCGAGGACGTGCAGGCGTTCTTCCGGACGCACGGGGCCCGCCCGGACCGACCTTGACCAATCCTCCGCCGCGCGCTTAAACAACCGGGTGGTCCTCCTCGTCGTCGGCGCGCTCCTCGGCGCCTTCCTCCTCGGGTCGATCCCCTTCGGGGTGGTGTTCGCCCGCGCCCGCGGCGTCGATCTCCGCAAGGTCGGCTCGGGGAACATCGGCGCCACCAACGCCGCCCGCGCCCTCGGCAAGCACCTCGGCGTGATCGTCCTTTTGTGCGATGCAGCAAAGGGCTGGCTGCCGGTGCTGCTGGCCCGCCACTACCTCGAAGCGCGCGTGGTCCACGGCGAGTTTCTCGTCGCCGGCGTCGGCGTGGCGGCCTTCCTCGGACACCTCGCGCCGCCGTGGCTGGGCTTCCGCGGCGGCAAGGGGGTGGCCACCGGCCTCGGAGTGTTTCTCGCGCTCTCGGTGTGGCCGGCGCTGATCGCCGTCGCATGCTTCGTGGCGGTGTACGCGATGGCCCGTGTCTCGTCGCTCGGCTCGCTGGTCGCAGCGACGGCAGTTCTCCCGGCGCTTTTCCTGTTCGACGCCCCGACCGCCTACCTCGCGGCGGCGGGCACGATGTGGGTGCTGATCGTCTGGAAGCACCGCAGCAATATCGAGCGGCTGCTCAAGCACGCCGAGAACAAGGTGTAGCGGTCAGACGGTGCCGTCGCCCGGCAGGAGCTCGACGAAGTGGGGCGCCACGCGCTCGCCCGCGAACGCGTCGACTCGGCCTGCCGAGACGACCGCGAGCACCCGCGCCGCGCCCCCGCCGGCATACTCGAACAGCTGCGCCGGCCCGCCCCCTCCGCGCCCCGCACCCACCGCACCCAGGGCGGTGCAGAGCACGCTCTCGCGGTGCGCGAGACGGAATGGTAGGCCGTGGTGGAGCAGCGACTCGGGGCCGTTCGCCTCGATCGTCAGGTCTTCCGGCTCGTCGAGCACCAGCGGGCTCTCGTCGCCGGGACGCGCACCCAGCCAGCGCACCCGCGCGCCGTCGATCATCCGGTAGAGCCGCGTCACCCGCCCGTCGTCGCTCAGCGAGAGCACCCCCTCGACGAGGTAGTCGGTGCCCAGGTGGCTCACGATGTCCCCCGGCCGAAGCGTGTGGATGGTGCGCTCACCGTCGCTGAGAGCGGGGAGCGGCTGCCGCCCGCTGATCCGCGGAGGCTCCGCCGGCCCCTCCGCCGCCCCGCGCGCCTGCTTCCAGATTGCGTAGGTGGCGAAGGACAGCCCGGCGACGACGGCGAGGATCACCAGCTCCAAGACAAGCAATCTATAGGCGCGGGACCCAGGGGGGTCAAGCGGCGTGGCCCAGGCGTGGCCCGGTTCCGCTACTTCGCGAGTCCACGGAGGAGTAGGGTGGGCTCGGGGACCTGAATGGCGATGGCAAGGCCGACCGCGCGCTCGTAGCAAAGCAAATCGTACTCCGGTGCCCAGACCGGCGCCACGGCAACAACGACACCGGCAACGGCAACGGGCAACAAACGGCAACGGCAACGGCAACGGCAACGGGAACGACGACGGCCAACGGCCAGGGCACCCCCGCGACGGCGGATCGGGCGAACTCGACCCCCTCCCGTTCTCCACTCGACTCCCACTCGCGCTTGACTTCCCCGTCGCACACCGCTTAGATCCGCGCCAAGCTCGCACCCTCTCGGAGGCACATGCTGGTGTCCGCCCGGCCCCCGGCCGATGACTCGCTGTTCTCGCTGCTCGACGACGACGGTCAGGTGCGTCCGGGGAGCCGCGTGCCGGAGGTGTCCGACGAGCTGGCGCGAAAGCTCTACCGCGGGATGCTCCAGGTGCGGGTGGTCGACGAGCGGATGATGCGCCTCCAGCGTCAGGGCCGCCTCGGCTTCTACATGCTCTCGATCGGCGAGGAGGCGACCCACTTCGCCGCCGCCGCGCTAAGGCCCGCTGACTGGATCTTCCCCTCCTACCGCGAGCCGGGCGCCGCCTTCTGGCGCGGCTACAGCATGACGGACTATGTCAACCAGCTCTTCGGCAACGCCGAGGATCCGGTCAAGGGCCGCCAGATGCCGGTGCACCACTCGGCCCGCTGGCTGAACTACGTGTCGATCTCCTCGCCGGTCGGGACGCAGATCCCGCAGGCGGTGGGGATGGCGTGGGCGGCGAAGATTTCGAAGAAGGACGACGTCGCGCTGGTCTACTTCGGCGAGGGCACCTCGTCGACGGGGCAGTTCCACGTCGGGATGAACTTCGCGGGCGTGTTCAAGGCGCCCTGCATCTTCTTCTGCCGCAACAACGGCTGGGCGATCTCCACCGATCAGAAGCATCAGACCGCCGCCAGGAGCTTCGCGGTGAAGGCGCTCGCCTACGGCTTCCCGGGGGTGCGCGTCGACGGCAACGACCTCCTCGCGATCCTCGCGGTGATGGAGGACGCGGTGGCGCGCGCGCGGGCCGGCGAGGGGCCGACCCTGATCGAGGCGGTCACCTACCGTCGCAGCGGCCACTCCTCGTCGGATGACCCGTCGGTCTACCGCGACCCGAACGAGCCGAAGGAGTGGGAGCGCCGCGACCCGATCGATCGCTGGAAGAGGTACTTGGGCACGCGCGGGCTCTACAGCGAGGCGCTGGAGGAGCAGTACCGCAAGGAGATCAACGACGAGGTCTCCGACGCGCTCGCCCACGCCGAGCAGGTGGCGCCGCCCGCCGTCGAGACGATGTTCGACGATGTGTTCGCCGAGCTGACCCCGGAGCTCGAGGAGCAGAAGCGCTACCTCCTTTCGTTCCCCCGCTACGTGAATCCCCACGGAGGCTCATAGTGCCGGTCTGGAACATCATTCAAGCGGTCAATGACGCGCTGCGAATCGAGATGCGGCGCGATCCGCGGGTGGTCGTGCTCGGCGAGGACGTGGGAAAGTTCGGCGGCGTCTTTCGCGCCACCAATGGCCTGTTCGACGAATTCGGCCCGGACCGCGTCTTCGATACGCCGCTCGCCGAGGCGGGGATCATCGGCGCCGCGATCGGCATGGCGCTGTATGGGCTGAAGCCGGTGCCGGAGATCCAGTTCGCCGATTTCATCTATCCGGCGTTCGACCAGATCGTGAATGAATTAGCCAAGTTCCGTTATCGTTCGGGCGGGCAGTATCCGGCGCCGGTGGTCATTCGCACGCCCTATGGCGGCGGTATTCGCGGCGGGCATTATCATTCGCAATCGCCCGAGGCCTACTTCGTCCATACCCCGGGATTGAAGGTGGTCATTCCTTCCAATCCGTACGACGCCAAGGGCCTTCTGCTCTCGGCGATCCGGGGCGAGGACCCGGTGATCTTCATGGAGCCGAAGCGGATCTATCGCGCCGCGAAGGGCGAGGTGCCCGAGGGGGATTACACCGTGCCGCTCGGGCAGGCCAAGATCGTGCGCGAGGGCAGCCAGGTGACCGTGCTGTGCTACGGGGCGATGGTCCACACCGTGGTCGAGGCGGTCGAGAAGGTCGCCGCCGAGGGGTTCGATCCCGAGATCGTCGATCTCAGGACGCTCCTCCCGCTCGACAGCGAGACCGTGCTCGCGTCGGTGCGGAAGACCGGCCGCGCGGTGATCGCCTACGAGGCGCCGAAGACCTGTGGCTACGGCGCGGAGCTGTCGGCGCTGATCTGCGAGAAGGCGCTGATGCACCTGGAGGCGCCGATCGCGCGCGTGGCGGGCTTCGACACGCCGTTCCCCTACTCGCTCGAGAACGAGTACATGCCATCGCCCGATCGCGTGGCGAAGGCGATCCGCGACACCGCGTCCTTCTAGGAAAACCTCTGATCGGGAGATCCCCATGGCATTCGAGTTCAGGCTCCCCGATCTAGGCGAGGGCGTCGTCGAGGGGGAGGTCGTCCGCTGGCTGGTCAAGGTGGGCGACGCGGTGCGCGAGGACCAGCCGATGGTCGAGGTGATGACCGACAAGGCGACGGTGGAGATCCCGTCGCCCAAGGCGGGACGGGTGCTCAGGATCGATGCGCCCGAGGGGAAGATGTGCGCGGTGGGGAAGGTGATGATCGCGATCGAGATCAACGGCGGAGCGTCGAGGCCCGTCGCTGCGGTCGGAACGCCGATCGCGGAGGTGCTGCGCGAGGTGACCCAGCGGATCGCCGCCCCCGGGCCGCCGCGCGGGCTTCCCGTGGAGTTGCCGACGGTGACCGGGAAATACATCGCCACGCCGGCGACCCGTCAGCTGGCGCGCGATCTCGGGGTCGACCTCGGGCGCGTGCGCGGGTCGGGCGACAACGGCCGGATCACGTCCGACGACGTGCGCGCGGCGGGTGGACGGCCGGCGATCGCGAAGCCCCACGGCTCCCGCCGAGACAACTCCGCTGACGCGGTAAAGGAAGTTAGCGTTTCCGTTCCCGTTCCCGTTTCCGTTCCCGTTTCCGTTTCCGTTCCCGTTTCCGTCGCTCCGGTCGAGGGGGACGAGCGGATCCCCTTCCGCGGCGTGCGCAAGAAGATCGCCGAGAACATGGCGCGCTCGACCCGCACCGCGGCCCACTTCACCTACGTCGAAGAGGCCGATCTCACCGACCTCGTGGCCCTCCGCGCGCGCGCGAAGAAGCGCGCCGAGGAGCGCGGCGTCAAGCTGTCGTTCCTCCCGTTCATCGTCAAGGCGGTGGTCGCGGGGCTGAAGAAGTACCCGATCGTGAACTCCACCCTCGACGAGGAGCGCGGCGAGATCGTGCTCCGCAAGCGCTACAACATCGGCGTGGCGGCCGCCTCCGACGCCGGGCTGATCGTCCCGGTGATCAAGGACGCCGACAAGAAGTCGCTGTTCGATATCGCCCGCGAGCTCGCCGATCTCTCCGAGCGCGCCCGCACCGGCAAGGCCTCCCGCGACGAGCTGACCGGCTCCACCTTCACCATCTCGTCGCTCGGCAGCCTCGGCGGCGTACTCGCCACGCCGATCATCAATCACCCGGAGGTGGCGATCTTGGGCGTCCACAAGATCAAGCCGGCGGCGGTGGTGCGCGAGGGACAGATCGTCATCCGCGAGATGAGCAACTTCTCGATCTCGCTCGATCACCGCGTGGTCGACGGCTACGAGGGCGCGCTGTTCCTCCAGCACGTGATCGACCTGCTCTCCGATCCGACGCTGATGTTCCTGGAGCTGGTTTGAGCCATCTGCCGGGTCATTCGGGCCATCCGAGCCACCCGATCAGGGGGGCGATTCCCCCGCTCCCCGACGATCACCCGGCGCTCGCGACCTGGCGCGTGATGGACGATCACGGAGTGGCCGATCCGGACCGCGTTCCGTCGCTGACGCCCGAAGACTGGCTGCGGATCTACCGCGGGATGGTGCTCATCCGGGTGATGGACGAGCGCCTGATGGCGCTGCAGAGGCAGGGGCGGATCGGCTTCTACGGCGAGGCGCGCGGGCAGGAGGCGGCGGTGGTGGGATCGGCGGCGGCGCTCGCTCCGCAGGACTGGATCGTGCCGGCGCTGCGCGAGGCGGGCGCGGGTCTCTACCGCGGGTTGCCGCTCCGCACCTACATCGCGCAGATCTTCGGCAATGCGAACGATCCGGCGTCGGGGCGCCAGCTCCCCTGCCACCCCGGGACGCGGGCGTCGCACTACGTGACGATGTCGTCGTGTATCGCCAGCCAGCTCCCGCACGCCGTGGGAATGGCCTGGGCGGCCAAGATCAAGAAAGACAATTCGGTCGTGCTCGGGTATCTCGGCGACGGCGCGACCAGCGAGGAGGACTTTCACGTCGCCCTCAACTTTGCCGGCGTATTCCGCCCCCCGGTCGTATTCGTCTGCCAGAACAATCAATGGGCAATCTCGGTTCCCGTCGCCCATCAGACCGCCTCACCGACGGTGGCGATCAAGGCGCTCGCCTACGGCTTTCCGGGAATCCGTGTCGATGGCAATGACGCCCTCGCGGTCTACGGCGCGGTCAAGGAGGCGGTCGATCGCGCGCGCTCCGGCGGCGGCCCGACGCTGATCGAGGCATTGACCTACCGCGTCAGCGCGCACTCCTCCTCCGACGATCCGAGCCGCTACCGCGACGAGCGGATCACCGAGACCTGGCGCGCGCGCGACCCGATCGTCAGGATGCGCGCCTGGCTCGCCTTCCAGGGCTTTCTCGACGCCGCGGGCGACGAGCGGTTGCGCGCCGACCTCGACGCCGAGGTGCGCGACGCGGTCGCCGCCGAGGAGTCGGTGCCCGCCCCGCCCCTCCGCACGCTCGTCGAGGACGTATTCGCCGAGGTCCCGCAATTCCTCGCCGACCAGCTCGCTGAAATTGCCACCCTGCCGCGCCAGAAGCTCGGCGGCGCGCACCAGTAGCGCCGAGTAGCGCCGCTGTCTGGCTCGTCATCGTCCCTCCATGGTATCGTGGCGGTATGCTGGCTATCATCGGGTCAAGATGCGCAGCGGCGATCGTCTTTTCGAGCCTTCTCAGTGGAGGCTGCAATCGTAGCTCCTCTGACCCCGATTTTGACGAAGTGCTCCGAGACGATTCGATGCTCCGGGACTTCTCAATGCCCAAGCCTGACCTGGCCACGGGGGAAGGCCGTACGATCGATACGCTCAATTTCGAGTGCAAGAAGCAATGCCCGCAGGGGTGGGAGTGCGATTCCCTGTGCGAGGACGGCCACTGGAAGTGCTTCTGCATTGCCTGCCCATTCGTGGGCTCCAATGTATGCGCCAACTTCTGTCCGGAAGATGCAGGCGTACCCGAGGACCTCGCGCGACCCCCCGATCTGAGCGCGTCGCCCGACGCCGCCCAGCCCCCGGATGCGGCCAGGCCCAACGACATGCCCCTCGACTCAAAATCAAAAGGATGACTCTCCGCGCACCCGACGGCCGAGCGGAGGCTGGCCCTACCAGATCCGCGTGAGGCCGTAGTCGTCGAAGACGGTGTCGAGGGTGACGATGGGGACCGCCTCGGCGTGCGATTGCGCGATCAGCATGCGATCAAAGGGATCGCGATGCGGCCCCGGCAGGGCCCCGGCGCGCTGGGCGTGCTCGACGGAGATCGGGAGGCTCGTGAAGCCCTGGCTCACGATGCACGCGGCCACGTCGGCGGCCACGGCGAGCGCTCCCGGAAGCTTCCCGATGCGCGCCTTGGTCGTGATCTCCCAGGCCGTCGCCGCGCTGACGAGCACGACCGTCGCGGGATCTTCGATGCGCCGTCGCACCCTCGGAGGCAGGCGCCGATCGCCGTCGAGCCACCAGAGGAATGCGTGGGTGTCGAGCAGCAGCTTCACCGATCGCCGTCCCAGGCGTCCAGCTCCTCGCGTGGGAGGGATTCGAAGAACGATTCAGTGACCCGGGCCCGCCCCTTCATGGCGCCGAACTTGCGCTGCGGGGCGGGGGTGGTCACCGGGACGAGGCGGACCACCGGCTGCTTCCCGCGGGCGATCACGATCTCCTCACCGTCGAGGGCGCGCTGGATGAGGCGGGAGAGGTGGGTCTTGGCCGCGTGGACGCTGATGGGCTTTTCACGCATGACTAAGCCAGATTAGTCCATCCAGTGATCGCGGGCAAGGGAGCCGTCAGTCTTGCTTCTTCCCCTTCATGCGCCCGCCGTTCTTCAGCGCCTGGCGCAGCAGGAACTCGATCTGGCCGTTCAGGCTGCGCAGGTCATCGTTGGCCCAGCGCTGGAGGGCTTCGAGCACCGTGGGGTCGATGCGCAGGAGAAAGGGCTTTCGCTCGGCCACGGGTCACGGCCCCGTCGTGGTCGCTGGCGTCACCGTGGTCACGGGTAGATCGTCCCGGCGTTCAGCACCGGCTGCGTACCGCGCTCGCCGCACAGCACCACCAGCAGGTTCGACACCATCTGCGCCTTCCGCTCCTCGTCGCGCTCGACGATCTTGTTCGCGGAGAGCATCTTCAGCGCCCTCTCCACCATCCCCACCGCGCCCTGCACGATCAGCGAGCGCGCCGCGATGATCGCGCCCGCCTGCTGCCGCTGCAGCATCGCATGGGCGATCTCCTGGGCGTAGGCGAGGGCGGTGATGCGCGACTCGATCACCTGCACCCCGGCCTGGGCGAGCCGCTCCTGGATCTCGACCTTCAGGTGATCGGCGATCACCGCGGTGTGGCCGCGCAGGGAGATCTGCGCGTCGTCGTGGAGGTCGTAGGGGTAGCGTGTGGCGAGGTTGCGCAGCGCCGCCTCCGACTGGACCCGCACGAACTTCTGGTAATCGTCGACGTGGAACATCGCCTCCGCGGTGTCGACCACGCGCCACACGACGACCGCCGCGATCTCGATCGGGTTGCCGTCGAGATCGTTCACCTTCAGCCGCTCGGTCTCGAAGCTGCGCACGCGCAGCGAGATGCGCCCCTTGCTGTAGAACGGGTTGGTCCAGCGCAGGCCGGGCGCCTTCACGGTGCCGACGTAGCGCCCGAAGAGCTGCAGCACGCGCCCCTCGTTCGGGTTGACGATGAACAGGCCGGCGAGCGCCACCAGCGCCAGCGTCCCGAGGACCAGCATGCCGACCACTTGCCCCACATCGTGCGCCTGCGCCGCGCTCACGCCGCCAAAGGTCGCGCCGCCGAGCGTCCCCAGCACGCAGAGAAGGAACAGCCCGCCCGATACCGCCGTCCGCTCACGCTCTCGAATGATCATCGAAGTCCCTCCGGGTGGATGATGTCAATGTGATATCACATTGCTATCGTGTCAAGGGCCCTTCGCACCGCGGTCGCACCCCGGGGCCGGCGGCTTGACAGCCTCGGCGCGAGTTCCTACGGTCGCGGCCATGGAAACGATCCAGACCGACGTGGTGGTGATCGGCTCGGGCCCGGGCGGCTACGTCGCCACGATCCGGCTCGGGCAGCTCGGCAAGCAGGTGATCTGCGTCGAGCGCGGCGCCGCGGGCGGGGTGTGCCTGAATGTCGGGTGCATCCCCTCGAAGGCGCTGATCACCGCCGCCAAGGCGTGGGACAAGCTTCGCCACGCCGAGACGATGGGCATCGTGGTCGACGGGGCGCGGCTCGATCTCCCGCGCATGCAGGCGTGGAAGGGCGAGGTGGTCGACAAGCTGACCACCGGCGTGCGCCAGCTGATCAAGGCCTCGGGTGGCAAGCTGATGATCGGCGAGGCGACGGTGGTGGGACCGCACCGTGTCGAGGTGCGCGGCAAGACCGGCGAGACCGCGATCGAGTGCGGATCGATCGTCGTCGCCACCGGGTCGCGGCCGGTCGCTGTCGCGGGGTTCACCGTCGACAACGAGAAGATCCTCGACTCGACTGGCGCGCTCGCCCTGGGCGCGGTGCCGCCGAGGCTCGCGGTGATCGGCGGCGGCTACATCGGCCTCGAGCTCGGGATCATGTACGCCAAGCTGGGGGCGAGGGTGACGGTGATCGAGTTCACCGATCAGCTCCTCCCGGGGAACGATCCGGAGCTGGTGCAGGTGGTCGCGCGGAAGATGAAGAAGCTCGGGATCGAGGTCTTCCTCAGCGCGCGCGCGAAGGGCTACCGCGAGCAGGCGGGCGCCCTGCATGTCACCTTCGAGAAGACCGACGGCGCGGTCGAGATTGCGTGCGACAAGGTGCTGGTCACTGTCGGAAGAAGGCCGAACTCCGACGGGCTGGGCCTGGAGAAGGTGGGCGTCGCCGTCGACCCGAAGGGCTTCGTGACTGTCGACCGGAAGCTCCGCACCAATGTGCCGTCCATCTACGCGATCGGCGATCTCGCTGGCCAGCCGATGCTGGCGCACAAGGCCTCAAAGGAGGCGGACGTGGTGGCCGAGGTGATTGCCGGCAAGGCCGCGGAGATGGACACGCAGGTCATTCCCGCGGTGATCTTCACCGATCCGGAGATCGCCACCGTCGGGCTCTCGCAGGCGGAGGCGGAGCGGCAGGGGCGAAAGGTGCGCGTCGGCAAGTACCCGTTTGGCGGTCTCGGGCGCGCGCTCACCCAGATGGAGGGCGAGGGATTCGTGAAGCTCTGCGCCGACGCCGACACCGGCGAGCTGCTCGGGGTCCACATCGTCGGGCCGGGCGCCTCCGACCTGATCAGCGAGGGCGCGCTGGCGCTCGAGATGGGCGCCCTCCTCCCCGACCTCGCGC
The DNA here is from genome assembly GCA_009692555.1 of Myxococcales bacterium. Taxonomy (GTDB): domain Bacteria; phylum Myxococcota_A; class Polyangia; order Palsa-1104; family SHYY01; genus SHYY01. The sequence goes on from SHYY01000006.1 coordinate 24,020, forward strand.
TGACCATCCACCCCCACCCGACGCTCGGCGAGGCGATGATGGAGGCGGCCAAGGCCGCGCTCGGCGAGAGCGCCCACCTCGTCGGTGGCGGCCGCCGCGAAGCACGCTAACGCCCGACTAGTTCGTCCTTTCCGTCCGTGATGGCCGCAGCGCCGAAAGCCGCTGGTCAAGGTGGATCGCGAAGCGCATGGTCTTGGGACGCGCTCGGAAGATCTTCGGCACATGCAGGGGCTAATCGGTCGATGGGAGAGAACAAGATGCCGGATCGAATGGTTCTCTCGCCGTTCGCTCGCGTGCGTACGCTCGTGCCGTTCTTGATCCGTGGCCTCTCGGGCTGCTACGCGCGCTGGGAGGTCGATCGCGGCAAGCTCCAGCTCCTCTCGGGGTACCGTGCCGAAGGTCCCGCCCGGAGCATCCCGACAACGAGCGGCGAATCGGTCGAGTTCGGCAAGGAGAGCGCGGGCGCCCTCGGTGGAAGCGCGCTAGTGTCCGGGCGGCATGGGTACGCTGATCGACCTCGGGCTGTGCGATTTCCACGAAGCGTGGGAGCGGCAGTTGCGCCTCGTGGCCCAGCGCCAGGTGGGCGAGGGGGAGGACACGTTGCTGCTCGTCGAGCACCCCGAGGTGATCACCCTTGGGCGGCGCGCCTCCTCGCGATCCAACGTGCTCAGCGATGGGATTCCGGTGATCGAGATCGAGCGAGGCGGCGACGTGACGTGGCACGGACCCGGTCAGCTGGTGGGCTATCCGATCCTGCGCCTCGACGGGGAAGAGCGCGATCTTCACCGCTTCCTGCGCGCGATCGAGGAGGGGCTGATCGCGGTCTGCGCCGCCCTCGGCCTCGAAGGCGGGCGCAAGGCGGGCTGGACCGGTGTGTGGCTCGGCGAGCGCAAGATCGCCTCGATCGGCATCGCCGTCCGTCGCTGGGTGACCCTCCACGGCTGCGCGCTCAACGTCTGCAATGACCTGGCGCGCTTTCGCGCGATCCATCCCTGCGGCCTCGATGCGGGCGTCATGACCTCGCTCGCCGAGGCGCTCGGCCGGCCGATCACCGTCGACGAAGTGAAGCCGCTGGTGGCCGATCACCTCGGCAGAGCGCTCGGCCGGGCCTTCGTCGGGTAGAGCTCCTACGCAAGCTCCCTGCGCGGAAGCGGCGGCGGCAGGCGGCGATCCCGAGCAGCACGGCCAGGAGGGCCTGCAGGGAGGTGACGGAGCGGCGCCCACCGATGGTGCAGCGGCAACCGCCGTCGATCTCCATCGACTCGCCCCCGTCGCTGCGGTCGGCCAACGCGGCTCCGTCGAAGGGAGTGCGATCGCCCGTCGCGAGATCGATCGGCCGCGAACCAAGATCGCCCGCCGACAGATCCAGGGGCGAGGAGGCGAGATCCATCGCCTTCGCCATATCGGGCTGCGCGGCCACGTGGCACAGATCGTTGACCCCGTTCGGCTGCGATTCGCACGGCTTGCAGTCGACGATCTCCACCTGCCCGTTCTTGCAGCGCACCGCCTGGGTCTTGTCGGTGGTGCAATTCCACAGATCCCACGCGTCGTTGCAGGAGCACTTTCCGCCGAGGAGCTGGAAATACTGGCACCACTGCCAGTAGAAGCCGGGGTCCCAGTGATTGCCCGCGCCGCCGTAGTTCGGGTGCTTCTCGCACTTGCTGATGTGGTCGCTGCACGGCGCCGAGCACTCGGCGATCTTCGTCCCGTCGGGGATCTGGTAGTGGCCGATGATGTGGGTGCGATCGAGCGGCACGTTCCAGCGGGTGCGGATGTTCTTCACCAGCTTCACCGATACCTGGTACAGCGACGGTGAGTAGCCCTTCGGATCGGCCGCCACTCCGACGTGCTCGATGCCGATCGAGCGCTTGTTGTAGCACCAGTTGCCGGCGTGCCAGGCGGTGTCGCCCTCGTGGAGGAACTGCCCGACGCGGCTGCCGTCGCCATCGATGATGTAGTGCACCGACTTGCCCTTGTCGAACTGCAGCGTCGCGACGGAGGCGGCCCAGCCCCCCTCGGTGTCGTGGATGACGATGGTGTTCACCGCGCCGTTGCCGTCGGGGCGGCCGGCGGTGCACTTGCCGTTGCAGTCGGTGGAGAGCCACTGCGCGCCGGGGAAATCGGCGGGCGGACCGCCGAGCTCCTGGCGGATCACGCCGATCGCCGACTCCGGCAACTCGGGGTGCGGAGCCAGGTGCACCGTCTCGCCGTCGCGCGCGGGGACGCTGCCGCCTTGGCGCAGGAGGGCGAAGATGTCCGCGAGGTAGCGGTCCAGGGTTCTGCCGTCCTGCAGGCCGGAGAGGGTCTCCACCGCCGGTCGCCAGCTCGCCAGATCGTCGCTGCGGGCTCCGCTCCTGGCGCCGAGCTCGGCCAGCACGCGGGCGCCGGCCTCGGTGCCGAGTTCGGTGTCGGCGCGGAGGTGCGCCTCGTCGTGTCCCACCATCGCCGCGCCGCGGGCGAGCGAGTCGTAGGCGCCGTGACGGAGCTCCAGGATACCGGCGACCGGGACATCGTCGTCCTCGCGCAGCACGCGGGTGCGTGGCAGGAGGAGGCCGCCTTCGACGTGGGCGATGGCCAGGAGCAGATCGCCCGGCACTCCGTTCGCGGCCGCGACGCCGCGCGCGTGCCTTGCGAGCGGACCGTCCGGGTGGGCGGTGGCCCCGCTCTCCGGCGGCACGCAACCGAGCGTCAGCACCGAGAGCAGTGCCGCATGGAGAGCGGGCGTCAGCCCCCGCATCAGGGGACTCAGCAGGCAACGTCGCGGGCGCATGGTCGGGGGCAGTATCGCAAGCCGTGAGCCGGATGGCCACCCCGCGCCGCGGGCCGACTTCCCGTCGGCGGCCTGGGACTCCTCAGCCCACATCGGAGGGCCTGGCGGGGCCTCTCCGACGGATCGGAGCGCCACCACATCCTTCAATCGAAGATCACCCCCAGCAGGCTCGACCGGTCGTCGCTCCAGTCCACCACTTTTCCACCGTCTTCGAGCGCCTTCCAATCCGCATGCTCCAGGGCCTCGATCGCCGCCCGGTCGCGCGAGACCGCCACCACCACGCTCGGCGTGGCGCGCTCCTTCTTCAGCTGCTCGTCCGGCTGGAAGCGCCGGATCGCCGCGCGCACACCGAGCGTCCTGGCGCCCCCGCGCAAGACCCGCGAGAGGTCCATGTAGCGATTGCTGATGTGCACGAGCAGCACCCCGTGCGGCGTCAGCTTGTCGAGGTACAGGCGGAGCGCGTCGACGGTCAGGAGGTGCACCGGGATGGCATCGCTCGAGAAGGCGTCCATCACCAGGAGGTCGAAGCTCTGATCGGGGACCCGGGCGAGGGTCAGGCGCGCATCGCCGAGCACCGTCTCCACCTCGCCCTTCGCGTCGGCGAGGAAGGTGAACCACCCGCGCGCCATCGGCTCGACCGCGGGATCGATCTCGAAGTAGGTCACGCGCTGCCCGGGACGGGTGAGCGCGGCGATCGATCCGGCGCCGAGGCCCACCACGCCGATCCGCGCGCCGTCTTTCTGTGCCAGCACCGCCGCGCTCATCGGCGCCTTCGGGTGGTAGTAGGCCACCGGCTTGCGCTCCAGCGGATCGATGATCTGGATCCCGTGCAGCGTCGTGCCGTGGACCATCATCCGGCGGTCACCGTCGTCGGAGACACGCAGCACGCCGAAGAAGCTCCGCCGCGCCTCGAGCAGCCGCGAGTCGGTGGCGAAGCCGAGCACCACGAAGCCCGCCACCGTCGCGCAGGCGAGCGGAAACTGACCGGGCAGCTGCCACAGCGCCATCCCGATCAGCAGCACCACCAGCGGGATCACGAACCAGTGATCGTGGTACTCGGGCCGCCCGTAGCGAAGCTGCAGCACCGAGAGCGCCAGCGCTGCCGCCATCGCCGCCGGGCCGAGCCAGGTGATCGGTTTTTGCAATGCAGCAAAGAGCGCGACGCCGCGATCGCGCAGCGCGAAGGCGAAGGCGAGCAGCGCGAGGGTGATCGGGTACTCGGCGACGCTCTTGAAGAGGAGCGGCGCGACGATGTTTCCGAACAGCCCGCCGAGGAAGCCACCGACGGAGATCCACAGGTAGAACTCGGTCAGCTGCGCCGGCGGGGGGCGGTCGCGGGCGAGGTCGCCGTGGCAGATCCAGCAGCCGAGGAAGAGCGATCCGAGCGGCGGCGTGACCTCCAGCCACAGCACCGCCCCGTGCCCCCACGGCAGCGGCGTCAGCGCGAGGGTGACGAAGAACATCGCGAAGATCTCCAGGCGGTCGCGCGGGTAGGGCGCGCGCGGGAGGAAGGCGATGATGAAGCTCGCGAGGTAGATCCCGAGCGGGACGGTCCACAAGAGCGGCACCGCGGCGAGGTCGGTCGAGATGCGCAACGACACCGCCAGGAGCAGGCCCGACGCCACCGCCGCCCGGAACACCCAGCGCCCCCGCTGCGGCCAGCCGATCGCCGGCAGCGGCACCGCCACCGACGCGCCGGCGCTCTCCTGTGACCCCGGAAGGCCGGACGGTCCCCCCGACGCACGCCGAGCCGCGAACATGCTGGCGAAGGTGAGGGCAACGAAGAGGAGGTAGCCGGCGGCCCACAAGGTCGCCTGCGCGCGGAGGCCGATCCGCGGCTCGATCAGGAGCGGATAGGCGCCGAGCGCGCACAGCGAGGCCGCGTTCGAGGCCGCGTAGAGGAAGTAGGGATCGTCCGGTGAGCGCAGCGTGAACCAGCGCTGCACCAGGCTGCTGTTGGTCGAGAGCACGAAGAAGGGCAGCCCCACCGACGCCAGCAGGGCCACCAGCAGCGCAGGCACCGGCCACGCTCCCGGCGTCGGCGCGAAGCGGGCCGCGATCACCGGCGGGAGCATCACCAGCGGGAGCAGCAGCAGGAGCCCGTGGACCAGCATGTGGCGCCGCGTGCCGAGCAGCCGATCGCCGAAATGGCTGTAGGCGTATCCCGCCAGCAGGAGCGTCTGGAAGAACAGCAGGCAGGTGTTCCACACTGCCGGCCCGCCGCCGAACCACGGCAGCGCCATCTTGGCGATCATCGGCTGGACGAGGAAGAGCAGGAAGGCGCTGGTCGCGATGCTGCCGACGAACGCCGGAGAGCCCGATCGCATCCGCGGATTCTAGAGGGAGGTGCGGCGGATAGCGAGGGTGGGGGTGCTACTCTAACAGGGAGGCTACTTTCCCCGCTTCGGCGGCTTCTCGGACCTCTCACTCTTCGCCTGCGCGTGCTCGGCCGGCGTGTCGATGTCCTCCACCACCCCCGCATCCTCGACGTCCACATAGACCACCGAGGCCCGGTGCTCCTCGAGCAGCCCGCGCAGCCCGGCCTCGGCCGGCAGCCCTGCGATCGCCGCGAACAGCGTCCGCGGCACGCGCACCGGGTGGCCGCCCTTGCCGGCGTGGCGCGGCACGATGATCTTGCCGGGCGCCCCGTCGAGGATCCGCCGCACCGTCTCCTGCTTGACCCGCGGCAGGTCGACCGGCCACAGCAGGATCGCCAGCGTGTTGCTCGGCAGCGACGACACCGCCGACTGCACCGACGTCAGCATCCCCGGCGACGGATCGGGGTTCCACACCGACACCGTCCCCGGCGGCAGCTTGGCCTTGATCGCCGCACCGTCGGGTGGACCGATCACGATCATCACGCCGGCGGTCCCGGCCGCCCGCGCGGTGACCGCGATCCGGCTCATGAAGGTGGCGCCGTCGAGATCGAGCAGCGCCTTCGGGCTGCCCATCCGGGTGGAGGCACCGGCGGCGAGGACGATCGTCTGGATGCTCATGCGAAGCTCCTTTGTCCCGAGGCGAGGCCCGACACTACCACGTCCCCGACCCCGGGGGATCCTGTGGATCCGCCGGCCTTCGCGCGGCGCGCACCTGGATCAGCTCGGCGACGATCGCCACGGCGATCTCCTCGGGCGTCTGGGCCCCGATGGAGAGCCCGATCGGCGCATGCATCCGCTCGCAGCGCGCCGGTTCGACTCCCTTGCAGGCGAGGCGCTCCTTGAACAGCGCGATCTTCCGGCGCGATCCGATCAGCCCGAGGTAGGCCAGGTCGCGTCCGATCACCGCCTCCAGCAGACGCTGGTCGAGGGCGTGATCGCGCGTCACGATCACCACGTAGGTGCGATCGTCGAGCGGAAACGTCCAGTCGCGGGGATCGAAGCTGTCCTCGATCCGGGCGTCGGGAAAGCGCTCCCGCGAGGCGTACTCCTCGAGCTCGTCGACGACGATCGGCGCGAAGCCCACCGAGCGCGCCAGCGGCACCAGCGCCCGCGCGACGTGCCCCGCTCCGAACACCACCAGCGGAGGCTCCGGCACCATCGGCTCGCAGAACACCTCCATCTCGCCGCCGCAGCACATCGCCAGCTCGTGCGTCAGGTGATAGCGGAGCAGCCTCGGCCGCGCCGCCGCGCCCTCGGTCAAGAGCGCCATGCAGGCATCCACCACCTCCTTCTCGATCCGTCCACCGCCGATGGTGCCAACGATCCCGCCGCGCCCGTCGGCCCGCACCACCAGCATGCGCGCCGCGTCCTTCCGCGGCGTCGACCCCTTGGTCCTCACCACCGTCGCCAGCACACAGGGCTCGCCCGCCCTGCGCAGCCGCACCAGCTCGTCGAACACGTCGGGCGGCGCCGGACGCTTGGGGATCGCGCTCACTGGCCGAGCCGGACCGTCCGGCCGGGCCGCGCGCGCGTCGGCCGCCCATCCGCCACCACCAGCGCCCCGTTGACAATCACATGCTGGATCCCGATCGGGTAGCGGACCGGATCCTCGAACGTCGCGGTGTCCGCCACCGTCGCCGGATCGAACACCACCAGGTCGGCGATCAGCCCCTCATCGATCGCTCCGCGATCCGGCAGGTGCATCGCCGCCGCGGCCAGCGAGGTCACCTTGCGGATCATCTGGGGCAGCGAGAGAACCTGCTGCTCGCGCACGTAGCGTCCCAGAAGTCGCGGGAAGGTCCCGTAGGCGCGTGGATGCGGCCGCCCACCCAGAAGCCCGTCGCTGCACCCGTTCACCCACGGCAGCGTCATCAGGCGCGCGACCACCTCCTCGGACTGCGAGAAGCTGATCATCGCCACCGCCATCCGCTCGCTCGCGAGGAGGTCGAGCGCGAACTCGAGCGGGTCCGGAGCGCCCGCCGCCGCCGCCGCCGCCGCCACGGTCTTCCCGAGCAGCTCCGGGCGCCTCCCCGACGGGACATCGGCGATCACGATCCCCCCCGGCCCGGTCCACGACCAGAAATTGTCCCACGCGCCCGGCCCGTCATGCTGCATCGCAGCACGGAGCTTCGCCCGCTCCTCCGGGGAGGCGAGCCGGGCCAGCGTCTCCTCCGTTCCGCCGGCGTGCGCCCACGGCGGAAGGATCGCTCCGAACAGCGTCGACCCCGCCGCATAGGGGTACTGATCGGCCGTCACCCGCAGCCGGTCCTCGCGCGCCGTCTCCACGCGCGCTACCACCTGCTCGACGAGCGGCCAGTTTCGCCGTCCGGCGATCGTGAGGTGCGAGAGGTGCAGATGAACCCCCGTCTCGCGCGCCACGCCGATCATCTCATCGAGCGCCTCGAGGATGCGGTCCGACTCCCACCGGAGGTGCACCGCGAACACCCCGCCCTTGCGCGCCACCTCGCGGCCCAGCGCCACCAGCTCCTCGGTTGCTGCATAGCAGCAAGGCGGGTAGCCGAGCCCGGTCGACATCCCGAGCGCCCCATCCGCCATGCCGCTCCCGAGCAGGGCGACCATCAGGTGCAGCTCGTCCTCGGTCGGCGCGCGGTCCAGATCGCCCATCACATAGGTGCGGATCGCCCCGTGCGGCACGAGGTACGCGCTGTTCACCGCCGCACCGCTGCGATCGATCGTCCCGAGGTAGTCCGCCACCGAGCGCCAGTCGCGCACCAGGAACGGATCCCCGAGCAGCCCGGCCAGCTTCCGCCGCGTGCGCTCCACGTCCGCCGCGCGCACCGGCGCCACCGAGAGCCCGTCCTGCCCCAGCACCTCCAGCGTCACCCCCTGCCGCACCTTCATCGGCAGGTCCGGGTCGGCCAGGATCTGGAGGTCCGAGCGGGAGTGGGTGTCGATGAAGCCGGGGCAGACGACCATCCCCCCGCACTCCACCAGGTCGCCGCCCTGCGTCATATCCGGCCCCACCGACACGATCCGGTCGCGGTAGGTGATGATATCGGCTGCGTACGCCGGGGCGCCCGTACCGTCGATGACCAGGCAGTTACGGAGGTGAAGACGCTGCATGGTGAGCGGTGCGAAGCCTACCACGCGCTGCGAGCATTTTAATATGCTTGCCTTTCCCCGAGATCGTGTATCGTGCGCCTCGCAGGGTAGGACATAGGCCCACAAGGAGATTTGAAATGAAGCGATCGCTTGGTTGGATGGTTTCCTTTGGTTTGGCTTTCGCCGCGGTCGGTTGCGGTGGTGACAGCGCCCCCGACTTCGGGCCCAACCCCGCCGACATGGCGGTGGCCAAGACCGACGGCGGCAAGGGTGACATGGCGGGCGCCAAGCCCGACCTGACCACCGTCGAGGGCGACGATATGCCGGGCGTCGTGGAGGACCTCCTCGGCGACGAGGACCTCGGCGGCGAAGCGGACCTCACCGTCGGCGACGTCGACATGGCGATGCAGCCCGCGGCCGACATGGCGATGCAGCCCGCGGCCGACATGGCGATGCAGCCCGCGGCCGACATGGCGATGCAGCCCGCGGCCGACCTGGCGGTGCAGCCGGGCAAGGACATGGCGATGGCCGCGGCAGACCTGGCGATGATGGCGCCGAAGGACATGGCGACCGCCCCCGCCGACATGGCGACCAAGCCCTGCACCTTCCCCGCGGCCGGCGTCCTCACCCCGCGCACCTGGGCCAAGGAGAGCCCGACCACGCCCGCCAACGCCCCCTGGCGCAAGGTATGGGGCGCCAGCGCCAACGACGTCTATCTGGTCGGGCAGAACGGCCAGATCGCCCATAGCAGCGACGGCAACACCTTCACCGCGCAGGTCTCGGGCGCGCCTGGCAACATCACCTTCTACGGGGTGTGGGGCTCCTCCGCGACCGACATCTACGCGGTCGGCTCGGCGGGCGCGATCCTCCACTCCACCGGCAACGGCGTCTGGGCGCAGCAGCTCTCGGGCGTCTTCACCGATCTGCGCGCGGTGTTCGGCGTCGCCGCGAACGACGTCTACGCCGTCGGCAACGGCGGCGTGATCCTCCACTCGATCGGCAACGGCACCTGGACCAAGGCGGTCAGCGGCACCAACCTCGATCTTTACTCGGTGTGGGCCGCCAACGGCAACAACGTCTACGTCGGCCGCAGCGACGGGCAGGCGCTCTTCTCGACCGGCAACGGCATGTGGGCCGGGCAGATGACCGGCGCCAACACCGCCATCCGCGGCATCTGGGGCGCGAACTCCAAGGACGTCTACGCGGTCAGCTACGCCGGATCGATCTTCCACTCGATCGGCGCCGGGGTGTGGACGTCGCAGCGCCAGGGCCAGACCGGTGGCCTCCTCGACATCTTCGGACGCAGCGGCTTCGACGTCTACGCCGTCGGCGAGAACGGACAGATCTTCCGTTCGCAAGGGGCTGGCCAGTGGGTCACGCAGGTCTCTAACCAGAACAACGGCATCCTCGAGGGCGTCTGGTCGGCCGGCGGAGTGAACCCGATCATCGTCGCCGGCTTCCCGGGGAACGGCGGCGGCGGGATCATCATCGGCAGCACCGGCAACGGCACCTGGACGCTGAAGAACCAGGCGCTCCCGGTCACCGAGTTCAACGGCATCGCCGCCGCCGACGCGACGCACCTCTACGCGGTCGGCCAGGCAGGCCGGATCGTGTCCTCCAACGGCTCCGGCACCTGGAGACCGGAGACGAGCGGTCTGGCCACCGAGCTGTGGGGCACCTGGGCCGCCAGCGCCGCCGCGATCTGGGCGGTCGGCGAGGCCGGCGCGATCATCAAGTCGACCGGCAACGGCACCTGGACCAAGGAGACCAGCGGCACCAACCAGCTCCTCTACGGAGTGTGGGGCAGCGACGTCAACAACCTCTACACCGTCGGTACGGGCGGAACGATCCGCCACTCGAAGGGCAACGGCCTGTGGGCCGCCGAGCAGAGCAACACCGTGAAGAACCTCCACGCCATCTGGGGCTCGGGCCCGACCGACATCTACGCCGCCGGCGACGGCGTGATCCTCCACTCGGTCGGCGCCGGCGTGTGGACCGCGCAGGTGGTGCCGCAGAACGTCTCGTTCTGGGGCCTCGCCGGCCGCAGCGCGATGGATATCTACGCCGTCGGCCAGGTCGGCGCGATCTACCGCAGCCGTGGTGACGGCTGCTGGATCGCCATCGCGAACCCCGCCAAGAACGACCTGTGGGCCGCCTATGCCACCGCCACCGACGTGTACGCCGCGGGCTCTGGCATCGTGCTCCACTCGGCCGGCGGCAGCTTCGCCACCGAGATGACCGGTCTCGCCGCCACCCAGCTCTTCGCCATCGGCGGGACCGGCGCCAAGGTGTACGTCGGCGGCGCCGCCTCGACCATCGCCCGCGGTCAGTAGCTCCCCGCGAAAACGGACGCCTCGGCCCACGCCGGGGCGTCCCCTCCTCTCCCTCCCCTTCCCCTGGGTCTTCGGGGACTACCGCCGCCCGATCCCGAAGTAGACGAACCCCGCCGCGCGCAGCTCCGCCGGATCCCAGATGTTGCGGCCGTCAAAGAGCACCGGCTCGACGAGCAGCTCCTTCAACCGCTGGAAGTTCGGCCGCCGGAACTCGCGCCACTCGGTGAGCAGCGCCAGCCCGTCCGCGCCCCGCGCCGCCTCGTAGTTCCCGTCGCACAGCTCCACCCGATCGCCGAAGCGCGCCCGCACCGCCGCGTTCGCCACCGGGTCGAAAGCGCGCACCTTCACCCCCGCCGCGAGCAGCCGCTCGATCACCGTCAGCGACGGCGCCTCGCGCACATCGTCGGTCCCCGGCTTGAACGCCAGCCCCCACAAGGCGATCGTCCGCCCGCGCAGCCGCGCGCCGTAGTGCGCCGCCATCTTGTCGACCAGCACGCCCTTCTGGCGCTCGTTCACCCGATCCACCGCCGCCAGGATCTCGAGCTGCCCACCCGCCGCCTCCGCCGTCGCCAGCGCCGCCCGGACGTCCTTCGGAAAGCACGATCCGCCGTAGCCGATCCCGGGAAAGAGGAACTTCGGCCCGATCCGCGGGTCCATCCCCATCCCGCGCCGCACGCTCTCCACGTCGGCGCCCAGCCGCTCGCACAGGTTTGCGATATCATTCATGAAAGAGATGCGCGTCGCCAGGAAGGCGTTGGACGCGTACTTGGTCAGCTCCGCCGAACGTGCCTCCATGAACAGCATCCGATCGTTGGTGCGAACGAACGGCGCGTAGAGCGCGCGCAGCACCTCGCAGGCCCGCGCGTCGTCGCTGCCGACGATCACCCGATCGGGCTTCATGAAGTCGTTGACCGCGTCGCCCTCCTTCAAAAACTCCGGATTCGAAGCCACCGCGAACGGCACCTCGCTCACCCGCGCCACCGCCTCGCGGATCTTCTCCGCCGTCCCGACCGGCACGGTGCTCTTGGTGACGATCACCGCCCAGCCGGTGAGCGCGCGCCCGATCGCCTCGGCCGCCGCCAGCACGTACGACAGATCGGCCGACCCATCCGGCGCCGAGGGCGTCCCGACCGCGATGATCACCACCTCGGCCCCCGCCACTGTGGCGGCAATATCCGTCGAGAACGAGAGCCGCTGCTCGCGCACGTTGTTCGCCACCAGCCGATCGAGTCCCGGCTCGAAGATCGGGATCTCCCCGCGCATGAGCCGCGCAATCTTCTCGGCGTCGACGTCGGCGCACACCACTTCGTTGCCGACATCGGCGAAGCCCGCGCCCGCCACCAGACCGACGTACCCCGTGCCAAGCACTGCCAGGCGCATGAACCCTCGCGACGGGGACTCGTCCGCGCGCAGGCGGCGCGTCCCGCTGGTTTGAGCCGCGCAGCATAGCAGAGGCGAGCCGCCCTTGCGCCGGGGCGCTGTGCTAGAGTCCCGTCGTGCGAGTAGCGGCGCTCGACCGAGAGGATCTGGGAGCGATCCGGGGGATCGTGGAGGCGGCCTTCCCCCACGATCGCGTGGCCGCGGTGCTCGAGGAGAAGCTCCTCGGACCGAACGGATCGCGCGCCGGAACGACCCTGGTGGCGTGGGACGGCGAGAGTCCGGCCGGGGTGATCGCCATGGCGGGGCGCTGGATCAAGCTGTTCGCCGTCGATCCCGGCAAGCGCGGCCACGGCGTCGGCACCGTGCTCCTCGATCTCGCCCGCACGTGGGTGCGCAACCGGGGAGGCGGGGGAAAACTACGTTTCATGGATCACCCGGGAAACTACCTCTCGCCCGGCCTCGATCTCCGCGAGGTGGCCGGCCGGAGCTGGGTCGAGAACCACGGCTTCAAGGTGGCCTCCGAGAACATCAACCTGCGCGTCTCCCTCGACGGCAACCCGAAGGTCACCGAGGAGCGCGCCGCACTCCTCTCCGAGCGCGCCAGGAAGGCCGGCTACGAGGTGCGCCGGGTGGGCCGCGGCGAGCGCGACCTGCTCCTCCGCGTCGCCACCGAGGCCTTCGCCGCCGCTTGGGCCTTCGAGCTCGGCCGCGCGATGGAGCAGGATCCGCCCGCCGTCTTCGCCGCCTTCCAGGGCGGGATGCCGGTCGCCTTCGCCGCTCACGACGCCAACAACTCCGGCCTCGGCTGGTTCGGCCCCGCCGGGACGCTCACCGCGCACCGCGGCCACCGCCTCGGCGAGGCGCTCCTCGTGCACTGCCTGCTCGACGTGCGCGGTCGTCCCGAGGGCGGCGTGATCGCCTGGATCGGCCCGCGCGAGTTCTACGAAAAATCGGCCGGCGCCGTCGAGGACCGCCGCTTCGTGGTGTACGAGGAGGGCCCGTAGTGGCCGCCGCCGGGGGCGAACTGGTGCTGGTCGAGCGTCCCGCCGAGGGTGTCGCCCGGGTGGTGATGAACCGGCCCGAGCGGCGCAACGCCCTCGACCTCGCCCTGGCCCGCGCGCTCCGCGAGGCGCTCGAGGACGCCAGCGCCGACGACACGGTTCGCGCCGTGATTCTCGCCGGCGCCGGCCCGACCTTCAGCGCGGGCGGCGACGTGAAGATGATGGCCGAGGCGGGCTCGGCCGGCCGCGAGCCCCTCCTCCTCGACGTGACCCGCCACTTCCACGCCGCGGTCGCCGAGATTGCTGCAATGCAAAAACCGGTGATCGCCGCGGTGCAGGGCGGCGCGGGCGGCGGCGGCCTGTCCCTGATGTGCGCCTGCGACCTGGTGATCGTCGACGAAAAGGCCAAGCTGGTGTTCGCCTTCAACGCCCTCGGCCTGACCCCCGACGGCGGCTCATCCCACCACCTGCCGCAGATGATCGGCTGGCGCCGCGCGACCGAGATGGCGTTCCTCAACGAGCCACTCGACGGCCGGCGCGCCGTCGACCTCGGCCTCGCGACCCGCGCGGTGCCCACCGACCAGGTCGCCGAGGAGGCCCTCGCGCTCGCCACCCGCCTCGCCGCCGGCCCCACCGCCGTGTTCGGCAAGACCAAAGAGCTGCTCCGCGCCATGCGCCCGCTCGCCGAGACGCTGGCGATCGAGAGCACGACCATCGCCGCTGCCAGCGCCGAGGTCGATGGCGGCGAGGGGATCGACGCCTTCATCGAGAAGCGCGCTCCCCGCTTCCGGGGACGCTGAGGTCGATGCGCGCGCTGGTCCTCGCCGCGGGCCTCGGGACCCGCCTCGGCGCGCTCTCCGACGAGCGCCCCAAGCCCCTCCTTCCCGTCGCCGACGTCCCCCTCATCCGCTACAACCTCGCCCTGCTGGCCGCCCACGGCGTCCGCGAGGTGGCGATCAACCTCCACCACCGCGGCGAGCTGATCGTCGGCGAGCTCGAGGGGGCCTGCGATCCGCTGGCCATCACCTGGTCGCGCGAGGAGCAGATCCTCGGCACGGGGGGCGGCGTGAAGCGGATGGCCACTTGGCTCACCGACGGGGGACGCGACTCCTTCCTGGTCGTCAACGGCAAGCTGGTGATCGACGTCGACCTGACCCGCCTCATCGAGTGCCACCGCGGCGCCGACCCGGACGCGACGATGGTGGTGCGCGAGGTTCCCGACGCCGAGCGCTGGGGCGCGATCGACCTCGACGAGGACGGCCGGGTGGTCAAGATCCTCGGCCAGGGTCCCCCCGCGCTGTCCGTGCACCGCACGATGTTCACCGGCGTGCATGTGCTCTCGCCCGCCTTCGCCGCCCGCCTCCCCGACGGCGAATCGTGCGCCATCCGCCAGGGCTACCTGCCCGCCCTCCACGCCGGCGCCCGCATCGAGGGCTACCTCTACAGCGGCTACTTCCAGGAGCACTCGACGCCCGAGCGCTACCTCGAGGGCAACTGGGCCGTCCTCGACGGCAGCGCCCGCCTGCGCCACCCCCCAGCAGCGCGCGACGGCATCGATCCCACGGCGACCGTGGGCTCGGGGGCCCAGCTCATCGCGCCGTTTCGCATCGGCCCCGGCGCGGTGGTGGGCGCGGGCGCCACCGTGGGGCCCTACGTGGTCGTGGGCCGCGGCGCGCGCGTCGACGACGTCGCCCACCTGGAGCACACCGTGGTCTGGCCCGGCGCCACCGCCGAGAGCGTCCTGCGCGATGCGATCGTCACGCAAAGCGGCGTGTTCGAATTTCCCGCCCGGTTGGTGGAATGAGCCCGGCCGGCGATTGACCGTCAGGACTCCATGCGCGCGAGGACGACGGTGATGTTGTCGACGCCGCCGTTCTCGTTGGCGGCGCGTATCAATCGCTCGGAGGCGCGGTCGAGATCGATCTCGCCGGCCGCCAGGGCGCCCAGCTGCGAGTCATTGATCATCCCCGAGAGCCCGTCGGAGCAGAGCAGGTAGATATCGCCCACCTTGGGGACATCGGCCTGCACGTCGACCTGCACCGCCTCCTTCATGCCGAGCGCACGCACGATCACGTTCTTGTGCTGGAAGTTGCCCATCTCGGCGGGGGTCAGGTTCTTCATCCGCATGTAGTCGTTGGCCAGCGAGTGATCTTCGGTGAGCTGCTCGATCACGCCATCACGGATCCGATAGACGCGGCTGTCGCCGACGTGGGCGACCAGCACCTTGTCGTCGAGGAACACCGCGGCGACGATGGTGGTGCCCATGCCGTGCTGGGCTTCGTTTTTTTGCGAGGTTTCCCAGATCTTGAGGTTGGCGAGCTTGACCGCCGTCGAGAGCCGATTGATGTCGCGCTGCGGGGACCGGTCGAGCTTGTAGGGCCAGGTGGTCTCCCCGTCCTCCGCGGTGGCGCGAAAGTGGGCGACCACGGTGTCGACGGCCATCCTCGAGGCGACCTCGCCGCACGCGTGGCCACCCATGCCATCGGCGACGATGGCAACGGGCTCCTCGTCGGGTAGGTGGAGGTTGTCTTCGTTGTGCGCGCGCTTCATGCCGACGTGGGTCTGGCCGGCAAAGCGGACCCGCATGCTGCGCATGGGGAAGGAGGTCGACACGGCGCGGGATGTTAACACAGCGCCGCGGACAGTGAAGGGGGGCTACAGGTCGTCGACGTCGAAGAGGATGGTGTCGCGGTGCTGGACGAAGCGGTGGATGGCCAGCAGCGCGTCGCGCGACATCTCCATCCATCGGATGCCGCAGCCGGGGGGCGCGCCTTCGATGCTGGCCTCGAGGTCGCGGATCCAGCAGACAACTCCTCGAACGCTGAAGGCGCGGTCGAGGCCCGGGAGGGTGAGATTCATCTCGATGACCGACCCGCGCGGGGGCGGCATCAGCGTCGCGACGAAGACGCCACCCTCGCTGATGTTGTCGGTGATGCCGGCGAAGAAGTTGTTCTCCGACTCCATGTTCACCGCGATCTCGATCGCGACGCGCTCGTGGGAGCGCAGGTCGGAGTAGTTACGGGCGGACTCCTCGGCGTTCGACTGCTTGCTCATCTGGGCTCCTGTGTCTCGGTTGTGGGGGTTTAGCCGGCCTGGGCGAAGACCGCGGGGACCGGCTGCGACCTGGCCAGCAGCCCGCGGTAGTACCTCTGCCAGCGCCGCCGGTCCTGGTCAGAGACGACGTAGATCTGCACGCCGATTCCGGTGCCGGACTCGGTCCGCCCGACGAAGCGCGCGCTGACGAACATCAGCAGGGGCCGCTCGCCCGGCACCAGGGCCTCGAGTTGCATCAGCGAGCCCGGAGTCACGGTGTCGTCGGTGAGCAGGAACATGCCATCGTTGCTCACGTCGGCGGTGGTGATGTCCTGCCTGAGGCCGCGCCGGATCCAGGTGATGGGGAGCACCGCCTGCACTCGCTGCGAACGTCGCTTGTTCTTGTAGTTCGTCATGGTCGTGGAGGGAGCAAGCTCCGATCCAGCGACGAAATTGTGTAATGGCGGCGACTTGCGGGCAGAAGCGGGGGTAGGTCGTCAGGCGCCTGACGGGCCCGGGGCGGGTTGACTCTAGCCCTCGGGGTCGGAGGACTTGTCGTCGCTCTTGTCGCCGCGGCGGCGGAGCTTCTCGACCAGTGTGGTGCGGTTGAGACCGAGGAGATGGGCGGCGGCGTTGCGATTGCCGCGCGTGCGCTCGAGCGCCTGGTCGATCAGCGCGTCCTCGCGGTCGGCGAGGTCCTTTCGGAGATCGAGGCCTTCGGCGGGGAGGATCGAAGGGCCGGCGGCGCCTCCGGCGCGCGAAGGCGGGGTGCGGGAGGTCAGCTGCGGGGGGAGGTCAGCGACGGTGACCTCGCCGCGGGTGCGCTTCAAGACGACCATGCGCTCGACGACGTTGGCGAGCTCGCGGATGTTGCCGGGCCAGCCGTAGGCATCGAACGCGGCGAGTACGCCTTCGGTGAGGCCCGTGACGGAGCGGCCGTGGCGCTCGTTGGCGCTGCGGAGGAATTGCTCGACGAGCAGCGGGATGTCGCTGCGGCGATCGCGCAGGGCAGGGAGGTGCACGTCGACGACGTTGAGGCGGTGGAAGAGGTCGAGGCGGAACTTGCTTTCGTCGACCATGGCCCGGAGGTCGCGGTGGGTGGCGGCGATCACCCGGACGTCGATCGGCTTCGGGGTGTTCTCGCCGAGCGGCACTACGGCGCGCTCCTCCAGCACGCGCAGGAGCTTCACCTGGAATGCGAGCGGGGTGTCACCGATCTCGTCGAGGAAGATGGTGCCGCCGTCGGCGTCCTGGAAGCGGCCGGTGCGCGACTGGGTGGCGTCGGTGAAGGCGCCCTTCTTGTGGCCGAACAGCTCGCTCTCTATCAGCTGCTCGGGGATCGCGCCGCAGTTGACGGCGACGAAGCGGCCGCCCGCGCGCGGACTGAAGTTGTGGATCATTCGCGCGGCGAGCTCCTTGCCGGTGCCGCTCTCGCCGAGGATGAGGACGGTGGCCTCGGAGTCGGCGGCCGATTCGAGGTTCTCCTTCGCCGCAAGGAAGCGCGGGTTTTCGCCGGTCGGGACGACCTCCTGGGGCTTGTGCGCGGTGCCGCGCACGACCAGCGCGGTGGGGGCCGTGGCGGCAGGACGCCGGATGATCCCGAAGGAGCCCTCGAGGATTCCCCGCACCGAGTCGGGGTTGAAGGGCTTCATGAGGAAGGTGGCGGCGCCGTTATGCATCATCTCGACCGCGGTCTCGACGGTGGCGTAGCCGGTGAGGATCACCACCGGCAGCTGGCGGCGCACGCCGGCGGCGAGCACGGCGCGGCCATCGGCGCGGGGCATCTTGAGGTCGGTGATGACGAGATCGACCGCCAGGCCGCCGTCGAGGCGCTCGGCGCCCTCCTGGCCATCACGGGCCTCGAAGACCTCGCAGCCCTCGCGCTTGAGGACGCGCTCGAGGGTGCGGCGGACGGTGTCGTCGTCCTCCACGATCAGAACTCGCTTGTGCTCGGTCATGCGCCTGGGATCTTACTGCAATCGGGGCGCGGGCGCGCGTTCCTTATCCGCCGCGCGTGGCGTCGACGATCGGCATGCGGGCGGCGCGTATGGCGGGGAGCAGGCCGCCGGCGTAGCCCATCAGCGCGCCGAAGAGCAGTGAGGCGATGGCGATTGTGGGGGTCAGGGCGAAGCGGACCGAGACCTCGGAGAAGGTGTTGAAGTTCATCGTCGAGAAGGAGAAGAAGCGCATGAAGGAGGCGAGCGCGAGGCCGACCATGCCGGAGAGCAGGCCAAGGAGGGTCGACTCGACGACGAAGGAGACCAGGACGGCGCGGCGGCGGAAGCCGAGGGCGCGCAGTGTGCCGATCTCGCGCGTTCGCGCTGCGACCTGGGAGTACATCATGATCATCGCGCAGAGGGCGGCGCCGAAGGCGAAGATAACGGCCATGAAGAGGCCGAGGAAACGGATGAATTTCGCCAGGAATTCCGATTGTTTGGCGTAGTAGTCGTTCTCGCGCTGGACCTCGAGCTGGGCGAGCTGGGGGTCGGCGAGGAGGCGCGCTTCGAGGGCGCCGAGCATCGCCGGGTCGGCGAGGCGCAGCGTCACCGAGGAGACGCCGCCGCGGCGCTGAAAGGCGTCGGCGAACTGATCGACGTCGCCCCAGATCTCGGAGTCGAAGCCGGAGTTTCCGCTGTCGAGGATGCCGACGACGTTCCAGTCGCGGCGCGCGAAGCGGAGCTTGCCGCCTTCCGCAATGCCCTCGAACTTGCCGATTAATTTTTTGCCGACCACGACCTCGGAGGTGCCGGGGTTGAGCATCCGGCCCTCGATCTTCACCGTGGAGTGGACGTCGAGGGCGCGCGGGCCGACGCCGCGGACGAGCAGGTTCGAGCCGTCCTGGTCGGTCGTGGCGTGCTCGCGGAGGGCGAAGATGAGGACGACCATCTCCGACGAGGCGGCGGGCTGGCCGTCCGTGGCCTTGGCGACCTCGGGGGAGGCGGTGACGAGGCGCACCTGATCGGGCAGGAGCCCGCTCTGGACCTCGTTGCCGGAGCCCTTGCGGGTGACCTTGGCGTTCTCGGCGAGGCCGGTGGCGGCGAGGGTTTTTTCGATGCCCGACGAGAGCATCATCATCGCGGCGAAGGCGGCGACGACCAGCGCGAGGACGAAGCCGGCCAAAAGCGTCGAGACGCGGCGCACGAAGAGCGAGCGCAGGTTGTACTTGAGGGGGACGAAGTCGCCGCGGCCGGCGGCGATGCTGAGGGCGAAGGCGAGCAGCAAGAGCGCCGAGAGGGGGACGCCGAGGACGACGACGAGCATGCCGCCGCCGACCAGCGCACCGACGAAGATTGCGATTATCTGGCCCATCTACTCGACCCTCCGCAGGGCGTCGACGAGGCGCATGCGCCCGGCTCGCCACGCCGGCACCACCGACGCGAGCATCGCCCCGAGCATCGCCCCGAGGACGGCCAGGGCGGCGGCGGTCTTGTCGAGCTCGAAGGCGCCGAGGAACGCGCCCAGGCTGCGCTCGAGCGCGCGCGCGATGAAGCTGGTGAGCGGCGCAGTGAGGAGCACGCCCACCATGGCGCCGAGGCCGCCGATGATCAGCCCCTCGCCCATCACGAAGCCGATCACGTGGGCGGGCTTGAAGCCGATCGCGCGCAGCACGGCGTACTCGGTGGTGCGCTCGCGCGTCGACATCGCCATCGTGTTCGCGATGATGATCATCAAGATCAGCAGCACGACGTAGGAGATGATCTCGATCGCGCTGAGGAGCGCTCCCGACATCGCGACGAACGCCATCTGGAACTGCTTCTCGCTCTCGGTGCGGGTCTCGGCGGGCGAGTTCAGGAACTCCTTGTCGATCGCCTGCGCCACCGCCACGGATTGCGCGGGGTCGGCGACGCGGATGAGGAGGATGCTGAGCTGGCTCTTGCGCCCCTCGGGCATCTGCTCGTCGAGCAGCTTCCAGTGGAAGAACATCGTCTGGACATCGAAGTTCTTGGTGCCGGCCTTGTAGATGCCGCGGATGGTGAACTTCCAGTCGCCCGGGTAGATGGTGCCCTTCATGGCGATGGTGTCGCCGACCTTCCATTTGTACTTCTCGGCGAGCAGCTCACCGACGATGCAGCCGCTGCGGTCGTCGAGCCACGCCTTCTTTGCCTCGGGGGTGATCACGATCTCGGGGACGACGCGGAGGTAGGACTCGGGGTCGACGGCGAACTGGGCGAAGAAGTTTCGCTCGTCGATGTAGGTGCCGCCGAACCAGTTGGCCCACGACACGTCGGTGACGCCGGGGATCTTCTGGACCTTGCCGGTGTAGGCCATCGGCAGCGGGAAGATGATCGAGATCTTGTTGCGCACCACCATGCGATCGGCGGCGGCCGACTCGGCGCCGGCGTACCAGGCGGAGAGCAGGGTGCGGAGGAAGAGGAAGGCGACGATCGCGATCGCCACGCCGACGCCGGTGAGGCTGGCTCGGAGGCGGTTGCGGAAGGCGCTCTTGAAGACGAGGAGGAGGTATCCCATGGTCTACCTAGGCTCCTAGCGGAACGGTCCCTGCGGCTCGGTCGACGCGAGCTGGCCCTTGTCGAGCTTGCGGATGATCTCGGCGCGCTGCGCTGCGGCGGGATCGTGGGTGACCATCACGATGGTCTTCTTGAAGTCACGGTGGAGGAGGTCGAGCAGCTTCAGGACTTCCTCGGCGCTCTTGCGATCGAGGTCGCCGGTGGGCTCGTCAGCGACGAGGATGGTGGGATCGGTGACGATCGCGCGGGCGATCGCGACGCGCTGCTCCTGGCCGCCCGAGAGCTGGCGCGGGTAGTGATCCATGCGGTCGGCGAGGCCGACGACGCGGAGGGCGGTCTCGGTGCGCTTCTTCCGCTCGGCGCGGTTCAAGCTGGTGAGCAGGAGCGGCAGCTCGACGTTCTGGAACGCGGTGAGCACCGGCAGGAGGTTGTACTGCTGGAAGATGAAGCCGATGGTGCGCGAGCGCCAGGTGGCCAGTTCACCCTCGGAGAGGCGGGTGATATCCGTGCCCGCGACCTCGACGCTGCCGCCGGTGGGGCGGTCGATTCCGCCGATCAGGTTGAGCAGCGTGGTCTTGCCGCTCCCCGACGGGCCCATCAGCGCCTCGAAGGAGTTCTCGGGGATCTCGAGGTCGAGCCCCTCGAGCACCGGGATCTCCTGCTTGCCGCGGGTGTAGACCTTGCGGACGCCGCGCAGCTTGATGATCGGCTTGCCGCCGGTTTTCTTTGCGCTGGCGGGCTGGTCGCCGGCCGCTGCCTGGATGTCGCTGCTCATGGGGTCACTTGCCCTTCTCCTTCACCGACGAGCCCTCATGCAGCTTGTCCGCCGGGTGACGCACGATGCGCGTGCCGGTGGTCGGCCCACTGATGAGCTCGAGCATGGACGATGACCCGATGGCGCCGCCCGGCACCACCGGTAGTTCCTTGAGGCGCCCATCGTCGACGACGAGAACGACTTTTCGACCGGCGCGCTCGACCACCGCGTCGGCGGGTGCGACGAGCTTCGGAGCGACCTTCAGCGCCGCGTCGTCGAGCGCCTTGGAGAGGAAGCTGACCTTGGCCGCCATGTCGGGCAGCACGCCCTTCGGGTCGTCCTTGAAGCGCACCTTGACGGTGACGGCGGCCTTGGCGCGGTCGACGGTCTGGCGGATCTCGCGCACCTCGGCACGGAAGCGGCGATCGGGGAAGGCGTCGAGGAGGATCTCCGCCGGGGTGCCGATCTTGACCTTCGATAATTGCGCCTCGTTGACGTCGGCCTGGACCTCGAGATCGGTCAGGGTGGCGATGGTGAGGAGCCCGACGCCGCCGGGCGAGACCACCTCGCCGATCTCCGAGAGCTTGCGGATCACGGTGCCGGCGAAGGGCGCGCGAACCTTCATGTTTTCGACCGCGATGGCGGCCGCGGCGGAGCGCGCCTGGACCGCGCTGACATCGGCTTCGGCGGCGGCGAGCTGGGCCTTTGCGGTGGTGACGCGCGCGCTGGCGTCCTCGACGGCGGCCTGGGTGCCGGCGGCGGAGGCGAGGAGCTTCTGCTCGCGCGAAAGCTTGGTTTGCGCCTCGGCGAGATCGGCGCGTGCGCGCTCGACCTTGGCGCGGGCGGCGAAGATGTCGGCCTTGACCTGGGCGAGCTGCGCCTCGGGCTCGCTGGCGTCGAGGGTGGCCACGAGCTGGTTCTCCTTCACCGGGTCGCCTTCGTCGACGAACAGGCGCGAGAGGCGGCCCTGCACCTTGGGCGCGACGGTGGCCTTCTTGCGCGAGAAGACGTAGCCGGTGGCGACCAGGGTGACATCCTCCTGGGCGGGCGAGACCAGGGTGACCGCGCCGAGCTCGACCTCCTCGGGGAAGAGGCGCTGCTCGGTCTTGTTGAAGAGGAGGTAGCCGCCGGTGCCGAGGAGGCCGAGGACGAGCACGGTCACCAGCCAGCGCGGGACGCCGCCGGACTTCGCGCGCGAACCCTCCGGCTCCCGTCGGATGTGCAGGGAGGCGAGCTCGTCGGCGAGCCGTTGGTCGTCGGACACGGGGCGCACTGTAATGTTGAGACCGGTCAAGTGCAAGGAGGCCAGAAAGGGGAGGAAGAGGCGGCAACGAAGGGCGTGCACGGGCCGCGCAACGTGTGTATTCTGCGCGCGCATTGACGGAGAAAACGCCCATGGCCGCGATCCTCGATACGGTGCTCCTGCTGGCGCTCCCCGCCTCCGGCAAGTCGGAGGTGCGGCGCTATCTGGCGCAGCTCTCGGAAGGCGAGTGCAGGAGCGATTTTCACATGGGGCCGACGGTGCAGCTCGATGACTTCCCGTACGTGCATCTGATGCGGCGGGTGGACGAGGAGCTGGAGCGGCTCGGGGGGCCGCGGACCTACTTCCAGGCGCCCGATCGGCCGTTCCAGAATCCGCTCGACTGGGGGACGCTGGTGGCGCTGTGCAACGAGGACCACGCCGATCTGGTGGCGTGGCGGGTGGCGACGCCGGCGTCGGCGGGCGGGCTGCTGCTCGAGCGGCTCGACGCGGCGTCGCTGGCGGTGGGGGCGAAGGCGCGCATGGCGGCGCTGGACGGGAAGACGCGGAGCGCGCTGACGGCGGCGCTGGAGCGCGAGGCGCGCGAGCTGCTCGACGAGAAGCATCGCAACTATCCGGACACGCTCGCGGGGCGCACGCTGGTGCTGGAGTTCGCGCGCGGGGGGCCAGAGGGCTCGCCGCTTCCGCTCGCCGCGCCGTATGGCTACGCCTACTCGCTGGCGCAGCTCTCGCGGGCGATTCTCGAGCGCGCGGTGATCTTGTATGTGTGGGTGGAGCCTGAGGAATCGCGGCGGAAGAACGACGCGCGGACGAACCCGGACGATCCCGGATCGATCCTCCATCACGGGGTGCCGATCGAGGTGATGCTGAACGACTACGGGTGCGACGACATGAGCTGGCTGGAGGCGCACTCCGACCGGCCGGGCACCGTCGCGATCGCCGCCCACGGGAGCACCTTTCACCTGCCGGTGGCGCGCTTCGACAACCGGGTGGACAAGACGTCGTTTCTGCGGAATGAGCGGGAAGCGTGGAAACCGGCGGAGGTGGCGGCGATCCACGACGGGCTGAAGTCGGCGCTCGAGCGGCTGGCGCGGTTTCGCGCGGCGTAGTCAGCGAGAGCGCCACCAGGATGTACGCCAAGGGCCTTGCCATCTCGCGCGCCTTGCAGCAGCGGATCCTCGACGACGCGTCGGGGCGGGCGCGCGCGCTGGGCCGCGGCGGGGTGGTGGTGTTCGACCTCGACTCGACGCTGTTCGATAACCGGCCGCGGCAGGCGCGGATCCTGGCGGAGTTCGGCGCCCTGCGCGGCGTGGCGGCGCTCGCGGGGTGCCGCGCCGAACATTGGACGAGCTGGTTCATCAGCGACGCGATGCGGCAAACGGGGCTCGCTGCGGAGCAGGTGAGCGCGCTTGCGCCGGCTGCGAGGGAGTTCTGGCGCGAGCGGTTCTTCACGAGCCGCTACTGCGTCGATGATGTGCCGATCGAGGGGTCGGTGGAGTACGTGGCGGAGCTGGTGGCGACGGGGACGCAGATCGCCTACGTCACCGGGCGGCACACCGGGATGGGCGAGGGATCGATCGCGGCCTTCGCGCGCGGCGGGCTGCCGCTCCCCGACGGGAACACGGTCCATTTGCTGCTCAAACCCGACGTGGCCAAGCACGACGACGACTGGAAGCTCGAGGCCCACGGGCTGCTCGACCGCCTCGGCACGGTGGTGGCGGCGTTCGACAACGAGCCGGCCCACATCAACGGCTACCGGGCGCGCTACCCCGAGGCGCTCTCGGTGCACCTCGCCACCGACGACTCGGAGCGGCCGATCCCGATCGCGGCCGGCGTGCCCTCGATCGCCGACTTCGTGCGCTGATGGCGGCTTCCCAGGCAGGGTCGCGCATGCCGGTCTCGCACTCGGCGGCTTTTCGCCTCCGGCGGACGCTCAACTGGTTCCCGCTCGGCTTGACCTACGCGACGCTGTACATGGGTCGCTACAACTTCAACGTCGTCAAGAACGATATCGGCGCCTGGTACCACCTCGACAAGGCGGAGATGGGGCTGATTGCGACCGCCGGCTTCTGGACCTACGGGCTCTCGGTGGCGCTCAATGGCCCGCTGGCTGATCGGATCGGCGGGCGGAAGGCGATCCTCGTTGGTGCGGCGGGCGCGGCGGTGATGAACCTGATCATCGGGATGCTGTTCCTCGGCGGCTTCACGGCCAAGCTGCTGGTGACGATGAGCCTGCTGTGGAGCGCCAACATGTACTTCCAGAGCTTCGGCGCGCTCTCGGTGGTGAAGGTGAACTCGACCTGGTTCCATGTGCGCGAGCGCGGGGTGTTCGGCGGGATCTTCGGGATCATGATCTCGTCGGGGTATTTTTTGGCCACGTCCGTCGGTGCGTGGCTTTTGGCGCACTACCACTGGACCGCGGTGTGGCTGGTGCCGTCGGCGGCGATCGCGGTGATGTGCGGGGTCGATTATTTCCTGGTGCGGAACCGGCCGTCGCACGCGGGTCACGGCGACTTCGACACCGGCGATGGATCGCGCGCGCACGAGGTGGACGAGACGCCACTTCCCGTCGGTGAGCTGGTCAAGAAGGTCATCCACAACCCGGTGGTGGTGGCGCTGATCGCGGCGGAGTTTTGCACCGGGTTCGTGCGCCAGGGGGTGATGCTCTACTTCACGGAGTACCTCGACGAGATCTACCACGTGACCAAGAAGTCGCCGCTCTACTGGTGGACCGGCGTGGCGTTCATGTGTGGCGGGATCGGCGGCGGGATGCTGTGCGGGTGGATGTCGGACCGGCTGTTCCAGTCGCGGCGGCCGCCGGTGGCGTTCGTGTTCTACCTGTTCCAGGTGGTGATGCTGTGCGTCCTCGGGGCGGCGCTCGGGCGCGGGACGAGCATGGGGCAGGCGGGGGCGATCGTCGCGCTCGGGGTGACGGCGATGTTCATCTTCGGGGTGCACGGGATGCTGTCGGGAACGGCGAGCATGGACTTCGGTGGGCGGAAGGCGGCGGCCACCGTCGCTGGCGCGCTCGATGGGATCCAGTACATCGGGTCGGGGTTGACCGGGTTCGGCCTCGGGTGGGTGCTGAAGACCTGGAGCTGGGACGGCGGGGGCGCGGGGCATCACGAGCCGGCGCACGCGTGGCTGTGGGTGGGGTGCATCATTCCGTTTTCGATCTTCGGGGCGCTGATCATGACCCGGCTGTGGAACGCGAAGCCCTCCTCGGGGGGGCATTAGCTGGCGACGCGGCGAGGCTTCACGGTGGCAGCGCGGCCGGGGCGCGAAAGAAGATCGGATCGAGCTGCGGGCGGGTGCGGCCGATCGATGCGCCGGTGAACACGCCATAGAATGTCTGACCCGAGGCGGTCAGCCCCTCGTAGTCGCCCCACAGCCAGCCGCTCACCGCGTTGTCGAGGCCGCTCGGGTCCATCACCTGGAGGTAGCCATCGACGAAGGTGGCGCCGTCGTCGGCGGAGCGGGCGAAGCGGTGGCCGAAGCGGGTGTGCGGAAGGTACCAAGCGTCGTCGTAGTCGATGTAGAGCACGCCGACCATGCCGTTTTCCGCGACCGCGATCTCGGGGAAGGCGGAGTGGTTGCTGCCGTCGCTGACGCGGGTGGAGCGCCAGGTTGCGCCGCGGTCTGCCGAGCGCGCGACGTTGATCTGGGTGAAGCCCGATTCGTCGCGGCGCACATAGGCGGCGTAGACGTCGCCGTCGCTCGGGTCGACCGCGATCCATGCGTCGCTGCTGCGGGCGCGCGCCACCTTCCCGCGCCGCGGATTGCCGAAGCCGCCCGAGAGTGACGACGGGTTGCCGAAGGCGTCGCCGTCGCGGGTGAACCAGGTCTGCACCGCCGCCTCGCCGCTCACCCGGGCCCCGCCTGCCACCGCATCCCAGGTCGCGCCGCAGTCGTCGGAGCGTCGCACCCAGTAGTTCGCGTTCTCGAAGTCGCCGTCGACAAATCCGACGCGGGTCTTGAAGACGACGTAGGCGGTGCCGCGCTTTGCGAGGGCGATGCGGGCGGTGCGCTGGTCGGGATCGGCGCGGCTCACGAGCGCGGTGGTGGTGGCGGTGGACCCGAGCAGCTGGGAGAGCGAGACGTGGGCGAGGAGCGTGGCGGCGCTCTTGTCGAGCCACGGGAGATAGACGTTGTTCGCGCAGGGGCCGCTTCCGGCGGCGACGTCGACCATCGGCTGGTCCTGGTTTTGCCCCAGCGAGGCCACCGGCAGCGACGGAGCATCCCCGCGCAGCGCGTAGAGCCACGAGCGATTGGAGCGGTCCATCGTCACCACGCCGAGGCGGCCGTCGGCGGCGAAGGCGATCTTCTGGTCGGCGGGGCCCTCGGCGTCGGCGGCGGGGCGCTGAAGCTGGGGGACCATGCGCCAGGTGCCTCCCCCGTCGCTGGAGCGCCAGATCGGCGCGGCGCGCGTGGCGCTCCAGGTGCCGGAGAAGGCGACCACCGCCAGCTCGGCGGGGTCCTTCGGGTTGACCGCGATGCTGGGCTCCGAGTCGTCCTGGTCGTCGGGGTCGGTCCGATCGGTGGCGAGGTCGATCAGCACGGCGTCCTCGAGCATGGGCACGCAGCCGCCGCCCGAGGCGCCGCGAGCACGGCCCACAGCGCGGCTCTGAGCCTCATCGACCCGCCGAAGGCGGCTCCACAGCCTCCCCTGGGTCTTCGGGGACTCACGGGCTGTCGGGCTCGAAGAGCTGCGCGTGGATCGTGGGGACGTCGAGGATCACCCGGTCGATCCGCCCGGCGGCGGGCGCGTAGTTCGAGGTGGCGAAGCTGACCGCGCCGCGCGCGTAGCGGTGGAGCGTGAGGACGGTGGGCCGCCGTTCGAAGCCGTTGGAGATCACCTGGTGCTCCACCGCCTCGGGCTTGCCGAGCCCGGGCTGGAGCGTCTCCAGCGCGGCGCGCACGTCGGTGATCGTCAGATCTTCGTGGATGAATTTGCCTTCGGGGGTCGCGAGGTCGGCCGGCAGATCGATCCCGAGGTGGGGCGCGTCGTCCTCGGAGAGCAGCCACTCCCGCGGCGGTGGAGGCGGCGGATTCTGCAGGAAGACCTTGGGCAGCTTGAGCGCCTTGTGGAACGGCGGTGGCTTTTCGAATGCCCCCTTCAGCACCGCGAGATGCTTCTTCAGCGCATCCGGTGGAAGCCGCGCGTAGGACGTGGCACCGACGGCGCGCTCGGGAAACACCATCAGCCGGCGCGTCCCGGTGCTCTTCCATCCGCGCAGCGATCCGAGCAGCCGCCCCATGCCCGTGCCGAATAGCTTTCCGTGCGACAGGATCGCGAGCAGGCGCGCGGTGTCCTCGGTGGGCGCCGCCCGCGCCGCGACCGGGGAGGCGCACAGGAGCACGGCAGCGAGCCACGCCGCGGGCCGCCGACCGCGATGCGCGGAGGAGGCGGTCACTTGACCTCGTCCCATCCGGCGAGGGTGGTCGGGTCGCAGCCTTCGTCGCTGACGCAGAGGTAGATCTGCGTCACCGGGTGCAGCTCGAACAGGCTCATCCGCCGTGGATCGCCGGCGTGTCCATCGGTGTTGACGCGGTGCATGTTGTCGTAAAAGAGGCGTCCGACGAACATCAGGTACTCGCCCTCGAGGGCCGACAGGCGGGGCGCGGTAAAGGCCGGGTTACGCCCCTGGGGGATGGTCTCGACGACGATCCCGTCGGTCTCGGCGTAGTCGGGGCTCTCGGCGATGGGGATGTGGACATCGTTGTTGCGGACGCCGGTGAGGGCGCAGTTGACCGACTCGCCGCTGTTGGCGTGGGGGCGGCCGACGATGAAGCCCGCGATCCGGACCGACGATCCCTCGCCGACGGTCAGCGTGCCCTCCTCGCTGGTCTCGACGCGCAGGTTCTTGAGGGGCTCGCGGGAGGGGAGCTCCTTGCGCTCCCCGACGGTGCTGGTGGCCACCTGCTGCAGCTCGAAGAGGGTCATGAAGCCGAGCAGCGTGGAGTTCGAGAACGAGGGCGTGCTGCCGTCGTCGGCGGTGGTGGCGCGCTTGGCCTGATTGTCCAGCGCGTGGGACGAGCCGGGGGCGGCGCATCCGCTGTCGGGACAGGCGGTGAGGCTCGGGAAGCAGGCCTTCCTGGCGCCGCCGCGCCCCTCGGTGGGCCGGATGCTGTCGGCCAGATCGAACAGCGGACGCATGTAGACGTACGGGCGGACGCAGCCCGAGAGCGGCAGCGTGGAGGGCCAACGAGGCGAGCAGGCCGGGGCGAAGGATCATGGGAACTCCTTTCCCCCGCTCGGCCTCTTTCCGCCTTCGGCGGGTCGATGAGGCTCAGAATACGCTCGCAGTTGCGGCGCTGGCAAACCCTCGGGTGGGGGCTGCCCCGACCTGTGTGGGGGCTGGCTGCCCCGGTAGCCGTGGTCGCGCGCCACGGGCCCGCGGCCTCAGGGGGGCTCGATCTGCGCGCGGGCCAATCGGTTGCGGCTGTGGCATCGTGGTTGCTGAAGTGGCGCGCTGGCTTCACAGCGTGGGGCCTGTAGACCCCATGAATTCCGAGCCCGCCGTCGCTGGAGAATTTGGATGAAGCGCCTCGTCCTCGTGTTGATGGCTGTTTGTGGCACCGCGGAAGCGGGGAATACGCCGACCCTCGTATCGACTGATTTCAGGCCGAACCGGGACTTCCCGAGGCAGCCTGAGCCGTCGCACGCGGCGGAGGGGGCGGCGGCGGTGGAGCAGATCGGCGAGGTGGTGATCATGGAAGGCGACGCCGACCTCGTCACCGACGACGGGCACGGAAGGTACGGCATCGTCGCCGATAACTTCGGCTCGCAGCAGTCGGAGATCACGGCGCGCTTCTATACGAAGTATGCCGATCAGTTCGACGAGGTGGTGATCTTCACGACCTTCGACGACCAGGGGGCGCAGGGCGCGCTGGCCTACGAGATCTCGACGCAGCAGGATGTGACGGGGATCGGGCAGAAGCGCTTCGATCAGTCGGGCAAGGGCGGGTGGGGAGCGCCCGATCACAAGCTGTTCGCGTTTGTGAACATGATGCGCTGGGATCAGTTCTCGGACTTCGATGGGCTGTCGGTCACCGATCCGAACTCGGAGCTGTACCCGACGCTGGCGCAGGAGTTTGCCCATCGCTGGCTGTCGTTCCTCCGCTACCGCGACAAGGCCGGGAAGTTCTCGTCGGCGATGCTGGGGCGCGACAAGGCGCACTGGGTGGCGACGATGCAGACCGATGCCTCGGTGATGGACGGCAACCGGCTGGTCGATCATTACGACGGCACCTTCGTCAACGTCGAGACCAACGCGCGCTACTCGGAGCTCGATCTCTACGCGATGGGGCTGATCGCGCCGGCAGAGATGAAGCCGTGGTTTCTCGTCACCAGCCCCCTCGACCGGAACGGGAACAAGATCAATCCGGCGAACACGATCCGCGTCGGGGCGCGCATCTCGGGGACGCGCGAGAACATCACCATCGCGCAGGTGGAGGCGGCGGAGGGGGTGCGGGTGCCGTCGTCGGCGCTGTCGCCGCATGCCTTCCGGGTGGCGTTCCTCCTCGTGACGCGGCCGGGGGAGCGCGCCGGGGAGGTGATCGAGATTGCGCGGCAGATCGACGTGGTGCGGAAGGTGTGGGAGGCGAAGTTTCGGGAGTACACCGCGGGGCGCGGGACGATGTGTACGCAGGTGTCGGCGCCGTGCGGCGCAGCGACGGCGAAGGTGGTCTCGGGGCGGTTCGTCGAGGCGGGCGGGAATGGCAACGGGGTGGTGGAGCCGGGGGAGCCGGTGGAGGTGATCTTCGCGCTCAAGAACGATGGCCCGAGGGCGGCGATGCCGGTGTCGGTGACGGCCACCAGCGACGGGATCACGGTCTCCGAAGGGGCGACGATGGTGAGCGCGATCGCGCCCGGGCAGACGGTGGAGGTGGCGATCGGGGGGATGCTGCCCCTCGATGCGGCGTGCGGGAAGGCGATCACGGTGCGGGTGGAGACGGTGGCGGGTGGGCACACTTTCCGTGGATTCGCGGAGGTCACCCCGGGGCTGGCGGCGGCCTACAGCGCGCCGTTTGCGCAGGGCGCGGGGTACTTCGGGGTCAACCTCGACGGGAAGGATTCGACGACGACCAATGGCTGGGAGTACGGCACGCCGCGCGAGTACCGCGGGCGCTTCGGGTGGATCTTCCAGCCGGGCGGTTGCCACGACAGCGCGTCGACACGCTGCTATTTCACTGGACTTTCGCCGGGCCACCGGCCGAATACGGATTCGTCGCTCGGGGTCGGGCGCTCGACGCTGTGGTCGCCGGCGATTGACCTCGCGAAGACCTATCGCCCGACGCTGCGCTACTTCGCGTGGTTCCAGGCGATCGACTACTCCAGCGCGCAGGCGGGCGGGGAGGTGATCGAGGGGGCGGAGATGGTGCTGGAGGGCTCTGCCGACGGGGGGAGGAGCTGGAAGCGGCTCGATACGGTGGACGGAGCGGAGCCGGCGTGGCGCCTCCGCGAGGTGCCGCTCGACGGGAAGCTGCCGCTCGGCGGGCCTGTCCGGCTGCGCTTCACGGCGTCGAACGCGGCGGCGGGGGAGCTGATCGAGGCGGGGATCGATGACCTGGAGATCGTGACGCTGACCGCGGGGTGCGATCCGCGAGCGGTGGAAGTACCGATGGAGATGGAGGTGCCGATCGAGGACGGCGGTGGCTGCGCGGTCGGGGGAGGGAGGTCGCCAGCGACGGTGCTCGCGCTGATCCTGCTGCTGCTCGCGGCGGGCAGTGTCTCGCGGCGGCGGATGAGGGGTGACCGGGGAGTCTAGCGCAGCGGGTGGGTCAGCGGTCGTTCCGGTGCCGGGGCCTCCCTGTCCACCGATCGGGCCGAGATCGACCACCTTGCCGTGCTGCCAGAGCACCGGCTCATCTTGGTGCCGTTCTGGATGTGGCCGCCGAGGAGGCGATGCGGCCCACAACCCAGGCAGGGCGACCCGGCGGAGGTCCCAGGAATTTCGCGTTCGGGGGGAGATCAGGCGAGGGGCCAGCGGAGCCAGGCGACGGCGCGGGCGAAGAGATTGAGGCGGCCGCGGGAGGTGCGGTAGGCGCGGGTGGCCGCTTCCGACATGGTGTCGAGGTCGCCGGCGTCGATGCCGAGGCCGTGGCGGGCGCGCTCGAGGATGGTGGCGCAGGTCTCCATGCCTTCGACGCCGACGCGGCGGGCGAACTGGCGCGGGGGCTCGCCGGAGGTGGGCCGCCAGCCGGCGTCGCGCAGACCGACCAGGGCGAGCTGCCAGAAGTTCGAGACGCGCTGATCGACCGACTCGGCCCAGTAGGGGCGGCGGAGGTGGCGGAGCGCGATCAGGCGGCGGAGCGGGCGAAGGGCGGTGTTCAGCGACGAGAAGAGCAGCGCCGCGCCGGCCAGGGTGAGGAGCCAGCGGAGGAGATCGGGGCGCGCTTCGCGCGGCGGCGGGCGGCGGATCGAGCGCGGCGCGGGTGCAGGGTTCGGGTTCGTCGGAGGCGGAGCGACGGGCCGGGCGGCCGGGGCCTCGGGGAGCTTCTGCACGGCATGCGGTGCGGCGGGCGGAGGCGCGCTCGGAGGCTCTGCCGAAGACGGCGGCGGGACGATTGGATCGGGCGGAACGGGCGGCGCGGCGATCGGAGCAGCGGGGGCGGAGACCGACCGGGGGCGGAGACCGGCAGGCGGCGACGGTGAGGCGACGAAGGGCGCCGCAGCGACGGTGGCGGTGCCGCCGCCGGCCCCTCCGAAGGCGAGCGCTCCGTCGCGATCGCAGGCCCTGCAATCGACGCCCGGGCGCACCGCGGGCGCCTCGTCGTCGTGGCCGCGCACGAGGTCGAAGTACTCGCGCACCCGCGAGCGCTCGGTCGCTACCTCGGCGGCGGGGCAGCACGGCAGTCCGCCTCCCTCGCCCGCGGGGCCGAACCCGTCGCCGGCGACCGCGACGTGGCCGCCCGGCAGCTTCTCCTGCTTCCACAGGTGCGGGGCGACCCAGGCGGTGATCCCGAAGGTGAGGCCGCCGACCATCACCAGCCAGCAGACGCGTGCGAGGGATCGCCCGGGGGCTTCGCGGAGCACCGCCCCGGCGTGGGTCGTCGCGAGCGGCACCGCGGCGACGGCACGCCAGAGGCCCACCCGGCGGTATTCGCGCGCTCTCAGAAAGGCGAGGAAGAGCAGCGCCAGGCCCGCGAGCAGAACGCCGGCGCCGCTGTCGAGGCCATCGCGGAGACTGCTTGCTCCGGCATTGACGTGGACGTGATCAAGGATGGTCAGCATCCAGATCACCGACGGGAACCAGAAGGCGGCGAGGCCGAGGCGATCGCCCAGGCTCCAGTAGCCGCAGAAGGCCGCGGGGAGCCAGGCCATCCAGAGGTGGGCTTCGAGGGCGTAGGGGATGAAGGGCGCGACGAAGAGGGGCACCGCGACGATCAGCAGGGCGGCGATCCACAGGCGCAGGTTGCGGAGTGCCAGGATCTGGCCGAGCGCGGTGCCGGCGATCGCCCCTGCCCACAGCGGGGCCACCACCCCTGCTTCGTCCCGACGGAGGGCGGTGAAGAGGCCGAGCCCACCGACGAGGAGTAGCCAGTAGAAGAGCACGACCGGGGAGGCGAGGCGGTCGCGGGTTCGGAGGTCGCTGCGGGCGGTCATGCGATCACCTCGAGGGCCACGCGATCGCTGCGCGTGCCATCCTTGGCCGGGGCCGGACGGGCCAGGAAGGCGCCTCGGAGGGCGCTCCAGTCGGTCCAGCACAGGAGGTCGTTGAAGATGGCGCCGTCGTGGTGGGCGCGCAGGATGGCGGTGCGGGCCCGGGCGCGCTCGCCGAAGCGGTTCTCGGGAGAGCCGATCGGGAAGGGCAGCGTCACCGCGGAGCCGAAGTCGGGCCATGGCTCGGGCGCGGTCCACACCGCCTCGGGGACGACCAGCCACAGGACATCGGCGGGCGACTCCTGGGGACGCGGACGGCTGGAGACGACGACCTGACGGGCTTTGTCGTTGCTCGCCTTGAGCAACGCGCGGAGCGGGAGCGACTGCTGCCAGGTGACGCGCGAGCCGAGGACGAGGGCCTCCTGGAGCGCGCGCGAACGCATCGGGCGCTCGACGGAGACGTGCGCGCCACCCTTCGGGACGGCGGCGACGAGGTTGACCCGCACCCCCTGATCGGCGAGCGATCGGCCGACGCCGAGCCACACCTTGACCAGCGCGTCGAGCAGCTCGCCGGGCGCCTTGCACGAGAGCGAGGCGATGCCCACGAGGTGATTGTCGAGGATCAGGCGGACGGCGGGCTCGGCGGGCGGGATCTCGTCGGGGAGGCGCACCACCAGCTTCTGCGCCTGGAGCGAGCGCAGCCAGTGGATGCGGCGGCTATCGTCGCCCGGGGCGTACTCGCGCAGGCGGAACCAGCCTTCGGTGGGAAGGCGCTGGGCCGGGAGCACCTCGGCGCTGTCGCCACCGCGGCCGAGGAGCTTCTTCGCGCCGTCGACGAGGCCGGGACGCGGGAGAACGCTGTAGCGGGTGGCGCCGAAGCGCGCGACGGGCGTCTGGCAGAGACCGAGCACGTCCTGCAGCCACATCGCCATCGGCTCGATGGCGTGCTCGCCGCGCGGGGCGGGGCCGAGCGCGCTCTCGAGGAGTACCTCGGCGCCGGCAGCGCCTGCGCCGACCACGTAGCGGCTGGTGACGCCGAGGCGGCCCGTCTCGCCGCTGGCGAAGAGGCGGAAGCCGGAGGGGATGCGGATGCCGCGGAGCTTCACCTCCTCGCGGATCGGGTCGCCCTCGGCGGCCACCTCGGGGAGGATCGCGCGGGCCACCCGGGCGGCGCGCCACGGCTCGTCGCCGCCCGCCATCAGCGCGGTCCAGGTGGCGGTGACGTACACCACGCCGAGGCCGAGCATGCCGACGACGGCGAGGCTGGCCCAGCCGGTGAGCACCGACGCGATCACCGCGCCCGCGCCGCACCACATCACCGCGCGACCGGTGGCGGTGAGGACATCGAGGTGATCCAACATCGAAGGCAACGAAGGGGCCAGGGAGGGATCGTCGCCTGCGCCGCTCCGTCGTCGCTGCGCGGCCCCTTCGATGCAGCGAACGGCGAGCGCGCCGGCCATCACCAGCCAGAGCGGCAGGAGCGCCTGGGCGACCGCCCGGGCCAGGTCGTTCGACTCCGGCGCCGCGGAGGCCACCGCCCACGCCCACAGCGACGGGGCGAACAGGGTGCCGATGCGAAAGCCGCGCGTGAAGAATCCCCTCGGCGATCGGTGGCTCATTGCGTTCCTCCGGCGATCTTGACAGCGACCGCGCGCAAACGTTCCCGCACCGTCGCACCGTCGGTCCACAGGCGGTGGCGGAGCACATCCGGGGCGACATCGAGGAGGTCCTCGATGGTCACGAACTCCCGTCCGGCGAGCATGGCTCGCGACTGGGATGCCCGCACCCACGCCAGCGTCGCGCGGGGGCTGACGGCGTGGCCCTCCTCGGCCTCGCGGCGCAGGCCGTTGACGTAGTCGACCGCGGCGCGCTTCACGCCCGGGCTGACGTGGATCTGCGGCACCGTGCCCTGCCACTCGAGGAACGCCTCGCGCGAGATCACCGGGGTGACCAGCGACAGCGCGGGCTCGGCGCCGAGGTGGCGATCGAGCACCTTCACCTCGTCATCGGGCGACGGGTAGCCGAGCTCGAGCATCACCATGAAGCGGTCGATCTGCGCCGCAGGGAGCGCGTAGGTGCCCTGGTGATCGATCGGGTTCATCGTCGCCAGGACCTGGAACGGCTCCTCGAGCTTGTGGGTGCAGCCGTCGACGGTGACCGAGCGCTCCTCCATCACCTCGAGCAGCGCCGACTGCGTCTTCGGGGTGGCGCGGTTGATCTCGTCGGCGAGCAGGATGTGGGCGAAGATCGGGCCGGGGCGGAACTGGAACTGCCGGGTGCGCACGTCGAAGACGCTCGCGCCGGTGATGTCCATCGGCAGGAGATCGGGGGTGAACTGGACGCGCCCGAAGCGGGTGGCGATGGCGGCGGAGATCGCCTTGCAGAGCTGGGTCTTGCCGACGCCCGGGACGTCGACCAGCAGGACGTGGCCGCGCGCGGCCATCGCGGTGAGGACGCGCTCGATCACGTCGCGCTTGCCGATGATCACCTGCTCGACGGCCTCGATCACCTGGTGGTACTCGTCGCGGATCCGCTCGACCCGGTAGCGGAGCGGCGCGCGCTCGAGCGGGGCGATGCGGGGGGCGCTGAGCTCGGCGCCGCGGTAGGGGCCTTCCGACATGATGTCCTCCAGGGGGGCAGAGCCGGCGTGGTGGCGCGGGAGCTTTCCTATCAACCAGCGAATGACCGCCGGCCCGCGCGAGGGCTCGGGCTCCGAAGGGACCGGGGTTTCGTCGCGCCACAGCGCCGCGTAGGACTCGGCGAGGCGGCGGCGGATCGGTTCGTCGCCGGCGAGCTCGCGGAGCAGGGCGAGCAGGCCGGGGCGGGCCGGTGCGGGGATCAGCGGCGCGAGCACTTCGGGTGTCTCGGCCACGAAGTCGCGCTCGTCGAGCGTCCGCAGGCCGAGGCGGCGGAGGCCCTGGTTGGCGGCGACGATCTCGTCGGCGCTCGGAGTGCCGGTGGCGAGCAGCAGACCCGCGACCGCGCGACCGGAGCGATGGAGATCGGTGCGCGCCACGGGCGGCGGCTCGGGAGGCGGAGCGGGGCCCGGCACGGACGGTGCGAGCCCGAACAGGTCCTCATCGCCTGCTTCGCCCATGCACGATTATACTACGCGAGAGGGCCCGGCATTCCCTTCCCCGAGGACCCGATCAGCAGGGGACGACGTTGTCGTGGGGCATGGTGCAGGCGCCCGATCTCGCGGAGCCACGCGAGTTGCCGGAGCGCATCGTGTCCGATGCCGGACGCCGAAACGACGGCGACGCCATAGCGTTTATTCCCGCCCGGCGGATCGGTATCAACCCAAAGCGCCGCCCGCAAAGGAAACGGGGCTCTTGGCATCGGTTGATCGTCGTTGACGGTGCGGAAGACGCGGTATGAGTAAGACATCCCGAGTTCCGCCGTAGGCTCCCATTGTAGCAAGACGTTCCGATAGGAGAACGCGTCCTCGACGGTCGCTGTGAACCACTTCGTCGGTCGACGTGATCGCGGCCACCGCGTTGGTCGTCCCGAGCGTACCGGAAGTTGCCATGTGAGATCTGCACCAAGAATGGTGAGGTGGTCACTCCAGCAGAAGCTCCAGAGCGAGTCAAGCTCGTAGGACGCACGCGCACGTGACGCGCACGCACGCACGCGCGCTACTGACGCGCTACGTGGATCCTACGCCCGCCAGGCGGTGGAGGGCGGGTCTACGCCATCGTGAACCCGCTACCTGCGAAACTGGCGGATGCCGCGCCTTGCGTCGTCGGCGTAGGCGCCGCGAGGCTCGAGCCGCAGGTAGGCCTCGAAGGAGTCGGCGGCGGCCTGGTCCCCGGCCTGGGAGCGGAGGCGGCCGAGCTCGTAGTGGGCGTCGGCGAAGGAGGGATCGGCAGCGACCGCCTCCTCCATGAGCTTGCGGGCGACATCGCGCGCCTTCCGCTCCTCGTGGAGGATCGCCATCTGGTAGCAGGCGCGGGCGTTGCGGCGGTCGAGCTTCAGCGCCGCGTCGAGGTAGCGCGCGGCGTTCTTCGCCGAGCCCTGGTCGTAGTGGGCGCGGCCGAGGACGGCGTAGGCCTCGGCGCGTACCATCGCCGGGACGCGCGCGCGCTCGCCACGCTTGAGTGCGCCGAGCGCGAGTGACTCGGCGGCCGACGAGCGCCCCGCCTCGGCGAGGCCGCGCGCCTCGGCCACCAGGACCTCCGGGGTGCCCTGGAGCCGCGGCGGGATGGCGCGGGCGACGTAGTTTGGCGGCAGGGGTCGCCCGCTATGCTGCAATGCAGTAAGATAGAGCCCCGCCGTCTCGGCGCGCTGCGCGGTGGTGACCAGATCGCGCAGCACCGCCGCCGCGTCGTCGGCGCGGCCCGATCGCAGCAGCGCCAGCGCCCGCAGATCGGCCACCTCTTCCCCCGCGGCGCCCACCTTTTCGGCACGCGTGAGACGCTCCTCGGCGCCGATCAGATCGCCCAGCAGCGCCCGGGCGCGCGCTGCACCGAGGAGCGCGGCGCTGTCCATCGGCACCTTCTCCGCCAGGGCGTCGTACTCCTCGCGCGCCACCTGGAGGTCGCCCGACTCGAGCGAGAGCGCCGCCAGCTCGCGCCACGCCGGCATGAACTCGGCGTTTGCCTGCACCGCGCGCTTGAGCTCCGAGCGCGCCTCCTCGACCCGGTTGTCGTCGAGGAACAGGCGCGCCAGCTGGACCCGCGCATCGAGCGCGAGCGGATTTCGCTCGACCGCCTTTGCGAACCAGAAGCGTGCGCGATCGGGTTGCCGCTGGGCGGCGAGGGCCTCGGCGAGCCCCTCGGCCACCATCGCCGGGGCGAGCCGCGATCGCTCCATCCGTTCCAGCTCGTGCTGCGCCTGCGCGGACCGCCCCTCGGCGATGTCGACCCGCGCGCGCGCCACCCGCGCCTCGACCAGATCGGGCGCCAGGCGGATCGCCTCGTCGAGATCGGCCCCCGCCCGTGCGGTGTCGCCGAGCGCGAAGTGGGCCCGCCCGCGCACCAGCAGCGCCTCCGGCCGCGTTGCGCCCGCCTCCTCCACGTCGCTCAGCGCCTCCTTGGCGCGCCCGCGCAGGAGCGCCACCTGGGCCAGCACGAGGTAGCCGGCGCTGCGCCCGCGCGGGCTCTCGATCGCCCGGCGTGCCTCGGTCTCGGCCGCGTCGAGCTCGAACGCCTTCAGGTAGGCGACGGCCAGCCCGGCCACCAACGCGGGGTCGCCGGTTGCGCCCGGGTCCTTGGGACGCTTCGCCGAGGCCCGCACCAGCAGCCCGCGGCCGCCTTCCAGATCCCCGCGGGCGAGGTGCAGCTCGCCCAGTGCGAGGTAGGCGCGGCCGAGCTCCGACGGGGAGGCCTCTGCCGCCAGCTTCGAGACCACGCCTTCGAGAAACGACTCTGCCGCGCCGAGGTCGCGGCCGCGCTGGATCTGGAGCGACGCGCGGTCGATGATCGTGGCGACGTGATTCGGCGACAGGGCGAGGGCGCGCGCGAAGGCTTCCATCGCGGCGGCGTCGTGGCGCCGGCCCGCTTCGGCGAGGCCGAGCCCGTGGAGGAGCAGCGGGTCGTGGGGATCGCGCTCGACGGCGGAGGAGATCGCCCGCGCGGCTTCGTCGGGGTGATCCTGGAGCAGCTCCACCCGTCCGACGAGGTAGCGCGGGATCGCTCCGCCGTAGGCGGACTGGAGCTGGGCAGCCAGACGGCGTGCGCGTGGGAGGTCGCCGCGGGCCAGCGCGACCAGGGTGCGCGCGACCTGGGCGTCCTCGGAGGCATCGTCGCCGAGGGCCGAGAGCGCGTACCCGGCCGACTCGATCGGCTCGCCGAACTCGAAGGACATCGTCGCGAGAGCCCTCGCCCGCGAGGCCCGCACCGCGTCGTCCGACGGGTGATCGAGCAGGATCCGCCGGTACTCGTCGGCGGCCGCCTGGTAGCCGGCGAAGGTGCCCGAGGCGATCCGTCGCTGCGCCGATTCGCGGTGCCGATCGACGCGCGCGCCGACGCGGTACTCGCGGAGCGCGAAGGCGGTCACTCCGGCGACCACGCTCACCGCGGCGGCGCTCGCGACCACCAGCAACACCACGCGCCGCGACACGCTCGACAGCGGACTGCGGGTGATCGCCGTGTGCACCTCACGCATCCCGCGGCGGCGGGGACGAGGCGCGGCGGGTACGGGCCTGCTCCGCGCGGGGACGGAGACCGACATGGCCGTCGCATGCGGATCGCGGGGCACCGGAATCGTGGTGGCGGTGGCGAGCGGATCGCGGGGCACGGGAGAGGTCGTTGCGGCCGAGGGATCGCGCTTGTGCGGTGTGGTCGGCACCGACGGTGGATCTTGCGACAGCTGGGGGAGTGGCCGGGAGCCGCGGCGCGCGGCGGGTCCGTCGCGCGACACCACGCGAAGCGGCGCTGGCGCCTGCTGCCGCCGCGGGGGCGCCGCGGGCCATTCATTCTCCGGCTCGGCCGGCTCTTGATCGGGCCGCTCCGAAGGGGGAGCGCGGGGCACCGGCGTCTCCTCGAGCGCGGAGCGTCGCGACGGTTGGCGCTGTCCCTCCTCGCCGGAGCCGGAGCGCCACGCCGTGGGCCTCGGGGACGGCGACTCGTCTGCGGCAGGCGGGGAGCGCCCGGGCAACGGCCGCGGCGACACCTCGAGCGACCGCCTCGCCATCCGGGAGGAGCGCCGCGGCGACGGGGGGCGCTCCTCCGGCGGGTCCACGTGCGCGTCCGGCCGCCCCACGTGGACCTCCTCCTCCGGGGATCCGGCGTGGCGCGACGGTGCCCGCGGCGGCGGGGAATCGTCCACCAGCGAATCGCGCCGGCGTGACGGTGGCAGGTGGTGCAGGAGCACGCCGTCGTCCTCCCGATCCCGATCCGTTTGGCGCGCCGAAGCCGGAGCGTCGTCCAGATCGTCCTCGATCTCGTCCTCCCCGCCATCGTCCCAGGCCGTCTGCCGCGCTGAGGGCTCGCCTTCGGGAGGGGCCCGCTCGACGGCCTTCTCGGACGCCGGCCGCAGCCGGATCGCCCCATCGTCGGCAACCTCGAGCTCGGACCAGCTCACCTCCTCGACCGGTGGGGCGGCCGCGCGGATGGACTCCGCTGCGGCGTACTCGTCAGCCAGGGCGGCAAACGGATCGTCGGCATCGGCCGGTGCGTCCTCGAGCAGCGCTTCGTCGTCGAACGGAGCGTCTGCCTCGGACCCGGGACGCGGCGAACTCTCGGGGGCCTGATCCGGCAGGGTGGCCGCCTGATCGTCTGCCCAGGACCCCTTGGTCGCTTCCGCCCCGGCGTACCGGAGCAGGTCCGCGAGCGAGGGAGGGGGGAGCTCCGCCGTCGCTCCGGTGTCGGCGCGATTCTCCCCCGCATCCGCGCGTTCGTCCGCCAGGTCCTCACTCCTGATCTCGTAGCGCGGACCGCTCTCCTCCTCGCCGGCTACCCCGGGCGCGCCCTCCTCCCCGTCCTCGAAGCGATCCTGCGGGCGCTCCGGTGGGAGGTGGACTTCGCGCGTCGCCAGGTCGTCGGCAACGTCCTCCTCCGCCTCGTCAGCGCGCGTTCGCCGCGGATCTTCGATCGGTGTCTCCCGCGTGGTGCCGCCGTCGTCGTCCACCCCGGGCTCGTCTTCGGGCCGCCGCAGGGGCGCGCCACTCGGGCCCGACGACAGCCGCAGCACCGCCCGCGATCCCTCGATCCAGGTCGACTCGTCGCCAAACTGGGTTTCGTCGACGGGCGGCACCGGCGTGGCGACCGTCGTATCGATCGCCCCACCCGCCGCCGCGCCCGCGGCCACGCCGTGCTCGATGATCACCACCGGGTGCGTCTC
The DNA here is from genome assembly GCA_009692555.1 of Myxococcales bacterium. Taxonomy (GTDB): domain Bacteria; phylum Myxococcota_A; class Polyangia; order Palsa-1104; family SHYY01; genus SHYY01. Next base: position 64,850 of record SHYY01000006.1, read on the forward strand.
CGGCTCGATGCCCTGGAGGTCCTCCTCGTCGTCCAGGTCATCGTCCGGGGGGACTCCGAGCACCAGCCGCGCCGGGTACTCCTTGGTATCCATCGCCTCGACTGGCGCCCCCGACAGCCCCGCTGCCAGCGCGGTGCGGATATCGGCGAGCAGCTTGTCGGCCCTGCCGTTCGATGGGTCGAGCGCGCGCGCCTTGCAAAGCGAGCTTTCCGCCTGCACGAAGTCGCCCTTCAGCGCCAGCGCCTCACCCCGCAGGAGCCACGCGAGCGCAGAGCGATCGTCGAGGTCGAGCGCCACCCGCATCTCGCCCACGACCTCCTCGAACCGCCCGAGCGAGAGGAGCGCCATCCCGAGGACCAGCCGCCCCTCCAGGTGCTGCGGGTGGGCAAGCAGCGCCAGCCGGCAGACCTTCGCCGCCTCCTGGAACTGGCGGCGGGCGATCAGCGCCTTGCCGCGCTCGACGTAGTCGGATTCCTGGGCCACGCGCTCCGCGAATGTACCGCGCTTGCGGAAAGCAGGCTAACTACCTGAACCGCGTCAGCGGAGTTGTCCCGGCGGGCGCCGAGGCTAACTACCTCGACCGCGTCAGCGGAGTTGTCCCGGCGGGCGCCGAGGCTAACTACCTTGACCGCGTCAGCGGAGTTGTCCCGGCGGGCGCCGAGGCTAACTACCTTGACCGCGTTGGCGGGGCCTGGTCCAGGGCGGCGCGGTCTTGAACAAGGGCGGGCTCCTCGTAGACCGTCAGCGGCGCCCCGCGGAGGCGTGTCTCCTTGACCACCATCCACGCGCCGCCTTTGCGCTCCCAGCTCTGTGCGACGAGCGTTTTCTGAAGGATCCCGCGTCGCGCCAGCGACCAGGCGACGTCCACCTGCACCTCGGCGTGCTCGTGCTTGCCGTCGAGATCGATCCGCTGGATCTCGTAGTCCGACACCTCGAGCTCCCCGTCGAGCATCGAGCGGCGATCGATGAAGCGCTGCCGTCCTGCGGCGTCCACATGATTGGCCGCTGCGTCGATCTGATTCCAGCGGACCGCGTCGTTGTAGAGGCGGACCGAGCCGAGCAGCGTCTCGCGCTCGTTGGCCGCCGAGAAGCAGCTGACCGCCGCGGCGGTGCACAGGGTGAGCAGGAGGCGCGTCATCCGCTCAGCCTACCGCCGCCGGTCCTGCGCGCAACTTTCCTGCGCCGTGGAGCCACCGCCGCTCAGGTGCGTTTGCGCAGCGCCCTCAGCTCGACGGCGGTGATCTCCCGCGAGATGAAGAGCACCACCACGTACACCAGCCCGGCGGCCACGCACGCCGCGAGCGCCCGGACGCCCGAGAGCGGCACGAGCCGTCCCACCGCCACTCCGGCCGCAGCGGCGATCGCCACCCGGAGCGCCGAGGAGAGGCGCAGGGACGCGCCGAACTCGCGGCGGAGGTAGATCCCCGACAGCACCGCGCCGAGCACCATCGCCGTCGCGGTCGCCATCCCGGCCGCGAGCAGCGGATCGTGCCCTCCTGCGCTGGCGAAGTGCAGCGCAGCCCAGTTCCCGCCCGCGTCGACCGCCAGCGTGACAAGGCCGATCACCGTGGTCGGCAGCGTCCGCCCGGCACCGTTGATGATCGTCCCGGCGATCGACATCAGCGAGAACGCCACATAGCCGAGCGCCAGGGGTGGCAGCGCCACCGCCCCCGGGAGATACTTTTTCCCCATCAGGCCGACCAGCGCCTCCGGCCGCGCCGCCATCGCCGTGGCCATCGCACCCACCGCGATCAGTGACCAGCGCAGCGAGCGGTCGACGTAGCGACGCGTCTGCTCGCGGTCGCCTTCGAAGGTCGAGCGCGAGACCAGCGGGAAGAGCACGAACGTCACCGCGAGGATCAGCTGGTACGGCATGCGCGCGAAGGTTTGCGCCTGCGCGTACATCCCCACCCGCTCCGAGGCGTAGGTCGCTGCCTGGAGAGCCGTCATTCCCGTCGCTGCCGCGGCCTCGGATACCAGCCGCTTGATCAGCCACCCGTCGACGAACATCAGGATGTTGACGACCAGGAGGTAGCCGCCGACGCCGATCATGAAGCGCGCAAGATCGGGGGTGGAGGCTGCCTTCTCGACGGGGCGAAACCCGACCACCAGCACCGACAGTCCGAGGATGAGCGCCGCCGCGACGGCGAACCCGACCACCGACCCCATCACTGAATGCAGCGCCACTGCCCCGCCGATCACCAGCGACGCGCGGAGCGTGGTGTAGGTGATGTCGAGCCCGGCCTGCTTGTGGAACTCGCGCGCCCCGTTGGCCGCGCCGACGAACACCGCGTAGAGGGCGTAGGAGAAGATCACCGTCGCCACCACCCGCAGCCCGGGGATGAGCCCGGCGTCGTGCTCGAAGTCGGCGATCAGCGGCGCGGCGAGAAAGAAGGCCACCGCGATTCCGCCGCCCACGCCCAGCTGAATGCGCAGCGCCGCGCGCTTCACCCCCTCCACCGCGTCGCTCCCGAGCGAGGAGAACTTCGATACCCCCTGGATCGTCGCGGTGACCATCACGTTGTTCAGCACCGAGACCCACGAGAGGATCAGCGCCCACTCGCCCACGCGCGCCTGGTCGAGCAGGTGCGGCAGCGCGAAAGCGATCGCGTACCCGCCCACCATGAACCACAGCTTGGCGAACGTGATGTAGACCAGCCCGCGCCCGGCGCTTACGGCCGACGGGGACGGCCCACGTTCGGGGTGGAGGAGCGGCGTCTTTGACACGGGCGGCTACGCTGCCCGACGGGACCGGCGGCGTCAAGCTACGTGGCGGTTCGGTTCTGGTCAGCGATGCCTCCGACCACTGCGAACCGCCGATTCGCGCGTCCCAGCGCAGCAACGAGATGGCGGACTCCGTCCTGCAGCGACGACGATTCAGTCCCCGAGGACCCAGGGGACGCCGCTTCGCCGTCTCCGGCGGGTCGATCAGGATCAGCCATCGCGGAGGAGCCAGCATCGAAGCTCCGCGTCGACCTCTGTGTCGGAAGCATCGGGTCGTCGCGACCGGATGCCGGCGCGGCGGAGGTCGATTCCGAGGCGCATCATCTCGAACGCCTGCGCGGCCTTCTCGGACGGCGGCGTCCGGCGCGCCCGTTCGATGTCGTCCCGACGGCGGCGTCCACTCCGGAACGATCACACACCCATCGGGTGCGGCGTTCGGGATCGAGTGCACGCCCCCGCGCCCGGTCGGCTTGGAACCCGCATGGTATAGTCCGCCGCGACCCACCCTCGGAGCCTTCATGCCACGCCCTGCCCTCGCCTGCTGGATCTGCCTCCTCGCCGGCCTCGCCGCAGCCGCCGTCCTCGCCCTCACGAACCCCGCGCGCGCCGCCTGGCCCCCCGACGAGAAGGCCGGCCCGGTCAACTATGCTGACCAAAAAAACTGGCCCAACGATCCGAGCTTCGGAGGCAACTGGCAGTACTGGAGCTTCGTCCCCCAGCAGTGGCAAGCGAACGTCACCGCGCAGAACCGCAAGCTCGGCACCGGCGCCCACGTCGACCGCGCCTGGGCGAAGACGATCGGCGATCGCCGCGTCCTCATCTCGGTGATTGACTCCGGCGCCAACTGGAACAACGGCGAGCTGGTCAACAAGTGGCACCTCAACCCGGGCGAGCTGCCACCCCCGAAGGACTGCCCCGGCGCCGACGGCATGAAGCACGATCTCAACGGCGACGGCTACCTGAACGTCCAGGACTACACCACCATCAAGGGCCACGAGGTCCCCTCCTTCGACAAGGTGTGCGACAAGCGCCTGAAGGACGTCAACAAGAACAACATCCTCGACCCGCAGGACCTGATCGCCGCCTTCACCGACGGCAAGGACGACGACGCCAACGGCTACGTCGACGACATCTGCGGCTGGGACTTCTTCCGCAACGACAACGACGCCCAGGACGACACCGGCTACGGCCATGGCGATGGCGAGGCGCGCGACTCCTCCGCCGAGGGCAACAACAACTCCGGCGGCATCGGCACCTGCCCCGAGTGCTCGGTCCAGCCGCTGCGCGCCGGGGACAGCTTCCTCGCCGACGCGAACGACTTCGGGATGGCGGTGCTCTACGCGGTCGACTCGGGCGGCTCGGTGGTGCAGGAGGCCCTCGGCACCGACAACAACAGCGCGCTCTCGAAGGCCGCGATCGACTACGCCTACGCCAACAACGTGGTGGTGATGGCCTCCGCCGCCGACGAGGACAGCTACCATCACAACTACCCCGCCACGGTCAATCACACCTTCGTCGTCCACGCCGTCACCCACGACAGCGACAGCAACGAAACCTCCACTACATTCCTTAACTTCAACAACTGCACAAACTACGGCGCCCAGCTCGCCGCCTCCGTCCCGGGCGGCGCCTGCTCGTCGGAGGCGGTCGGCCGCTCGTCGGGCATGGCCGGCCTGATCTACGCCGCCGCGCTGCAGGCCAACATCCCCGCCCCCGAGAGCGGCCACAACGGCGACCCGCAAAAGAACCGTCGCCTCACCGCCGAGGAGGTGATGCAGATCTTCATCGCCGGGATCGACGACCTCTACGACGCCGACGATGCCACCGACCCGAGCAAGTATGCGACCCGCGTGGGCTGGGAGCAGCGCTTCGGCTACGGGCGCGTCAACGCCCGCTCCTCCGTCGACCAGGTGTTCGCCGGGCGCCTCCCGCCCGAGGTCGAGTTCCGCTCCCCGGAGTGGTTCGAGGTGATCCACCCGAACAAGACCCCGCAGATCCCGATCATCGGCCGCGTGGCCTTCCGCAACGCCCCGAACAACAAGTTCGGCGACACCGTCGACTTCGTGCTCGAGTGGGCGCCCGGGATCGAGCCCGACGACGCGGCGTGGAAGACCATCACCACCGGCAACATGATGGCCCAGGGCATCGACGGCCCGCTCGCGATGTGGGACGTCTCCGGCATCACCATCGACAACCCGACCCAGGGCCCGCCCGACAACCTGGTCAACCGCTACATGGTCACGCTGCGCCTGCGCGCCACCGTCCACTCCGTCGACCCGAAGCTCGACGGCACCAAGGGCCAGGCGCGCCGCGCCGCGTACATCTACCGCGACCCCGATCTCCTCCCCGGCTTCCCGGTCCACTTAGGTGCCTCGGGTGAGAGCTCGCCCAAGATGTACGACCTCGACGGCGACGGCAAGAAGGAGCTGATCCTCGGCGACTGCGCAGGCCTCGTCCACGCCTTCCGCGCCGATGCCAGCGAGGCGCCCGGCTGGCCGGTCAAGCTCCGCCTCCTCGATGGTGTCGACCCCACCCGCGGCCGCTCCCACGCCACGCAGGCGGCCTTCACCAAGGGCCCAAAGCCGCTCTCCCCCGAACAGCGCTCGTGCGTCCTCTCCACCTCCGCGATCGGCGACATCGACGGCGACAAGAAGCCCGAAGTCTTCGTCGCCGACGCCGACGGGAACCTCTACGCCTTCCACGCCGATGGCTCGCTCGCCTCGGGGTGGCCGAAGGAGCTCGACCGCACCATCGTCGCCGAGCGCGGCAAGCGCCACCACCCGGCAGCGATCGACGACGGCGTGTTCGCCGCGCCCGCGATGGGCGACTTCGACGGCGACGGCGTGAACGAGATCGTCGTCGGTGACATGCTCGGCCAGCTCACGATCTGGAAGGGCGACGGCAGCAAGATGGCCGGCTGGCCGATCCGGGTGTGGGACACGACCATCCCCGACGACGGCAGCAACTCCGGGCGCCAGCTCAACCGGATCATGTCCTCGCCCTCGCTCGGCGATCTCGACGGCGACGGCACGCTCGATATCGTGGTCGCCACCAACGAGGACTACGAGGACCGCGGGCGCGTCTACGCGATCAGCGGCAAGACCGCGCAGAACCTCCCCGGCTGGCCGATCACGATCAACTCGAAGTACGTCCTCCCGGTGGTCGGCTCGGGGGTGCCCAACGCCTCGGCGCTGGCCGACGTCAACGGCGACAAGGTTCCCGAGGTGGTGATCGCCGGCGTCGGCGGCGCGGTCCAGCTCTTCGACTCGAAGGGCAAGACCTTTGGCCGCGCCTTCCCGAATTCGCGGAGCAAGTACGGCCCGAAGTCGAACGTCGTCGACGGTGTGGTGTTCACCGTCATCTCGAACCCGGCCTTCGGCGACGTCGACGACGACGGCACCCTCGATGTGGTCTACGGCCTCGGGACGATCGACGTGCTGCTGGCGATGGCCGGCGGCACGCGGCGCGATTTCCAGATGGCGGTGGGCGCGTGGGACACCGCCACCGCCGAATTCAAGGAGGGCTTCCCGCAGGCGATCGAGGACTACCAGTTCTTCCTCACGCCGCTGGTGCTCGACGTCGACGGCGACGGACACTCCGAGGTGGTCAACACCTCGGCCGGCTACTTCATCCACGCCTTCCGCGCCGACGGCACCGAGGCCAAGGGCTTCCCGAAGTTCACCGGGCAGTGGAACGCCGCCACCCCCACCGTCGGTGACATGGACGGCGACGGCAAGCTTGAGATGGCGGAGCCGACCCGCGCGGGCTGGCTCTTCGTGTGGCACATCGGCGGCACCACCAAGGGCCGCATCGACTGGGACAGCTTCCATCACGACGCGCGCAACACCGGCAACTACGACGTCGCCCTCGACCATGGCACCAAGGCCGCGCCTGCGAAGGGCTGCGCCTGCGCGGTCGGAGCGTCCAGTCCCTCCTCCGGGCGCGGCGCGGCGGCGGCCGCCGGGCTGGCGATCGTCGCCCTGTTGGCGCTGCGTCGGCGTAGGATGAAACCAGACCGAGCCTGACCAGTAATCCTACGGAGGCCTGAATGCGTCCCCTCAAGGCGTCCAGCTTCCTGCTCCCGCTTCTGTTCGCGGCTGGCTGCGGCACCTCGCCGCCGAACATGGCCGCTCCGCCCGACCTCGTCGCGCCCCTGCCGCCCGATCTCTCCGTGCCCGGCTGCAGCGACGACAAGTCGTGCAAGGATCCGACGCCCCACTGCGACCCGAAGAGCGGCAAGTGTCTCGCCTGCACCGCCGATGATCACTGCCCTCCCGGCCTGCTGTGCGCCAATGGCACCTGCGCCGCCGGCTGCTCGGCGAGTCACGAGTGCGGCGACGCCGGAGTCTGCGATCGCGACGCCGGCGTGTGCCGCTCCTGCATGACCGACGCGGAGTGCGGCGATCCGGCCAACCCGTGCTGCGACGTCCCCGCGCGCAAGTGCGTGCCGTGCCTGCCGGCGAACGACAACTGCCCGGCCGAAAAATACTGCGCCCAGACCAACGGCGTCTACGCCTGCTTGCCCGGCTGCGGCGACGACGGAGATTGCCAGGGGGGCCCCGGACCCGACGCGGGCGTACTCGGATCGCCGGCCTGCTGCAACCACGTGTGCGTCGACACCTCCTCCGACAACGCCCACTGCAAGACCTGCGGGAACGCCTGCGGGATGGGCAAGACCTGCTGCGCCCAGGCGTGCGTCGACACCGCCATCGACGCCAATCACTGCGGCGGGTGCGGGAAGGTCTGCACCCTGCCGAACAGCGGCGTGCCCGCCTGCGCCGCCGCAAAGTGCGTGATTGCAAAATGCAAGGACGGCACCGCCGATTGCGACAACGACCCGAAGAACGGCTGCGAGGTCAACACCGACACCGATCCCCTGAACTGCCTCGGCTGTGGCAACACCTGCGTCGTCGGGCACGGCAAGGCCGGCTGCGCCATGCAGTGCACCATCGCCTCCTGCGACAACGGCTTCGCCGACTGCGACAAGAGCTTCCCGAACGGCTGCGAGATCGATATCACCACCACCGTCAGCGACTGCGGCGGCTGCGCCATGGCCTGCCCGATGGTGCCGGGCGCGACCTCCGGCTGCGCCCTGGGCGCCTGCACCATCGCCTCCTGCATCGGCGCCGCCGAGGACTGCAACATGACGGCCAAGGACGGCTGCGAGGTAGACACCTCGATCGACGTCAAGAACTGCGGCGGCTGCGCCAAGAACTGCCCGGCGGTGGTGCAGGGTACCCCGGGCTGCGCCGAGGGCGTGTGCGGCATCGCCTCCTGCCAGCCCTCGTTCAAGGACTGCAACAACAACCCGGCCGACGGCTGCGAGGTCGACTCCCGGATCGACGTGTCCAATTGCGGCGCCTGCGGCAAGGTGTGCGCCGGCGTCGCCCAGGGGGTCGCCGGCTGCGCGGCCTCCGCCTGCGTGATCGCGTCGTGCAACGCCGGTTACAAGGACTGCAACGATAACCTCAACGACGGCTGCGAGGTCGGCACCAACACCGACGTCAAGAACTGCGGCGCCTGCGGCAAGGTGTGCCCCGCCGTGCCGAACGGATCGCCGATCTGCACCCTCGGGGTGTGCGGCGCGACCGGCTGCAATCTCCCCTACAAGGACTGCGACAACAACCCGGCGAACGGCTGCGAGGTCAACACCGCCACCGACCCGAAGCACTGCGGCCTGTGCAACGCCGTGTGCCCGAACGTGCTGAACGGCACCCCTGGCTGCGCCGCCGGCAAGTGCGGCATCGGCGTCTGCAACGCCAGCTTCCAGGACTGCAACATGAACCCCGCCGACGGCTGCGAGATCAACACCACCACCGACGCCAACAACTGCAACGGCTGCGGCAAGAAGTGCATGCTGGCCAACGCCACCGCCGGGTGCGCCAACAGCGCCTGCACCGTCGCCGCTTGCGCCGCG
>SHYY01000099.1 GCA_009692555.1 Myxococcales bacterium
CGTCCGGTGAGGCGCGAGGAGGAAGCAGGCTGGCGGCCTGTGACCGACGAGCCTCCCCTCAAGTCTACAGAAGGGGGGCAAGCCCCCCGAAGCCGGGCGCAAAATGGGACCGGCCGGCGACGGGAGCGGGAAACTGATCGATGCTCTAGCTTCCTTTACCGCGTCAGCGGAGCTGTCTCGGCGGGAGCCGAGGCTAGGCGGCCTTCCGGGCACGCTGACGGTGGTCGGCAATCAGGTCGAGCTTGTCGGCGCAGCCGAGGCGGTAAAAGCGGCGCATCTCGCCGAGCATGTCCGGGATCGCGTGGCGGCGGAGGTAGCGGGTCTCCAGCGAGGCCGCGTACTCGAACGCGGCGGCGTTGGCGGTGGTGTAGCGGTCACGCTCCTCGTCGCTGAGGTCGGCGTGGAAGCGCACCCGCGAGAACAGCCGGTCGCGGAGGCGCTCGCTGAGTCGCTCGGGTGGCCCCCGGTGGGCGGCCCACGCGATCAGCAGGACCAGCAGGAACTTGTCGACCTCGGCCTGCAGCTCGAGCTCGAGCCCGGAGAAAGGCCGCCCGGCGCGCGCCCGCACCATCACGTAGAGAAAGTGGCTAACTCCCTCGACGGCCAGCAGGAACTCGCCGAGGTTGGCGTCGTCCAGCCCCGGCTCGAGCCGCCGCAGCGCGCGCTGATCAATGAAGAGTCCGATCTCGAGCTCGCCGGGAGCCTCCCGGAGGAGCAGCTGCTCGCGCGGCGCGCGGTCGAGATGGAGCGCTCCACGGTGCTCCTCGGTGATCACGTAGTCGCGGACATCGTTCGCCGGCTCGACGCGATAGAGCGACTCGAGGGCCTGCTGGACCTCGACCAGCACCCGCGTCACTGAATGTCGCCCTTCTTCGGCAGCATTCCGCGCGCGCGAAGCTTGCGCTCCGCCCAGTCCGATCCCGTGCGGAGCCAGCGCTCGTACAGCTGGACGACGCCGCGGTCGGTGTTGATCGCGCTCCCCTTCGAGACCTCGGCGAGCACCTCGACGAACTGCCCGAACTTCCCGGCCAGCTCGCTATAGACCTGCCCGAACTGGCGCCCGCAGGCGTTCATTCGCGCCAGCTGGGAATAGGCCGTGCCGCCCATGTTGATGTAGTAGCCGACATCGACCAGGCTGCGCTGGAGCGACTCCGCGAAGAAGCCCGAGACGTAGAGCGACTGATCGCCGATCTCCCGCAGCGCTCGCGCCCGCTCCTCGGGCAGCGCGTTGGCGGCCGCGTTCAACCGGATGGCGAGCGGTGCGTCGTCAATCGGCGCCTTGGCGTAGTCCGACAGCAGGTTGACGAGATAGAACTCCGTCATCTCGCTGCCATCGACGCCCTGGTTGCGCATCGCGGCGCTCACCGCCTCGTGAAAGAACTCGCTGACCGACTTGAAGCTGCTGAACTCCATGGGCTTGCTCCATTTCCTGAGAACCGGTGGCGAAAGTGGGCAATAGCGGCCCAACAGGAAGCATCGACCACGATCACCGGTCGCTCAAGTTGCTGTTTTGTTTCCGCGCCTTGCATCGCCTGTTCCCACTCCGGTCGGTGTCGGCCCACGGGCGATGTTCCCCCACAGCACCCTCCATCCGCACCCGGGCCCCGGGCGGAGACGCGCAAAACAACATTTTATCCAGTAAATACAAAGCATTGAACAGCAGCTTGACCGTTTCCAAAAAAACTAACCAAAGGGCTTGCCAGGTGGGCGACGGTGCTTACAATGCCGCCTGCTAGCACTCACCTTGAGCGAGTGCTAAGAATCGCCAACCAGACCGTCACCAGACGGGCCCCATCAGGAGGAAAGTTCGATGAAGATTCGACCGTTGCAGGACCGCATCGTCGTGAAGCGCGTGCCTGAGGAGGAGAAGACGGCGGGCGGGCTCTACATCCCCGACGCCGCCAAGGAGAAGCCCGTGGAGGGCGAGGTGGTCGCCGTGGGCTCGGGCAAGGTGCTCGAGGACGGCAAGGTGCGCCAGCTCGACGTCAAGGTCGGCGATCGCATCCTCTTCGGCAAGTACTCGGGCAACGAGATCAAGCTGGACGGCGAGGAGCATCTGATTCTGCGCGAGGAGGAGATCCTCGGCGTGATCGAGGGTCGCTCCAAGGCGTAGTTCGTCGCACATTCGCCTGAAGAGGCACAAAAAATTTCACAGGAGACAAGCCAATGGCCGCCAAGGAAATCATCTTTCAGGAGAGCGCGCGCGCGAGGATTCTCGCGGGCGTCAACACCCTCGCCGACGCCGTGAAGGTCACCCTCGGCCCGCGCGGGCGCAACGTCGTGATCGAGAAGTCGTGGGGCGCCCCGACGGTCACCAAGGACGGCGTCACCGTCGCCAAGGAGATCGAGCTCGAGAACAAGTTCGAGAACATGGGCGCGCAGATGGTGAAGGAGGTCGCCTCCAAGACCTCCGACATCGCCGGCGACGGCACCACCACCGCCACCGTGCTCGCTCAGGCGATCTTCCGCGAGGGCTCGAAGATGGTCGCCGCGGGCCACAACCCGATGGAGATCAAGCGCGGCATCGACCACGCGGTCGGCCTCGTCGTGGCCAACCTGAAGGAGCAGTCGAAGGCCACCAAGGGGCAGAAGGAGATCGCCCAGGTCGGCACCATCTCCGCCAACGGCGACACCAACATCGGCAACATGATCGCCGAGGCGATGGAGAAGGTCGGCAAGGAGGGCGTGATCACCGTCGAGGAGGCCAAGTCGATGGACTCCACGCTGGAAGTCGTCGAGGGCATGCAGTTCGATCGCGGCTACCTCTCGCCCTACTTCGTCACCGACGCGGAGCGCATGGAGGCCGTGCTCGAGGACGCCTACATCCTCATCCACGAGAAGAAGATCTCGAACATGAAGGACCTGCTCCCCGTGCTCGAGCAGATCGCGCGCAGCGGCAAGCCGCTCCTGATCGTCGCCGAGGACGTGGACGGCGAGGCGCTCGCGACGCTGGTGGTGAACAAGCTCCGCGGCACGCTCAACGCCTGCGCCGTCAAGGCCCCGGGCTTCGGCGACCGCCGCAAGGAGATGCTGAAGGACATCGCCACCCTCACCGGCGGCCAGGCGATCACCGAGGACCTCGGACTCAAGCTCGAGTCGATCACCCTGAAGGACCTCGGCCGCGCCAAGCGCATCACCGTCGACAAGGACAACACCACCGTGGTCGACGGCGCCGGCAAGAAGGCGGACATCGACGGCCGCGTGAAGCAGATCCGCGCGCAGGTCGCCGACACCACCTCCGACTACGACAAGGAGAAGCTCCAGGAGCGGCTCGCCAAGCTGGTCGGCGGCGTCGCCGTGATCAAGGTCGGCGCGGCCACCGAGACCGAGATGAAGGAGAAGAAGGCCCGCGTCGAGGACGCGCTCCACGCCACCCGCGCGGCGGTCGAGGAGGGCATCGTCCCGGGCGGCGGCGTGGCGCTCATCCGCGCGCTCAAGGCGCTCGACGGCGTGAAGGTCCCGGCCGAGCAGATGTTCGGCCTGAACATCGTGCGCCGCGCGGCCGAGGAGCCGCTCCGCCAGATCGCCTTCAACGGCGGCGTCGAAGGCTCGATCGTCGTGAACAAGGTCAAGGAGGGCAAGGGCGCGTTCGGCTACAACGCCGCGACCGACACCTACGAGGACCTGATCGAGGCCGGCGTGATCGACCCGACCAAGGTCGTCCGCACCGCGCTCCAGAACGCGGCGTCGGTCGCCTCGCTCATGCTCACCACCGAAGCGCTCGTCGCCGAGCGCCCGAAGGAGGAGAAGCACGAGCACGGCGGCGGCGGCGGCGGCGGCATGGGCGGCATGGGCGGCATGGGCGGCATGGGCGGCATGGGCATGTAGCTCGTCCCGCACTCCACGCCACCGCAGAGAGCAGTCCCAGGGGCCCCGCGTGGGGCCCCTTTTTTTGGGCGCGCGACTCCGGGCCGAGTCGGTGTAAGATGGCCCCGCTCCATTGACGAGCCCCTCGTCCACTTGAAGGGGCGGTACGCGTCGGCCCACCGACGGTTTACTCAAGGGACTAACATGATGCGGAACCTATTCGTCGCGCTGCTCCTCGTCGCTGGCGCCTCCACAGCCAAGGCAGCCCCCACGGTCGCGGTCTGCGCCGCCGACATGGCGAACGGGGTGAAGATCCAGGGCCTGCTGGCCGCCACCAACGCCTTCGCCAAGGTCGACTTCATCGACTGCCAGCTGAAGACACCGACGGTGGCGGAGATGAAGGCCTACCAGGGGATCATCTTCTGGGACAACAACAACTACCCGGACAAGGCCGCGATGGGCAACAACGCCGCGGACTACATCGACGCGGGCGGCGGCGTGGTGCAGGCGATGTTCAACCTGTACACGAACTACAACCTCCTCGGGAAGTTCTCAGCCGGCGGCTACACCTGCATCAATCCGGGCAACAGCATGGGCGGCGCGACGCTGAAGCCGGCGGCCAACGAGCCGAACAGCCCGCTCGCGCAGGGCGTCATGACCCTCACCTCGGCGAACTACAGCACCGGCGGCCTGGCGATGGGCGCCACCTCGGTGTGGGACTACAACCAGGGCCAGCCGGCGATCGCCCGCTGCGCCCCCGGCGGCCACGCCCGCGTCGACGTCAACTTCTGGCCGGGCGGCGCCGGCGGTGACTACGTGACCGTGATGAAGAACGCGCTGCTGTTCGTCTCGGGCGGCTTCAGCCCGCTGTCGGGCGACCCGGCCAGCCTCGCCTTTCCCGACACCGGCACGGGGGCCCAGTCGCTCGCCAAGACGGTCACCTACACCAACAAGGGCATGGGGCAGGCGAACATCACCGCCCTCGCGATCGCCGGCACGAACGCCGGCGACTTCGTGATCACCGCCGCGCCGCAGCTCCCCCTCTCGATCGCGGTCGGCGCCACCTTCACCGTCAGCGTGGCCTTCAAGCCGACCATGGCCGGGATGCGCTCCGCCAAGCTCGCGGCGTCGGTGCAGGGAGCGATGGGCACCGGCGACGTCTCGCTCACCGGCAACGGCGTGCCGGCGAAGCTGGTGGTCACCCCGAACCCGATCAACGTCGGCGGCGCCAAGGTCGGCCAGAGCACCACGCCGATCACCGTCAACATCTCGAACGCCGGCGGCGGGCAGCTCACCATCACCAACGCCGTCCTCGGCGGGCCGCAGGCGGCGGAGTTCAAGGTCACCATGCTCCCCGGCTTCCCGGTCAAGCTCGGCCCGGGCGCGAGCTTCGACCTCAAGATGTCGGTGACCCCGCTCCAGCCCGGCCTGCGCTCCGCCACCCTCACCGTCACCAGCGACGACGCGAACGCCCCCAACCTGGTGGTCCAGGTGAGCGGCTTCGGCGGCGATCCGAAGATCGACCTCGACGTCGGAACGATGGCCTTCGGCAACGTCCGCGTCGGAACCATGTCGGCGATGCAGAACGTCACCGTCACCAACCTCGGCGGCGCCGACCTGAACGTGAAGGCGATGATGCTCGCCGGCGCGAACCCGCAGGACTTCACGATCGCCAGCATGGCCCTCCCGGGCAAGGTGCTCGCCAACGGCACCGCCAAGTTCTCGGTGGTGTTCAAGCCGTCGGTGCTCGGCCAGCGGCAGGCGCAGGTCGTGATCATGAGCGACGACGTCAACAACCCGACCAAGTTCGTCGGGCTGATCGGCACCGGCACCACCTCGAACGTCTCGCTGATGCCGGCCGGCACCCTCGATTTCGGCAACCAGAAAATCTACAACGCCAGCATCGCCAAGACGGTCACGCTGACCAACGCAGGCGGCGACTTCGCCAACGTCGTCTCGGTCACCTTCAGCGGCACCAACGGGATGTGGTTCGCGCTTTCGAACCCGCCGGCCTTCCCGGCCAAGGTCCCGGCGATGAACGGCACGCTCCCGTTCGCGGTGGTCACCCAGCCCCTGGCGCTCGGCAAGGGCAGCGGCGTGATGACCATCATGACCGACGACCCGAAGACGCCGAAGTTCGATATCCCGCTGTCGGTGAACGGGATCGGCGGCTCGGTGTCGCTCAGCCCGAACTTCATCGACTTCGGCGCGGTGGCGGTCAAGAGCAGCACCAAGCCGATGCCGATCGTCCTCACCAACATCGGCACCGACGACATCAACGTGACGATGTTCGAGCTCACCGGCGACGATCCGGAGAAGGATTTCTTCGTCGTCAATCCGCCGATGCCGATGCTGCCGCTCGTGCTCAAGCCGGGCGGCAAGATGAACTTCGACGTGACCTTCAAGCCGCAGATGGCGCAGCTCGCCCACGCGGTGATCGTGCTCGCCACCGACGATCCGAAGGCCAAGCTCATCAAGATCCCGCTCGCCGGCCTCGGCGCGGTCAACGGGATCAACGTCTCGCCGATGAACATCGCCTTCGGCTCGGTTCAAGTGGGCGGCACCGCCGGCCCCTACGGCTTCGTCATCACCAACACCGGCGACGCGCCGCTCACCGTCTCGAAGGTCGAGCTGATGGGCGCTTCGCCGCAGGCCTACATGATCGACCAGACCGGCCCGTTCAACCTCGACGGAAAGGGCTCGCAGAAGGTCAACGTGACCTTCAATCCGCTGACTGCCGGCGCGCTGAACGCCTCGGTCTCGATCACCGCCACCGGCTTCCCGCCGGTCAACGTGGTGCTCACCGGCACCGGCTCCTCGCCGTCGATCGGCGTGGGGCCGGACGGCCTCGACTTCGCGACTCAGGCGATCGGCACCGTCTCCGATCCGCAGACCGTGCTCATCGCCAACGGTGGCTCGCTGCCGGTCGTGGTCGCCAACGTGGCCTCCGGCGACCCCTCGTTCCTGGTCGAGCAGCCGGCGAACAAGATGCTCGCACCGAAGGGCCAGACCAGCTTCACGGTGCGCTTCGCTCCGAAGGAAATGGGTGTCCGCTTGACGAAGATCAGCATCAACCTCCAGGGCGGCGTGGCGGCGGCCCGGACCATCGACGCCACCGGCGCCGGCGTGACCTCGACCAAGCGGCCCGGCAGCCCCGGAAACGGCTGCTCGACCTCGAGCGCCACCTCGCGTGGCGGCTGGCCGCTCGGCCTCGCCCTGGCGGTGCTCGGGCTCGCCTTGGCGCTGCGCGCGCGTCGTCGGAACGGCTAGCGCGATCACGGAAGCAGGCTGGTTCGTACCAACTTAACTCTCGGGAGGTATCTTGATGGCCGGCGTTCGGGCACCCTTCGCAACTCTCGCCTTCCTGCTCGGCTCCACGGCGACCGCCTGGGGCGCGCTGACCCCCAACCCGGTGATGATCGCCTTCCCCGACACCGGGACGGGCTCCACCTCGGCGGCCGTCATGCTCACGCTCACCAACACCAGCGGCGGCGCGGTGAAGGTCGAGAGCATCACCACCGGCGGCAACCACCCGGCCGACTTCAAGGTCGCGATGCTGCCCCAGCTCCCGATCTCGATCGGGCCGGGTGTGAACTTCACGATCAGCGTGATCTTCTCCCCGACCAACGGCGGCCTCCGGCAGGGCACCGTGCAGACCGTGGTCGGCGGCAACATGGACGCCAGCGTGGCGCTCTCCGGCACGGGGATCGGACCCAAGATCACCATCAAGCCCTCGCCGATCAACATCGGCGGATTGCCCTTCGGCCAGCAGCCTCCTCCGCTGGACGTCGCGGTCACCAACTCGGGCGGTTCGAAGCTCTCGGTGAAGACGGTGACGATCATCGGCCCCGACGCCGCGGTCTTCTCGCTCCCGAACCTCCCCGGCCTGCCGGCGCTGCTCGGCCCGAACGTGTCGCTCGGCTTCAAGGTCGGCTTCACGCCGATCAAGAAGGGCGCCGCCACGGCGACGCTGGTGGTCACCTCCGACGACCCCAACACCCCGACGCTGAACACGCCGATCAACGGCAGCTCCGGCGAGCCGATCCTGAAGCTCGACACCGGGACGATCATCTACGGCAATCAGCGGGTGATGATCCCGTCGCAGTCGCAGGAGGTGAACATCACCAACCCGGGCTTCTCGCTCCTCCAGGTGACCGACATGTTCGTCGCCGGCGCCAACGCGGCCGACTTCGTCCTCACCAAGCCGGTGCCCTTCCCGTCGACGATCCCGGTCGGCGGCAGCGTCAAGTTCTCGGTGGTGTTCAATCCCGGGGCGGCTGGCGCGCGCGCCGGGCAGGTGGTCCTGAAGAGCAGCGACCCGAACACGCCGACCACGCTGCTGCCGATGCAGGGGTCCGGCACGGTGGCGATGGCGGCGGTGATGCCGAACAAGCTCGACTTCGGGATGGTCAAGGTGAAGTCGAGCGGCGGCGCCAACTTCACCGTCACGAACTCGGGCAACGGGACGCTGAAGGTCAACGCGGTGATGATCGGTGGCGCGGGCGCGGCCTTCTACTCGACCAACATGAACGGCGGCTTCAACGTCCCGGCGGCGGTCAATGCGGTGCCGGGCTCGGTGGTGGTGCAGGTCAGCTTCACACCGACGATGATCGGCGCAGCCAACGCCGTCCTGGCGCTCACCACCGACGATCCCAAGCTCCCGAGCTTCATGATCCCGCTGACCGGCATTGGCACCTCGCCGATGTTCAAGGCCACCCCGCTGGCGCTTGACTTCGGCTCGATCAACGTCGGCGAGAAGTCGGCAGCGCAGACCTGCACCCTCTCCAACACCGGCACCCAGGCGCTCACGATCACCCAGTTCCAGCTGACCGGCCCGCAGAGCGGGTCGTTCGATATCGTCGGCGAGCCGCAGATCCCGGCGATGATCAACCCCGGCGCCAACGTGAAGTTCACCGTGACCTTCACCCCGATGGCCAACATGGGCGAGGCGGCGCAGATCAACATCAAGACCGACGATCCGAACGCCCCGTCGACGGCGATCACCTTGAACGGCTTCGGGCGTCAGGCGGCGATGGAAGTCTCGATCATGGACCTGAACTTCGACGCGACCCAGATCGGCTACAAGAGCAACCCGAAGCAGGTGGTGATCACCAACAACGGCGACGCGCCGCTGGCGCTCATGTCGGTCAAGGTGATGATGAAGGACAGCCCGTTCAGCACGGACTTCAAGGCCGGCACGATGATCAAGGAAAACACGGCCTTGAAGTTGAACGTGGTGTTCACGCCCCTGGTCGCGGGGACAGCGGTGGACATGCTCGAGATCACCCCGGTGAACCCATCGATGAGCATGGGGCTGATGCCGGCGGTCGTGAAGCTGACCGGTCTCGGGGTCTCCCCGAACCTCTCGGTCACACCGACGGTGATCGACTTCAGCTCGATCCTGGTCGGGCAGATTTCGGCGCCCCAGACGATCACCATCCGCAACGGCGGGACCAAGGCGATCACCATCTCCGAGCTGAAGTCGAAGAACAACGACATGCAGTTTGGCCCGCCAGCGGCCATCGGGGCGCTGCTCCAGCCGAAAGAAGCGCTCGACCTGCTGATCACCTTCAGCCCGGCGGCCAAGGGCGATTTCAAGGACGAGCTGGAGGTCTGGCTTCAGGGCGCGAGCATGGCGGTCGCCAAGGTGGCGGTGAGCGGCAGCGGCGTGGAGCAGAAGATGAAGGGCGGCGACTGCTCGGTGGGCGGGCGGGACGCGCGCGTGGTGGCGCCTCTCGGGATGCTGCTGCTGGTCGGCTTCTGGATGCGGCGGCGGAAGGGCGTGCTCCCGAGCCCGCCGGAAAAAGGGTAGCGGCTACTTCGTCTTGACCGGCCCGGCAGGCTTCTGGTCCTTCGGGCCCTGCTTCTCCGACTTTCCTCCGTCGTCGATCTCCACGAACACGCCGTAGAGCACGCCGATCGCGGTGGCCAGGAACGGGCCACTCTGCGGCGTGAGGGCGAACTTCTCGACGTGGTAGAGCGTCGCGCCGGGGAGGAAGTGGCGCCCGAGCGCGCACAGCCCACCGCCGATCACCGCGCCGACGATCATCTTCACCACCGGGGTCCAGATCGTCTCGCTCTTCCACGGCGCTCGGCCGCAGACGACGCCCACCAGCGCCCCGACCAGCGCGCACGCGACGTACGCCAGAGCGCCGCTCTCGGCCATCCCCGAGACGACCAGGCCGTAGCCGACTCCGCCTCCTACGACCAGCCCTTTGATCAAGCCAACGATCGCGCGCAGCATGTCACCTCCGGGGAGAAAAAGGACGGCCTGTCGACGAGATTATACTCGTTATGGGCCACCTTTGTTCCCGATGCCACTCGCCGAAGAAAGTGCTCTGCCGGAATTCACTGAGGCTGCGACGGACCGCGCGCTGCCTCTTTGGGCGGGGTGTGGACCTCGACCCGCGCGAGCGCTTCGAGGCGCGGGGCGAGCGCGGCCCGGAACGCCCCCCGGTGCTCGGGCGGCAGCGGCGCGGCCCGCGCGGGCTTGAGCCGCAGCGGATCGACGAAGTGCCCGCCCATCTTGACGCTGAAGTGCAGGTGCGGGCCGGTGGCGAGCCCGGTCGCGCCGACGTAGCCGATCACCTGCTTCTGGCGCACGGTCTCCCCCGCCTCCAGGCCCTTGGCAAACTTCGAGAGGTGCATGTAGATCGACTCCATCCCACCGGGGTGCGCGACCATCACGCAGTTGCCCGCTCCGCCGCGTGGCCCCTTGAACGTGACGCGCCCGCCGGCGGTGGCCCAGACCGGGGTTCCCGTCGGTGCGGCGTAATCGACGCCCAGGTGGGCGCGCTCGCTGTGGAGCACCGGATGGAACCGCTTGCGGTCGAAGCCCGACGAGATGCGCACGTACTTGAGCGGCGTCTTCAGCAGGCTCTTCACGATCGACTCGCCGCGCTCGTTGAAGTAGCCGCCGCTTCCCGGGGCGTTGGACGGCTCGAACCAGAAAGCGCGAAACGTGCCTGCGCGCCCCGCGTACTCGGCGCCGAGGACGCGCCCGTACTTGTAGAACTTCCCGTCGAGGAACAGCTTTTCGACCACCACCTTGAAGCGATCGCCGGCGTGGGTGTCGATGTAGAAGTTGATGTCCCAGGCGAAGAGATCGACGAAGAAGGCCACCAGCGCGGTGCCCTCGCCGCTCCGCTTGACCGCCTCGTAGAGCGAGGACTCGATCACGCCGCCGGCCTCGGCCACCCGGGTCTCGAGCTCGGCGGTTTCGCGCGCCGCGCGCCAGCCCTCGCCTTTGCGCTCGACGCGGAAGAGGGTCGCCGGGGTGGTGCGGTATTCGAGGGTGCGGAGGCGGTCCTCACCGTCGAAGCGAAGGGCGTAGGCGTGGCCGGCACGCACGGCGCGCGGATCGAACACCTTGGTCAGCGCCTCGACCACCGCGGTCAGCGTCGGTGCGGGAATTTCCTCGCGCTTCAGCACCGCGGCGAGGGTGTCCGACGAGCCGATCACTCCTTGCGCCACTCTCCCCTCGTCGTCGCTGGCCACCTCGACCGCGTCGGGGGCGCCCTTGCCGCGCGCCGGGCCCGGGAAATCCCTGGTCGCTTTTTTCGCGCCCCGAGGCGAAAGCAGCGCTGCCGGTGTCTTGCCCTTCTCCGCGGAGATCCGCTGCAGCTCGGAGATCGATGTCCCGCCGCGCAGGAGGAAGTAGTAGACGTTGACCGCGATCAGCAGCGCGAACACCGCGGCGAGGCGCAGCGTGCCGCTCCAGGGCGAGGTACGACGTCGCTTCGTGACCTGATTGCGCGGCATGGAGCGGCAACCATCCCAATTACCACACGCCCGCGCTCGGCTCAATTTTCTGAGCGGCGGATCGCGTACTACCGGCGTCGGGAGGCGTGCTTGATCAGATCCTCGGCGTGGGCGCGCGCCTTCGGGGTGACCTTCGCGCCGCCGGCCATCCGCGCCAGCTCCTCCACCCGCTCCCCCGCGTCGAGGCGCCGCACCGCGGTGGCGGTCCGCCCGTCGATCACCCGCTTCTCGACGCGGAAGTGCGCGTCGGCGTAGGCGGCGATCTGGGCGAGGTGGGTGACGCACAGCACCTGCTTGTCGGCCGCCACCGACTTGATCTGCCGCCCCACCACGTCGGCCACCGCTCCGCCGATGCCCGCGTCCACCTCGTCGAAGACGTAGGTCGCAACGGTGTCGGCGTGCGCCAGGACGCGCTTCAGGGCCAGCATCACGCGCGAGAGCTCACCCCCCGAGGCCACGCGCGCGAGCGGCCGCGGCTCCTCGCCCGGATTGGCCGCGAGCAGGAACTCGGCGCGGTCCCATCCCGAGGACGCCAGGCGCCGCCCGTCGAAGGTGAGGGCCGCTTCGTCGCCGTCGCGGACCGGGCGATCCGAGAGCGCGACGTGCAGCCGCGCCCCGCTCATGCCGAGCTCCTGGAGCGCCGCCGAAGCCTGCTTCGAGAGCGCCGAGGCCGCCTTCCGCCGCGCGTCGGTCAGTGCACCCGCCGCGCGCGACGCCTCGCGCCGCGCCTCGTCGAGCGACCGCTCTGCTAGCGCCCGACGCTCCTCGTGCGCGCCGATCGACGCCAGCTCTGCCGCCATCGCCTCGCGCCGGGCGATCACCTGCGCCACGTCGGCGCCATGCTTGCGCAGCAGCCGACCGACCAGATGCATGCGCTCGTCAACCTCCGCGAGGCGCTCCGGATCGGCGTTCATTCCTTCGGCGTAGCGACGGAGCGAGTCGGCCAGATCCTCCAGCACCACCCGCGCCTCGACCAGCTGCGCCGCGAGCTGTGCCAGCGCCGGATCGGCCCGTCCCACGTCGGACAGCTCGCGTCCAAGCGCTCCCAGCTCTTCGAGGATCGCCCCCTCGCGCGCGTAGAGCGCATGCTCCCCGTGACGCGCCGCAGCGTGCAGCTTCTCGGCGGAGCGCAGCCGCTCGCGCTCGATCTTCAGCGCGGCGTCCTCCCCCGGTCGGAGGTTGGCGTCCTCGAGCTCACGGAGCTGGAAGCGCAGGAAGTCCTCGCGCTCGGCGCGGCTCCGCTCGTCGAGGGCCGTGGCCTTCAGGGCATCGGCCGCGGCGCGCACTCGTTCGAACGCCGCCGTGACCGAATCCGCCAGCGCCGGATCGACCCCGTGGGCGTCGAGGATCGTGATATGGCGCGCGGGATCGGTGAGCGTCTGATGCTCGTGCTGCCCTGCGAGATCGATCAGGCCGCCGGCCAGCTCGGCGAGCGCCGCCGCCGTCGAGAGCGCGCCGTTCAGGTACACCCGCCCGCGCCCGCTCTTCCCGATCACCCGGCGCACGATCAGGCCCTCCTCCGCCGGCTCCAGGCCCGCGCGCTCGAGCCGCTCTCCGAGGCTGCGGGCCGCGCTCCCGGTCGGCTCGAACACCGCCTCGATGCGCGCCTCCTCGGCCCCCGCGCGCACCACGTCGGCCGAGCCGCGCCCGCCGCGGAGCAGCGCCACCGCGTCGACCAGCAGCGATTTCCCGGCGCCGGTCTCGCCGGTGAGCACGTTGAAGCCGGGGCCAAGATCGAGCTCGACCTCGTCGAGGAGCGCGAAGTCGCGGATGCGAAGGTGGGTCAGCATGGCGGAAGTTATCGGCGATCGCCCTGGCGAGTTGCTAGCGAACCCTACGAGCCGGCGAGCTGTCCCCAGTGAAGCTTCTGGCGCAGGATGTCGAAGTAGGTCGTCGACGGCGGGCGGCAGAGCAGGAGCGGGCGGTCGGCGGCGTGCACCTCGATCCGATCGTGCTCGCCCACCTCGGCGCCCCACTGCCCGTCGATGGTCAGCATGAGGTTCCGTGCTTCCCCGGCCGGCCGGATTTCGAGGCGCGCCGCCGCGGGCACCACCAGCGGCCGATTGGTGAGCGTGTGCGGGCAGATCGGCGTCAGCACCATCGCCTCCAGAGCGGGCGTCAAGATCGGCCCGCCCGCTGCCAGGCTGTAGGCCGTGCAGCCGGTCGGCGTGGAGATGATGAGGCCGTCGGCGCGGTAGGTGGTGATCGGTTTTCCGTCGAGCAGCGCCTCGAAATCGAGCAGCCGCGCGAGCGCTCCCTGGCTCACCACCGCGTCGTTGCAGGCGAAGTGGACCAGCCGCTCGCCGCCCGCGCGCGTGACCTCGACGCGCAGCCGCAGCCGTCGCTCGATCTGCAACGTGCCCTCGATCGCCAGCTCCAGCGTGGCGCGCGCCGCCGCGGGCGGGCTGCTGGTCAGGAAGCCGAGATGTCCGAGGTTGATCCCCAGGATCGGCACCCCGCGGTCGGCCACCAGCGACGCGCCGTGAAGCAACGTCCCGTCACCGCCGAGGACCACCAGTAGATCGATCCCCTCCACCAGCTCGGCCTCGGCCACCCCGCGCGCGCCCGAGGTCGGATCGAGGTGATCGCCGACCACCCACGCCTCGACGCCGCGCGACTGCATCCACGCGCACAGGTCATGGGCGATCTCCACCGCCTCCGGCTTGTTCCGCTTCAGCAGCAGCCCGACCCGCACGGGTGGGAGATATCAGCTTGGGGCGGCCCTTTCAAGGTCTCCCGCCGGACCGGCAAACCCGAATGACCTTGACACCCCGCCGTGGATCCAGTAAGTGATCGCGCCTTCGAGGTCGATCGATGCCGAAAACCATTTCCGTCAAGAAGAGCGATGCGCTGGCTGACCGCAAGTGGCACGTCGTCGACGTGGCCGGGCAGACGCTCGGTCGCGTGGCGACCCAGATTGCCCACGTCCTGCGCGGCAAGCACAAGCCCACCTTCACCCCTCACGTGGACTGCGGCGACTTCGTGGTCGTCGTGAACGCCCGCCAGGTCGCCCTCACGGGCAAGAAGCTGACCGACAAGCTCTACCACGATCACACCCTCTTCGCGGGTGGCATCGTCACGCGCACCGCCGGGCAGCTCCTCGAGAAGAAGCCGGAGGAGCTGATCAAGCGAGCGGTGTGGGGGATGCTGCCGAAGGGGCGGCTGGGGCGCCAGCTCTACAAGAAGCTCAAGGTGTACCCCTCGGCGGAGCACCCGCACGCGGCGCAGCAGCCGGCGGCCCTCAAGCTCGCTCCGGCTCGCTAACCAAAGGACAGACATGGCCATTGCAGAGAACGCGTTGTACGCCACCGGCCGCCGCAAGCACGCCATTGCGCGCGTCTGGATGCACCCCGGCTCGGGGCAGATCACGATCAACCGCCGGACGATCGACAACTACTTCGGCCGCGCCACGTCGAAGATGGTGCTCCGCCAGCCGCTCGAGCTGACCGAGACGATCTCGCTGTTCGATATCAGCGTCAACGTCAACGGCGGCGGCCTCTCGGGTCAGGCGAGCGCCATCCAGCACGGCATCACTCGCGCGCTGATGAAGCACAACCCGTCGTTCCGCCCGCCGCTGAAGGCCGCCGGCTTCGTGACCCGCGACTCGCGGATCAAGGAGCGCAAGAAGTACGGTCAGCGCGGCGCCCGCGCCCGCTTCCAGTTCAGCAAGCGCTAGCATCGGTCTCCGACGGGGATCCCCCGTCGTTCCACCTCCCGACGCCCGCCCAATCCGGCTACACTGCCCATCGTGAGCCGGCGCGTCCCCATCCTTACCAAGCTGCTCGGCGCGACGCTCCTGCCGACGGTGGCGACCTTCGCCGGCTTCGGCCTCCTCGCCCACTACATCGCGCGTCGCTCGCTCGAGGAGGGGCTCGGCCGTCGCCTCACCTCGGTGGCCCAGGCCGCGGCGCTCGCGGTGCGAAGCGAGCAGGTCGATCTCCTCCAGCCCGGCGACGAGGAGAGCCGCGCCTACCGCAACGTCCGTCGCAAGCTCACCGAGCTGCGCGACGCCACCGGGGTCCAGCGGATCTACCTCTTTGACCCCACGGCCACCTCGCGCGGCGACACCGAGACGCTGCCGATCGGCGCACGCTACTACGCCCTCGACGCAGCCCGGAGCGAGCTCGGCCTGGTGTTCGCCGGCACCGCCGCCTCCTCCGTCCTCTTCACCGGCAAGGACGGCGCGCTCTACAAGAGCGGCTTCGCGCCCCTCACCCCCCTCGAAGGCGACGCCGGCGCCCCGCGGGTCGCTGCCGGTGTCGACGGCTCGGCCGCCCTCTACGAGCAGCTGGCGGGCTTTCGCCGCACCCTGTTCGCCGCCTCCGCGGCCGGCCTGACCTTCATGGGCGCGCTCTCGATCGTCGTCGCCCGCTTCATCACCCGCCCGTTGCGCCGCCTCGAACGCGCCGCGCGCGCGATCGGCGAGGGCGATCTCACCGCGACCATCACCGCCACCTCCGCCGACGAGATCGGCTACCTCGCCACCACCCTCGACACGATGCGCGAGCAGCTCCGCGCGCGCGACGAGCGCCTGCAGATGATGCTCGCCGGGATCGCCCACGAGGTGCGAAATCCGCTCGGCGGGATGGAGCTGTTCGCCGGGATCCTCCGCGACGAGCTGGCCGGCGACATGGAGAAGCTCGCCCACGTCGGGCGGATCGAGCGCGAGCTCGGCCACCTGAAGACGGTGGTCAACGACTTCCTCGAGTACGCCCGGCGCGCCCGGCCCGAGCTCACGCCCACCGACGCCGCCGATCTCCTGCGCGAGGTCCACCAGGTGCTCGCCGCCGACGCCGAACGCGAGGAGGTCGGCCTGATCGTCGACGCGCCCCACCCCGCGCGGGTGGCCTGCGATCCACCGCAGCTCCGCCGTGCGCTCCTCAACCTCGGTCGGAACGCGCTCCAGGCCTGCGAGGCCGGCGGCCAGGTCACCCTCGGTTGCAGCGTCGACGGCGCGCGCGTGCGCCTCTCGGTGCGCGACACCGGCCGCGGGATCGATCCCGAAAAACGCGCCAAGATCTTCACCCCCTTCTTCACCACACGAGAAAAGGGCACCGGCCTCGGCCTGGCCTTCGTCGCCGAGATCGCCCGCGATCACGGCGGCACCATCGCGGTCGACTCCGCCCCCGGCCAGGGCGCGCTGTTCACCCTCCACCTCCCCCGCCTGGAGTCCTGATGGCCATCATCCTGATCATCGACGACAACGAGACGATCCGCGAAGGGCTCGGGCAGGTGGTCCGCAAGCTCGGCCACACCGCCCACCTCGCGCCGTCGGGGACCGCCGGCCTCGCCCTGCTCCGCAAGCACGGCGCCGACTTCGTGATCACCGACCTCAAGATGGACGGCCTCGACGGCGTCGAGGTGCTTCGTCAGGTCCACGAGCACGATCCCGATCTCCCGGCGATGATCATCACCGCCTTCGGCACCGTCGACACGGCCGTCGAGGCGATGAAGATCGGTGCCTTTGATTTTTTGCAAAAGCCCTTCCCCCCCGAGGTCGTCCGCCTGAAGGTCGAGCGCGCCCTCGAGTTCCGCGCCGCCCGGCTGCTGGCGACCCGCCTCAACGCCGAGAACGAGTATCTCCGCACCAACGACGCCCAGGCCTTCGGCGAGCTGGTCGGCTCCACCGACGAGATGCGGCGCGTCTTCACCACCATCGAGCGGGTCGCCCCCACCGACGCCTCGGTGGCGATCTACGGCGAGTCCGGCACCGGCAAGGAGCTGGTCGCCCGCGCGATCCACACCTGCTCGAAGCGCGCCGACCGCCCGTTCATCAAGGTCAACTGCGGCGCGATCGTCGACACCCTCCTCGAGAGCGAGCTGTTCGGCCACGAGAAGGGCTCCTTCACCGGCGCCATCAAGCGCAAGCTCGGCCGCTTCGAGCTGGCCGACACCGGCACCCTCTTCCTCGACGAGGTGGGCGACGTCTCCCCGGCGATGCAGCTCAAGCTCCTGCGCGTGCTCCAGGAGCGCGAGTTCGAGCGCGTCGGCGGCGAGTCGACGGTGAAGGTCGACGTGCGGATGCTCTCCGCGACCAACAAGGATCTCGCCAGGGAGGTCGCCGAGGGGCGCTTCCGCGAGGACCTCTACTACCGCCTCCAGGTCGTGCCGATCACCGTCCCTCCGCTGCGCGACCGCAAGGGCGACCTCGCCCCGCTGATCCACCACTTCATCCGCAAGCTCGCCCCGCGCACCAACGCGGCCGTGACCGGCATCGACGGCCCGGCCCTCGCGCGCCTCCACGCCTACCACTGGCCCGGCAACGTGCGCGAGCTCGAGAACGTGATCGAGCAATCCCTGGTGTTCGCCGAGGGCGACCGGATCACCCCGCTGGCGCTGCCGATGTTCCTGAAGGGCGAATCGGTCGCCCGCTCCGAGCGCGTCGCCTCCGGGGAGCGCTCGCTCCCCGAGATCCTCGACGAGCTCGAGCGCGAGCTGATCCTGAAGGCCTACGAGAAGGCCAAGGGCGTCAAGACCGAGACCGCGCGCCTCCTCGGGGTGAAGACCTCGGCGCTCTACTACAAGCTCGAAAAGTACGGGATCACGTGAGCCGATCCATCAGCGCGGCCCGCGGGCCGCAACCAAAGTCCGCAGCCCTCGGGCCGCGATGAAGATCCCACGGGGCGTGCCGCCCCGCCCCGCAAGCAAAGCTCGCGGGGTCCCCACCCCTCACGGCGGGACTGCCCACCGGGCCGCGCTGTGCGCGTCCTGTTTTTTCTTCGCGCGACGCGACGATTTTCCGGAGTAGTAGCTCAGAAAACTGATGTACTCCCTGGCGCAACTGCCCGGATCCAACCACATTCGCGGCTCCGCGCGTCCGGTACGCCGGTTGCCTTGCACCCCGGCCATGCGCCTCCGCGCCCTCCTCTTCGCCTCCCTGTTCGGCCTCGGGCTCGCCGCCCCGAACGCTGCCTTCGCCGCCACCGATCCGGTCGCGGATCTGGCCGCCGAAGTGAGCCGCGCCGATGCCGCCCGGGGCGAGGTCGAGGCCCGGCGTGCGACGCTGGAGCAGCGCAGCCAGGAGGAGGCTCGCGAGATCGAGCGCCAAAAGGCCCAGCCAGCCGGCGTGGCGCGCGACTACCGCCTCGGGCAGCTCCTCGCCACCGCCCAGGACCGCGCCAGCGAGCTCGACCAGCTCGCGGCCGACCTCCGCTCCCGCGATGAATCGCTCGCCCCGCTGCGCACGAAGCTGGTCGCCGCGTGCGACCGCGCCCTGGAAGACCCCGCTCTGCCCGACCTCCGCCGCGCCGACCTCGTCCGCCGCCGCGCCGCCGAGTCCGCCCGCCTCGCCGCCGCCGCATCGCAGGCCGACCTCGAGATCGCTCGCCCGTCGCTGGATCCCCTCGACGGCCCGTCGGAGCTGGCCGAAAAGGCCGACCTGCTGAAGGACTCCGAGGACAAGCTCCGCCGCGAGGTCTTGCGCCTCGGTCGCCGGATCGAGGGCGTGGAGGGGCGCCGCCGCCTGCGCGAGCGCGCCGGCGCGGTGGACGACGACCTGTTCGGCGAGTCGAGCACCGGCCGCCGCGTGGTCCGCGTCGCTCCCGTCACCCAGGGGGCCGCCGCCGACGCCGCCCGCGGGGGTACGGCGTTCGAGGCCGAGCAGCCCAAGGCCTCCCCGGCTCCCCAGGCTGGCGGCGCTCCCGGCACCAACGGCCCGCCCAGCGACGCCGGCAAGAACAACCTCGACGCCAGCGTCCCGCGCCTCGGCGTCTCCATGCGCGGGATGATCGACCCCGCCACCCTCGACGACCTCCACCGCGCCGAGGCGGGCCAGGACCTCGACGCCCAGCTCCGCGCCCTCCGCCGGGTGCAGGGCAACCTGAAGGGCCTCGCCGACGACCTCGGCCGCCGCGAGTCCGACCTCCGCCGCCGCGCCCGCGAAATCAAACCCCGCAAGTAGGGCCCGCGCCGGCCCACGCACCTGGCCGCCTCCCTGCCGCCTCCCAGCCGCCTCCCGCTCCTAGAGCATTCTCGTCGCAAATCCGCTATTCTCCGCGCGTGCACGCTGCCGGCCTGGTCGCGTTCGCCGTCCTCCGCTTCGGGCTGCGCCTGGAGCTCGGCCCGGAGTTCGACTCCAACGCCAACCGCGCCGAGACCTTCGCCAGGCCGCCCGCGGTACCGCCCGGTGAAGCGCTGCCGTCGCCAATCGCCTCCGCGCTCCTCCGGACCACGGCATCGAGCACCCTCGCCTGGGTGTCCGGAAGAAACACCCTCCGCCTCGGCGCCACCCTCGGTGGGAAGCTCTTCTTCGCGCCCGCCGCCGCGCCCCAGGACGTGGTGGTGATCCAGGCCGCCGCCGACGACACCCTGCGCGCCGGCGAGACCCTCCTCGGCATCGGCGCGGACTACTACGACGCCACCCAGCGCAGCGATTGCGCCGCGCGCACCTCCACCGCCTATCAGGCGCCCGTCGGGGCCACCGTGGCGGTGCCCGATGCCTCCTGCCGCGACTTCCGCGCCGGGGGCCCACGCGCCCGCGTGACCGCCCTGCTCGGCGACTTCGACCTCACCGCCGACCTCGGCGCCCGCGCCTTCCGCTGGAAGTCCGACGACAGCTTCTCCTTCGACAGCCTCACGGCCGGGCTCGCCGCGGCCGGCCACTTTGCCGCCGGCGGCCCCCAGAACGAGAATGGGAACGAGCAGGAGTGGGACCTCGGCGTGACCGCGCGCACCGAGCTCCGCACCTACCACGGCCTGCGCCTCACCTCCGCCAGCGACACCGGCTCCCCGAACGCCTACCACCGCCTGGACGCCGATCTCCTCGCCAGCGCCTGGCTCTCCTTCGCCGGCCGCCTCGGCCTCCCCCTCCTCGCCTCGGCCAGCTACACCTTCGACCACAACTTCTCGACCAGCTACGGCCTGAACTACCAGCGCCACCTGGTGGTCCTCAAGCTCGGCGCCAACCTCCCCTGGAAGCTCTCCGCCACCGCCAAGGCCCAGCTCACCTTCACCAGCTACGCCGAGCCCCTCCAGCTCACCAGCGGCACCAACATCGTCCCCCTCACCATCGAGGACGAGAGCCGCGACGCCTACGTCTTCGACCTCGACCGCCCCCTCGGCGTCGGCTTCTCCCTCTCCCTGCGCTACTCGCTCTACCGGAACGGCGTCTCCAACGCCACCCTCGGCTACCTCCGCCACGTCGCCAGCCTGGGCGTGGCCTACCGCTTGCGGTAGCCTTGGGGTGCTTAACAGCGGAGGGGGCCCTCTTGCTGGCTCTTGCTCGTCACGTAGTCGTAGTCGTGGTCGTAGTCGTCCCGTCCGCAGCGACGGCAATCGAACTTCCTCCCGCAACAAATTCCTCCTGCCAACCGACCACCCTGGCCACAAAGGAGGATGCCCCTGCTGGCCTACCAGAAGCTCGACGTCACAGGCCATGG
>SHYY01000100.1 GCA_009692555.1 Myxococcales bacterium
ATCCCCTTGAACATCGCCGAGGGAGCGGGCCGCTTCGGAGCGCCGGATGGCGCCCGCTTCTACAGCATCGCCCGGGGCTCCGCGATGGAGTGCAAGGCGATCGTGGATGCCTTTGCGGTCCTGCAACTCGCCTTGGAAGACACTCGGCGGCAGGCCATGGAGCTGCTGACCCGCATCGTGGAGATGCTCACGCGCTTGTGCCGGAGAGGTCATCCCCCGCGCGCGAGTGCCACTGAATCGACTACGACTACGACTACGACTACGTGAGCGGAGGGACCCCCTTCTCCGTCAAGCACCCCGGGCGGGGATAGGGATTGCCTTCCGCTGTCGCTGCCTGATACGCTGCCAAGTCCGGCGCTGATCGGCCGGGAGGGCCCTCGGACCAGGACAACGCGACCTGTGACCTTGCTTGCGATCGCGATTGAGTCAGCGCTGGGTTTTGGCGGCGCCTTCGAGCTGACCGTCGTTGGCGGGTTGGCGGTCGCACTCGGTCTCGCGGTGTGGGGCCTGCGTTCGCGCTCGCGCCGCGGCGGCACCGAAGTGCCGGAGACGGCGTCGACCCCCGCTCCCATGGTCTGCCCGGCCTGCCAGCGCGAGTTCCCGGCCGGCATCACCTTCTGCCCGGCCGACGCCCGCAAACTGGTGGCTCTGGCCAGCGCCGGCGAGAGGCGCCCGAGCGGGATGCACTGCCCCCGCTGTCGCCGTGCCTTCGAGTCGGATAGCCGCTTCTGCCCGTTCGACGCCGAGGAGCTGGTCCCGCCGGCGTTGTGGTCCGCCACCTACGACCATGACCATGGCGTGGGCCACGGCGACAGCTTCATCCACGGACACGCCAAGATCTGCCCCGTCTGCGCTGCTCGCTACGGCCTCGAGGCTACCTTCTGCGGCAAGGACGGCTCCGAACTCGCCACCGTCAACTAGCCTGCCCCCGTCGGGCCACCCCGATTGGAACACTTCCTGCTGAGCGCTGGCGCCCATGAGCCCCAAAAGCGCCAGCGCCCGCGATCTTCCAGGGGTTTGGAGCTCCCGCCGCCGTCAATTCCGCCATCAGGTTGTTCAGATCGTGTGCTTCCTGGCGGCGTTGCCGACAACCGCGCACGCCGACCGCTACGGTCGTGGTCTCTTGCGCTTCCAGGAGGCCCGCTGCGCGTCCTGTCACACCGTCGGATGGCGTGATCCGGTCCCGGCCGAGCGACCCCGCCTCGTCGATCTGACCCGCTCGGCCCGCCATCGCACCGACGAGGACCTCCGTCGCTGGATGGCCGCGCCCGAGGAGCGCAAGCCCGCCACCGCCTGTCGCCACCGCGCCCTCTCGGCCGAGGAGATCGACGACCTCCTCTTCTTCCTCCACGCCCGCACCGCGCTCCAGCCCACGACGCCGCGCCCGCCACGCAACCTGGCCCGCCCGATGGGTCGTGGCGACACCTCGCACCAGAGCGTGCGTCGATGAGGCGCCTCTGGCTGCTGGTGTGCGTGTGCGCGATCCCGACCCAGGCGCGCGCGCAGGCCTGCTTCGGCAACCTCAACCGCCAGACCTACCCCGGCGGTTTCCAGGGCGGAGACTTCTCCCGCTCCTCGAACACCCGGGTCAACAACGGAAGCCTCGAACTCAGCCCTGGCCAGCTGGACCCCGAGCGCATCGTGCTGCCGTTCGATCAGGACGTCGCGGTCGACTACGTCTACGAATCCGCGGGCGGATCGCACACCCTCGGCTGGTTCTACTACGATCAGGTTCAGCCGTTCCTGGACCAGAACGGCAACCTCGTCGACAACGACGGCGATGGCGTCCTCGACTTCTTCCAGAGCCAGAGCCCGCCGCGGCGCCCCCGGGAGGGCCTGTTCCGGATCGGCCCGGGTCGCACCCTCCCCGACCTGCTCGACGCGGGCACGTCCTACTCCGACGGCGGAACGCTCCCCCACATCCCGAACCTCCTCGAAAGCTTCCTCGGGGGGGGCAGCAACCCGCTGGTGTTCCTGCTCTGCGACGACGACGGCGACCTCTCGACCGGGGGCGGCTTTCCGCCGTTGCTCCCGCCGATCGGCGACCTGTCGGTCCTCTCCGACGGCATTCCCGACTACGACGTCAACGGCGATGGCATCGTCGGCAACCCGCCCGATCGGACCGCCAATCTCGGCACCATCCAGGGCAACCGCGAGGTCGTCTTCTTCCTGATGATGTACTACGACCAGCGGGTGAAACGCGACGCGGTGGGGCTGCCCGGGGTCGGTACCGCGCTCACGAAGATCATGCCCTTCTTCTCGAAGAGCGCGCTCAACCCGGATCGGGGCGCCGTCCCACCCAACGCGACCGTCAAGACGATCGATATCGGCTGCTCGTACCCCGGTTCGTGCAGCGGCGTCTCCGGCTGGCTCGACGCGGCCACCATCACGCGTCTCAACACGCCCGCCTACCGCAACCTGGTCCTGCCGCACGAAAGCAAATCGATCACCAGCGGACCGCAGGCATTTTCTCCCCACCTTCTCGTCGGCGCACCGTCGACCGACCCGGACCGCTGGCTGATCGGCGTCGAGGACCTCGTGATCTACGACAACGCCAGCTGCCCGACCTGCACCCACTCCGACCGCGACTACAACGACGTGGTCTTTCTCATCCAGACCGAGCTCGGAGGCAGCGCCACGTCGCAGCCGAGCGCCTCCGAGATCCCGCCGCCCAAGGTCGACGACTACACCATCACCAAGATCCGCGTCCGCTGGAGCGGCTCCTATCCTGCGCCGTGCCTCGGCCCGCCGACCACCCGCATCGACCTCTACTACTCGCTCGACGACGGCGTGACCTGGCACCCGGTGACGTTCCCGGCGAGCTCCCCGAACGAGGCCATGGTGGACGTGCTGGCGCAGGGATTCACCGGCAGCCGCCTGCGCTGGAAGACCAACTTCATCACATCGACCCCGTCCTGCCACCCGGTGCTGAACCAGATGAAGATCGGCTACGAGGCGGTGCGCGCGGGCGAGTACCAGGAAACCGAAGTGCTGCCGCTGGTCAACGCCGTGCTGCGCGCGTTCTACGAGACCTCGGCCTCGACCTGGACCGTCACCGGCGGCGATCGCTCCCTGCGCGGGCACCTGAAGCTCCACCGGCTGTACAACCCCGATCTCGCCGACGCGGCCGACAGCCCGCCGCTGAAGCTGTGGGACGCCGGTGAGCTGCTCGCCGTCCGCGCGCCCGACACCCGGGCCATCTACTACGGGGCCGGGACGGCGCAGTTCACCGTCGGCACCGGCCCGCCGCTCTTTCTCGGAGTCCTGCCCCTCGCAGCGCGGAGCGCACGAGTCGACAACCAGCTGGTCTACGATCTCACCGGTGACGGCGTGGTCGACGATGCGGACGCGGCGGCGATCGTCCAGTGGACACGTGGATTCGAGCTTCCCGTCTCCGGCAACCAGCCGCGCGCGTGGAAGCTCGGCGCGATCCGGCACTCGACTCCGGCGATCGTCGGCCCACCGGGATCACCCGATTGGGTCCGCGGCGGCGCCACGCCCTCCGCCGAGACTGCCGCCTACTCGACCTTCGCTGCCGCCCGCAGGAACCGCGCGACCATCGCCGTCGTCGGAGCCGCGGATGGGATGCTGCACGCCTTTCGCCTCGGCGAGTTCCGGATCGGCGATGACGCGGGCACGGCGTCCGTCGAGAAGCGGGGCTACTTCGCCAAGGTCGGGGGCCAGCGCGACTACGGAGCCGGGACCGAGGCGTGGGCGTGGGTTCCTCCGGCGCAGCTCGACAAGCTCAAGAACAACCTGCCGAGTGCGCGCGTCGCTGCCTATCAATCCGGCTCGAACCCCCGGGCGTCGGTCGACGGCGCGCTCGGCGTTGCGGACGCCTACGTTGGTGGCGCGGTGAAGACGGTCCTCCTCGGCGGCCAGGGTGCCAACCACCCCTACCTCTCCGCCCTCGACGTCACCGATCCCGGCATTCCAAGGGGGCTCTGGGCTGCCGACTGGACCGATGTGGACTTCAACGGCACCTTCGCCACACCGTCGATGGGACCGGTCAAGATGGCCGCCGGGCGGGTCTGGGCCGCCGCGAGCACGTCGGGCCTCGCCGAAAGCCCGGGCGATCTCTACCTCTACCGCATCGACCTCACCACGGGAGTGACGCTCCAGAAGACGAAGCTCAACATCGGTGCCTTCGCCGCGCCAGCCTACGGCTCCGTCGACAGCCCGGTGATGATCGACAGTGACCTCGATGGTGTGATCGATCGGATCTATCTCGCTGACACCAGCGGCCGCGTGCTGAAGGTCGACACCGCGTCGAACAGGGTCTGCCTGCTCGCCGACATCGGCGAGTCGGTGTTCGCTCCGATCGCCGTCAGCAGCAGCGACCACGCCGTGCGAATCTACGTCGCTGGCGGCGATCACCCGGAGATCGAAGATCCGGCCGCCCAGTCGTATCATCTGGTCGCGCTGGAGGACCGCGACGCCGGCAGCGCGTGCAGCCCGGCCACCCAGCTCTTTCGGGCCTCACTCCCGAGCGGTCACCGGGCGTGGGCCCGCCCGACCATCGGCGGGGACAACGTCTACGTCACCACGTCCACCAGCGAGCGGCAGTCGATCTGCTCGCCGGGCCCCGAGAAGGGTGTCATTCTCGGGTTCGGCCTGAACGGCGCCTCGCTGTTCAGAGCGGTCGCCATCCAGGGCGGCGACGCGGTCGGCGGGCTGCGCTCCTACGACGGCCACCTGTTCGTCAATTCGCTCGACGGCAGTACCACGATGGTCGGCGCACCGGCCTGGAACAACGATCTGGCCGGTGTCACCCGGGTCACCCTGCCGACGGTGGGCTGGTCCGAGTACTGATCCCTACGCCCTCGTCAACACCACCGCGGCGTCCGCGCCGCCCTGGGACAGCGATGGGAGCAGCACCGCACCCACTGGCGCTTTTCGGGAATCACGGACGAGCCCCGGCATGGGTACATCGGGGTCGGGCGCGCCGGCCCCTACCGTGCCCGGCAGCGCCTGGTGCTCGATGGCGTAGATCGCCGCCGCCAGGCGGAGCGCACCCGAGGCCATGAACTCGCCGGTCTGGCCGAGGATCGAGCTCACGGGCACCGGGCGCGCGAAGACCTCGGCGATTGCCCGGGCCTCGAGGGCGTCCACGCCGAGTCCGTTGCCGCCTCCGGCGACCCAGTCGATCGCGCCGGGTGCGACGCGCGCGTCGTCGAGAGCGATCCGGATCGCCAGCGCCTGCTCCGTCCATCCACGCCCCCAGCCGACGCGCGGGCGATCTTCGCCGGCCGCTCCGAATCCCGCTACCCGGCAGAGGACGCGAGCGCCCCGACGAGCGGCGCCCTCCGCGCGCTCGAGCACCATCACCGCGGAACCCTCTCCCAGCGCTGCGCCGTCGCGCCCGAGCGAATAGGGGCGCATCCCGCGGGTCGTCAGCCCGCCCAGGCGGCGGTAGCCGTGGTGCGCCATGTCGTGCAGCTCATCGACCGCGCCGACCAGGAGCGCGTCGGCGCGCCCGAGCACGAGCAGATCGGCCGCCACTTGCAGCGCGGCGAAAGGCGATTGCTCGCGATGGTTGACCGTCGTGTTCACACCGCGCAGCCCGAGTTCGAGGGCCATCTGCCCGGCGGCGGCGTTCATCACCGACGACGGGAAGAGGAGCGGCGACCCGGACGCCGGCCCATCGCGGTGGCATCCGACGAGGAAGTCGAGGGTCTCCCTGAGCGTGCCGAGGCCGGTGCCGAGGACGATGCCCACGCGCTCGGCGTCGTAGCCTGGGGCCGGGAGCCCGCTCTGGGCCATCGCCTGCTTTGCCGCGACCAGCGCCATCTGCGACAGCCGGGCGAGGCGCCGCAGGGCCCGGGGCGGGGCGTGCTGCTTCACACCGAAGTCGCCCACCCGCCCCACCAGAGGATGGCCGCTCGCGGCGTAGGCCGGATCCGCGGCGATCCCGCTGCGACCTTCGGCGAGCGCGGAGAAGAAGGCATCGCGCGTGACCCCCGCCGCCGAGACGACACCCAGCCCCGTGATCACCACCTGCTCGCGCATAGGCCGCCTACCTGACTTCCTTCAGCTTTTCGAGCAGCTCGTCGGGCGTGATCACCCGGTTCCAGCGATGAACGATCTTGCCGTCGGAGCCGAGCAGCACGATGGTCGGTAGCGTGCGGGCCTCGTACCGGGCCTTGATCGCAGCGATGGCGTCGTCCTCGTCGGTGCAGTCGACCTTTCCGACCACGAAGCGCTCGAGCGCGCGCTGGACGTCGTCGTTGCCGAATACCTGCACGTCCATCTCGCCGCAGGGGATGCACCATTCGGCCGAAAAGTCGAGGAGTAACGGACGCTTGCCGGCGTTTGCCTTGGTCACGGCAGCGGGCTCGCCCTGCACCCACTCGAGTGGCTTGGCGGCGAGCGTCCAGGCGATCACGCCGAAGACGCCGTAGGTGATCAGGCCGACGCCGATTCCCTTGCGGATGCGTCGCCCCCAGTCGTCGTGGAAGGTGAGGTGGATGCCGCCCATCGCCACGCCAAGGAGGACCAGGGCGCCGTGGATGAGCGCGAAGCGGATGTGCCAGTCGCCGAAGTGGTGGAGCGGGCGGATCACGTTGCGAAGGAAGAACAGCGCGGCCTCGATCATGATCACGCCGAACAGGCTCTTCACCGCCTCCATCCAGGCGCCCGACTTCGGGAGTGAAGCGGCGGTGGCGGCGAGCAGGAAGAAGAGCATGCCCATCCCCACGGCGTAGGTGAAGAGCAGCGAGCCGCCGAAGACCACCGAGCGGGTGGTGGCGACGAAGGCGAGGAGCGACGCGAGGACCGGTCCTGTGCAGGGCGCGGCGATGATGCCACCGACGAGGCCCATCACGAAGGCGCCCCACCAGCCGGTGCCGCCAAGCTGCGAGAGGCGCGTCTGCAGCCCGATCGGCAGGTTGAGCTCGAAGGCGCCGAACATCGATGCCGACATGATCAGGAAGAGGGTCGCGATCGGCGCGATCACCCACGGGCTGCCCATGAAGGTGCCGAACGCGCGGCCGGTGAGCGCGACGCCCACGCCGAGGGTGGAGTACATCACGGCGATCCCGCCGACGTAGACGGTGGCGAGCGCGATCGCGCGGCCGCGGCTGACGTTGGCGCCGCGCGCCCCGAAGATCGAGAGGGTGATCGGGATGAGCGGATAGACGCACGGGGTGAGGCTGGTGAGCACGCCGCCGAAGAAGGCGAGCAGGTAGGCGACAAAGGAGCCCGCCTGCAGCGCCGAGTCGAGGCGATCCCCGAGATCGGTGCACCCCGCCATCGACACGAGGAGGGCGAGGGCGAACAGTCCGAGGGCGTGCCGCTTGCCGCGCATGGCCGGGCAGTATAGCGCAGCCGGCGTTCGCGCGGAGAGCAGCCCTTGGGCGTCTTGAACGACGGCGGGTGGACGGCTAAGCTCCGCGCGAGCCGACCAGGTCGCGCGGCCCCATCGGTACGGAGACACCCGCATCATGAGCCACGCGAGCATGTCGTCGATCGCCGCCCTGGTCGCACCGGGGATCGCGACCCTCAGCCCGTACGAGCCCGGCAAGCCGATCGAGGAGGTGGAGCGCGAGCTCGGGCCGGTGCTGCCGGCGGGTGGCGTGATCAAGCTGGCCTCGAACGAGAACCCCCTCGGGCCATCGCCGCGGGCGCTCGATGCGCTGCGGGCGGCGCTGTCGGAGATCCACCGCTACCCCGACGGGGGCGGCTACCATCTCCGCCGCGCGCTGGCGGCCGCGCACGCACGGCACGCGGTGCGCGAGGAGGAGGTGGCGATCGGCAACGGATCGAACGAGATCCTCGATCTGCTGGTGCGGACATTCTGTGGCCCGGGGGACGAGGTGATTGCGCCGGCCCAGACCTTCGTCTGCTACAAGCTGTCGGCGCAGGCGCGGGGCGTGGCCTACCGCGACGTGCCGCGCGGGCCGGGATTCGCCTACGATCTGGACGCGCTGGCGTCGGCGGCGGGGGCGCGGACCAAGATCGTGTTTCTGGCGAACCCCGACAATCCGACCGGGGTGTACGCGACGGCGGCGGAGGTGCGACGACTGATGGATCGCCTGCCGGGTCACGTCATCCTCGCCGTCGACGAGGCCTACCATGAGTATGCCGAAGCGGCCGATTATCCCGACATGCTGGCACTGCGCGGGGAGCGGCTGCTCACCGTCACGATGCGCACCTTCTCGAAGATCTACGGGCTGGCCGGGTTGCGCTGCGGGTGGGGGGTCGGCCCTGCCGAGCTGATCGAGTATCTCAATCGGGTGCGGGCCCCGTTCAATGTGAGCGCACTGGCGCAGGCGGCGGCGGTGGCGGCGCTCGGCGACGGGGAGCACGTCGCGCGATCGCGGCAGGCCAATCGCGAGGGGATGATGGATCTGACCGATGGGCTCGGGCGGCTCGGGGTGGGGTACGTGCCGAGCCAGGGCAACTTTGTCCTGTTCGACGTCGCGCCGCGGGAGGGGCGGCAGGTGTTCGTCGATCTGCTCGCGCGCGGGGTGATCGTGCGGCCGATGGGTGGCTACGGGCTGCCCCAGCATCTCCGCGTCACCGTTGGTACGAGGGCGGAAAACCACCGCTTTCTCGGGGCGCTGTCGGTCGTGCTCGGGCTGGGATGAGGCGCGGTGGCGCGGCGCTGGCGCTGCTGATCGCCGGGTGCGGTGGTTCGCAAAGGCGGGAGGCGGAGCGGCCGCGGGCGATCGATGAGGATCTCGTGGGGCTCCTGCCGTCGGGGGCGGAGGCGGTGCTGGATGTGGACGTGGCGCAGCTTCGGGCGTGGGCGATGACGGCGCGGCTGCGAGCGGCGCTGCCCGAGGGGACGCGGGCCCGGATCGACGGGCTCGGCTTCGACCCGATCGCCGATCTGGATCTCGCCGCGGCGGCGGTCACCGGGGCGGGCAGCGACGGGATCGAGGTCACCTGGCTGCTGCGCGGGAGGACCGACATCGCGCGGGTGCGGACGGCGCTGGCCAGGGCGGAGGAGCCGCTCCTCGAGGTCGAATACCACGGGATCCGGATGTGGGAGGGCGACGGGCGCGCATGCGCGTCGATCACCGCGCGCACCGTCGCGGTGGGGTCGCGCACCGAGGTGCGCCGGGTGATCGATGTGGCGCTCGGCAACGAGGCTGGGCTGCAGGGGGATGGGCTGGCGGCGCTGCTCCCGCGCGCCCCCGCGGCGAAGAGCGGTCGGCCGGCGGTGATCGCCGCGCTGCACCCGCCGGCGCCGCTGCGGGAGCGGCTCGCGGCCGCCGGCGTGGCGATCGACCTGATCCACTGGGTGGTGGTGGCGATCGCGGTCGGCGACGGGATCGATATCGGGCTGGTCGCGGGAGCGCGCGACGCGGCGGGGGCCAACGATCTGACGGCGCGCATGCGGCTCCGCCTTGACGACCTGAAGGCTCAGCCGCTGGTGCGCCTGCTCGGGCTGGCGCCGTTCCTCGACGTGATCCGCCTGGCGACGAAGCGCGATGAGCTGCATGGCGCCCTTCGCCTCGATCAAGCGCGGCTGGACCGGTTGTTGGTGCGCCTGGAGCGGCTGTTCGAACTCGCCAGCGGGGCGGCGAAGTGAGCCGCTTCCGGGTCCGCGGTGCGGTGCGTCCGCTCGTCGGTGAGGTGACCGTACCGGGCGACAAGTCGATCGGCCATCGCGCGGTGATCCTGGCGGCTCTCGGAAGCGGGCGGGCGATGGTGAGGGGTCTCTCCGGCGGCGAGGACAATCGGCGCACGGTTGCGGCGTTCCGGGCGCTCGGCGTGGCGATCAGCGGCGAGGAGAGCGGCGCGCTGGGGGTCGAGGGAGTGGGTCTCGGCGGGCTCCGCGAGGCGGCGCGGGCTCTCGATTGTGGCAACTCGGGAACCACGATGCGGCTGCTCGCCGGCGTGCTTGTCGCGCAGCCCTTTCCCTCGACGCTGGTGGGGGATCGCTACCTCGAGTCGCGGCCGATGGCGCGTATCGCTGGACCGCTCGCCGCGATGGGTGGGCGGGTGGAGGGTCGAAGGCGGCGCGGCGAGCTGTGCGCCCCGCTGACAGTGGGTCCCGCGCCGTCGCGGCTGCGCGGGATCGAATTTCGCTCACCGACGGCGAGCGCGCAGGTGAAGTCGGCGCTGCTCCTCGCCGGGCTGTGGGCCGACGGAGCGACCTCGGTGATCGAGCCGGCGCTCTCGCGCGATCACACCGAGCGGATGCTGCAGAGCCTCGGCGTGCCGCTCACCGTCGATGGGCCGCGGGTGACGATCGATCCGACGGGGTGGGAACGGCGCCTCCCGGCGCGCGACTGGAGCGTGCCGGGCGATCTCTCCTCGGCCGCGTTTCTCCTCGCGGCGGCGATCGTGGTGCCGGGCAGCGTGGTGACCGTGCGCGGGGTGGGAGTGAACCCGACACGGACCGGCGTACTCGACGTGCTCGGGGCAATGGGCGCGGCGATCACAGTCGCCGGCCTCCGTGACGAGGGGGGCGAGCCGGTGGCGGATCTGACGGCGCGCGGCTCGCAACTGGAGGGCACCGAGGTGGCGGGGGAGCTGGCGGTGCGGGCGATCGACGAGCTGCCCCTCGTCGCTGTGCTGGCAGCGCACGCCCGGGGGCGCACGGTGATCCGGGACGCCGGAGAGCTGCGGGTCAAGGAGTCGGATCGCATCGCGGCGATGGCGGCGGCGCTCGCGGCGATCGGGGTCACCGTCGAGGAGCGGCGCGATGGGCTGGTGATCGAAGGGGGCCGCGTGCGGGGTGGCGAGGTGGCGAGCCGGGGGGATCACCGCATCGCGATGGCGGCGGCGGTGGCGGCGCTGGGAGGGGAGGG
Organism: Myxococcales bacterium; assembly: GCA_009692555.1. Lineage (GTDB taxonomy): Bacteria > Myxococcota_A > Polyangia > Palsa-1104 > SHYY01 > SHYY01. The sequence continues at coordinate 10,764 of SHYY01000100.1, forward strand.
CGTCTTCTCGATCGCCGATACCGACAACGTCGCGACCAGCTTCCCGGGGTTCGTCGCGACGCTGCGCAGCCTCGGCGCCGAGATCGACGAATAGCGATCTCTCAGTCGTTGGGCGCGCCGTCCTCGATCCACTTTTTCAGCGCGCCGAGGAACGCCGGCGAGGGCTGGGAGCCGACCTTGACCGTCTCGTCGGAGATCGCGCTCTCGTCGCACTTGGGGGCGGCGGCGAGGTCGAACACCTGGCGCGCTTTTCCGTCGACGACGGCGTAGATCAGGCTCTGAGCGGCCGTGGGCTGGATGAACGGCACGCTGTTGCAGTCCATGTGGTTGCCGATCAGGTTCATCGCCTTGCCCTTGGTGATGGTCTGGTGGGCGGTGGCGACGGTGGAGAAGTCGAGGGTGGTCTCGATGTCGGCGGTGCGACCGGGCGCCGCGGGGGCGTGGCAGCTTCCGCACTTGCCGAAGTAGTCGCCGTAGAGGCTGCTGAACTTCGCCTGGACGCCGCCTCCACCGTTGCTGCCGCCGCTGTCGCTGCCTCCGGTGGCGAAGTCGCGCGCGCCGCCATCCTCGAATCCGCCATCGCCGTCGCCGCCAGGAAGGAACCCGCCGCACGCGGTGAGTCCGCCGAGGACCGACAGGGTGGCGAGCCTGGTGAACCTTCTCATGATGTTCCTCCTCAATGACAAGACGGTTAGCATCCTCGGACTGGCGATCGGGCGCAAGTGATCAGCGCACGCCATCACGCATGCCATCGAGGCGCAGCAGCGTCAGGTAGAGGCCCAGGCGCCGTCGCTCACCCTCCTGCTGGGGGTTGCGGCTGGCGCATAGCTCGGCGTGGGCTTTGCGCAGGCGGCCCTGGAGATCGAGGCTGTAGGCGGAAAGGGGGAGGCCGCGGTGGAAGTGCAGCTCGGCGCAGGCGCGGAGGAGCGCCAGCCCGGTGTCGCTTTGCGCCGTGCCGGTGCGGCGGCTCCACTCGTCGGTGAGGCGCAGGCCGGCCTCGACGCGGCGCAGGGCGGCGCGCGGATCGCCCTGGCGGTGGGCGCACTCGGCGAGCTGCGCCTCGATCAGCGCGAGCTCGAGGCGGTCCTCGTCGAGATCGGTGCGCTGGAGCCGCTGCTCGATCAGGCTGCGGCGGCGCAAGAGCGCGGCGGCGGCGGCGGGGAGGTCGCCCTGGCGGCGGAAGACCTGGGCGCGCAGCCCGACGATCAGGATGCGGTAGGACTCGCGGGCCTCCTCAGGCGTGGCGCGCCGAAGCCGGACCTGGATGCGCGAGGGCGTCGGCCCCGGCACGCCGCCGTCGACGAGCGGCTCGGCGGCGGCGAGGTCGGCGAGCGCTGCGGGGAGCGCGCCGGCACCGAGGGAAGCGGCCGCGCGGCCGATCCGGAGGACCAGTCGATCCCGATCGCGGGCTGCTCCGGCCGGCAGGTTCTCGATCAGCGGGGCGAGCTCGGCGTAGCGGCGGAGCGCACCGGCGAAGTCGGCCGCCGCGAGGTGACAGAGGGCCGCGCGATCGAGCACCAGTGGCCGGAAGCGGGCCAGCGCGGGGTGTTTCTCGACGAGCAGGACGGCACGCGCGGCCTCGCGGGCGGCCTCGGCGTCGCGGTCGGCGTGGAGCAGGCTGCGCGCCTTGCCGAGGCGGTGGGCGAGCTCCGCCGCGGGGTCGATGAACGGCAGCTTCTCGCGCAGCGCGAAGTGATCGAGCGCGAGGCGGTGGTTGCCCACCGACGACTGGAGGGCGGCCAGGCCGTCGAGGAGCGGCGCCCGCTGGCGCGGGTTGTCGCGGGCGAGGTCGAGCGCCAGCTGGTAGCGGGTGTCGGCTTCGAGCGCCGACGGAGCGAAGGCGGTGCGGAGCCAGCGCTGGTGCGCGACCCAGCCAAGGAGGTGATCGATCTCGGGCGCGCCGCGCAGGCCGCGCGAAGCGATCTCCAGGTGGGCGACCACCTCGCCGACGACCCGCTCGTGCGCCGCGTCGTCGGTGACCACCGGGAGGTTGCGCGCGAGGAGCCAGGCGCGGGCGAAGCGCAGCACCGGATCGTCGGGCCGCCCGGCGAAGCGCTTCTCGTACTCGGCGCCGACCGCGCCTTGGGTGAGCTTCCCCTCGCGCAGGCGCGACTCGATGAAGCCGATGTGCGCCTCCAGCGAGTCGGTCTGGAGGGTGACGCCGAAGAAGTGGGCCCGTGCGTCCGGCACCTCGCCGCGCGCCGACTCGATGTAGGCGCGCTCGAGGACCACGTCGCGGTAGAGGCGCTCGGCGCGCCGCCGCTCCGCGCGCTCGCGATCGAGGCCGCTCACCCAGGTCTCGGCGAACTGGTAGAGCAGGTAGTCGTTGTCCTGGCGGGCGGCGCGGTCGATGGTGGCAGCGACGAGGGCGCGGCGCCGGTCAAAGGTCTTGTTGCGGCGGTAGAGGTCGAAGACGCCCACCCGCACCTGCTCCTGGGTCGCCGGCGCCAGATCGGCCAGGCGCCGCTCGACATCGATCAGGAACGCGATATCGGAGTCGCCGCCGACCCGGCCGCGCCAGCCGTCGAGGAGCGCTGCTCGCAAGGGCTGCGGGCGTCCGCGCACCACCTCGCGTACGAACGCCTCGGCGTAGTCGATCCGCTCGCGCGGCGAGAGGGCGGGGTGCTCGGCCAGGGCACGGAGGAGTCCGAGGACCGCCTCGCCGTCGCCCAGCGGTCGCCACAGCGCGATCGATCGGGCGGCCAGGGTGTGCAGCACCAGCGGCTCTTCCTGCTTCGCCACCGCCACCGACGCGAGCTCCGCGATCGCGCGGTCCTTTTCCCCGATCACGTCGTGGATCTCGCTCCGCGCCAGCGCCGCCAGCGCCGCCACCGACGGGTGGGTGCGTTCGTCGAAGGCGCGCAGGCGGGTCAGGCGCGCCCGCGCGTCGCCGACGAACCGCTCGCTGAGCTGACCCCGCGCCAGGGCCCGCTCGGCGCGCCGGTGCGCCGCCAGCTCGAGCAGGACGGCCCCCAATCCGGCCGCCTCGGGGTCGGCCAGGAAGCGCTGCAGGCGGCGCGTGTAGAACTCCGCCGACTCGAACTCGCCCAGAGCCAGGTGCAGCCGCACCATCTCGCGCAGGAGCCGCGCCTTCTCCCGCGGCTCGGCCACCTGCTCGACCAGACGGCTCAGCAGCAGCAGGCGCTCCCACGGGTTCCTGCTCGTCGCCTGCTCATCGAGGAGCTGGGCGGTGGTCCAGTCGCCCTGGAGCGCGCCCTCGAGTGGGAGGGAATAGACGTGGAGCGCCCCCTCGAACTGGCAGGTGGCGATCAGGCGGTCCGCCGCGGGTGCGGGGTACTGGCAGTTCCAGTCGGCGCTGGTGAGCTGCTCGGCGGCGAGGGGGTCGGCGCTACCATCGCCGGCGAAGCGGACGCGGAACAGCACGCTGTGGTCGGCGCCGTCGATCGTGCCGTCGAAGTTGCTGTCGTTCAGGTACTGCGAGAAGTAGAGGTGTTTCCCGTCGCTGGCGAAGGCGGGGAAGCCGCTCGCGCCCGGGAGATCGAACGGGATGCGCGACGGGGGGCCTGGCGCCGCACCGTCGAGACGCACCACTTCGATCGCCCGGCCGGCGTGCGCCGAGAAGCCCGGTCCGACGTGGTGCCCGCCGCGCTCGAGGGGGACGTAGGCGAGCCACCTTCCGTCGGGCGAGACCGCCGGGCTCGCCAGGTTGCGGTCGAGCAGCGGCGAGTCGGCCCCGGTCGCGACGTCGATCCGGCGGAGCTGGAGGTCACCATGCAGGCCGGCGCGGCGGACCACCGCGATGCTGCGCCCACCGTCGAGCCAGAGCGCATGGACCTCCGAGGTGCCCTCGCCGGTGAGGCAGCGGCGTTCGAGGGTGGCGAGGTCGCGCAGGCAGAGATCGCCCGCCGCGTCGGAGCGAAAGGAGATGTAGAGGAGCCTCTGCCCATCCGGGCTGATGCGTGGCCAGGTGACGTCGGCCGCCTCGTCGAACGCCGGGGAGGCGCCGCCACCCGGGTGGGCGGCGAAGATCTGCGTGGTGGCGTTCTGGTTGCTCACGAAGTAGAGCCGCCCGGAGGGTGCGAGCTGTCCGAGGAGCTGGTCGGAGGGGCCGGCGGTGAGGCGTTCGGGCGCGCGCAGGCCCCCGGTGCCCGCGTGGGCGGTGGTGGCGTGGAGGAGCACCCAGGCGAGGCTTGCGAGGCGGGCGCTCCTCAGCATCGCTTGGCCTCCCAGGAGCCGTCGTCGCGCTGCACCTGTCCGTCGCACACCACGCCGCGCAGGTGGACCTCGCGCCACGCCCGGCGGATCTCGGCCGGCGAGGCACGCGGCCGCTTGGTGGCGAGATAGGTCCATGCTTGCCGGCGGTTGCGGTTCTCGCGCTCGAGCAGGTGGCCGATCCGGGCAGCGTCCGCGCTGCCGGTGCAGGTGACGAGCGTCTCGACCAGCGTGCCGTCGAGCGCCTCGCCCGCGCAGCGCCGGATGAGGAGCTGGTCGATCTGCGCCGCGTCGCCCGCCGCCTGGTCGGCGGCTTCGCTTCCCGGGCCCCCGAGGCCGGTGCCGGTGACGCCTCCTTCGGCGAGCTGGGCGCGGGTGTAGGGGGCCGGGCGCGGCGTGATCCCCGCCTGCTCCAGCTCGTCCTCGAGGCCGCGGAACGAGCCGGAGGCCTGCTCCTCAAGCGCGGTCTTGCGATCGACGATCACGAGGTCGGGCGCCGTGACGCAGCCGGAGGTGGCGGCGCAGGCGAGGGCGCAGAGGAGCGTGAGGGGTAGAGCGCGGGGTGACAAGCGGGTCATGGAGCCTCCTCCCGCAAGAGCGCGGGGCCGAGGTAGCGTTCCAGGAGCGGGCCGAGCGGGACGCCGCGGATCTCGTCGATGCGGACCACGTCGGTGAGTCCGCCGAGGGTGATCTTGAGGGCTGCGAAGCCGCGCTCGAAGCGCAGGCGGACCTGCTTCGGGTAGCCGATCCGGAGCGCCTGCCGCACCCGGTTGGTGGCGACATCGGCGTGATAGGGGTCGGCGTGGTCGAGCAGCGCCTCGAGGTGGGCGCGGCCGATGCGGATGACCTCGGCGCGCCCCTCGAGCGCGAGGCGGTAGGGCGAGAGCGTGAGAGCGGCGTTGGCATCCAGGCGCTCGTCGCTCTTGTCCGACGGGCGGAGGCCGGTGACGCCGCCGCGGAGCCGAACCTCGGTGTCGTCGCCGCGCCAGTCGACCAGGCACTGGCCGGTGACGCGGCCACCGGCGGCCTCCGCCTCGAGCTGGTCGAGGGCGAACAGGTTGCGATCGATGTGGACGTTGGCGGCCACAGGGCCGAGGGCGAACTCGCCGACGCGGACGCGCTGTGCGGTGACGAAGCGTTCGCCGGCCAGGAAGGGCTGGTGATCGTTGAAGCGGAGGCGCGGGTAGGCGCTCGCGGACGCGCCGCCGAGCAGTGCGGGCCCGCCCGGGCCGAGGAGGATGTCCTGCACCATCGGGATCTGCCCGTCGAGATCCGTCACCGAGAGGCCGCGCGCGGCGAGGTCGAGGTGCACGTCCGCGAGACGCAGGGTGGCGACGGCGTGGAGCAGGGCGAGGTCGCCCGACTCGAGGCGGAAGGGCACCTCGATCCGGCCGCGGGCGCGAACGCCCTCGACGTGGAGCGGATCGAGGCGCTGGGCGAGCGCCCCCTCGATGAACAGGCTGCGGCGGCCGGGGACCCGATCGTCGGTTCCGTTCGCGCTTCCGTTCGCGTTCCCGTTCGCGTTCCCGTTTCCGTTCCCGTTTCCGTTCGCCTGGACTTTGCCGGTCGCCTCTCGCCCGTCGCTGCCGGCCGTCAGATCCAGCCCGCCCTTGAAGTCGAGGTGAGTGCCACCGCCCGGGTTGTCGATCCGCACCTCCTCCAGGTGAATGGCTCCGTGCAGGTGGCCGCGCGCGCGGGCAGCGAACGCCAGATCGGCGATCGGATAGCCCGGCACGAAGCTCTGGCGCACTGCACCGATGGTGGTGCCGAGGAGGACGCGGAGCTGGCCCTCGGGGAGTCGGCCCTCGCCGTCGACGGTGGCGGTGGGTGCGAAGGCGGTGAGGTCAATGCGGCGGCCGGCGCTGACGACGTGAAGCTCGGGGGCGACCAGCGAGACCTCGGCGTGCCGCGCGTCGTCGTCGGCCCGCCCCGCGCTATGGACCGTCACCAGCGGCGTGTCGATTTGCAGATCGCGATCCCCGCGGTAGTGCAGTTCGCCGAGCGTGACATCGAGCGCCTCGTCGCCGCGCAGCACCTCCAGGGGCCGCTCGGCCAGGTGCGGGCTGAGATCCCGGCCGAAGCCGCGCACCACCTCCCGCGCCGCGCCGTGGCCGCGCACCTGCACCGTCAGGCGCTCCCAGTCCAGGCGGTGGTGCTCGCGCAGCGACGGCGGGAGGAGGGCGGCGACGAAACCGAGGCGGGCGATCCGGCCGTCGATCGCGTAGCGCACGGTGCGGGTGGCGGCGTCGAAGTCCATCTGCAGGGCGAGCGTGCCCTCGGGACCGGCGGCGCCGGCGCCCTCGAAGTGGAGGTCGATCCGCGGGCGGTCCAGGTCGAGAGTGCTGCGCAGCGAGATGCGATGGGTTCCGTCGCTGCGGCGGCCATCCCAGCGCGGTCCGGCGAGCGCAAGGTCGAGCGTGAGCGCGTGGCGGCGGAGCGGGCCGTGGAAGGCGAGGGTGGCGTCGATCGCGTCGGCGCCGATGTCGAGCTTGCCGCTCTTCAGCGCTGCTCCGCGGAGCTTCACGACCGTGTCGGCGTCGACGGTGGGACGGTCGAAGCCGGCGATCGCCCCGCGGCTGTCGACGGCGAGGGCGATGCGCTCCCAGGGGATCTCGTGGTCCTTTGTCACGCTCTCGGGGAGCAGGAGGCGCACCGCTCCGAGCCGGTCGGCGCGGGTGTGGAGATCGAAGCCGGCGCGGTCCGACGCCTTGTCGATGGTGGCGCTTGCCTGGAAGGGGCCCAGATCGATCGCGGCCCGGATGCGCGCGCGGCTCCGGATCGGCCGGGCAAGATCCGGGACCAGATCGACCAGGGCCAGATCGATGCGGCCGGCCGCCTTCGGCAGGAGGGTGCCGCCCCGGTCACGCCGGATCTCCAGACCGGCGACTGGGAGCTTGAGGTCGACGCGGTAGGGCGGCGCGCCGCGGGAGATCGCCGAAAGGTCGATCCCGATCCCGCCGCCGATCGCGGTGATCCCCGCGCGTTGGAGGGAGGCGCGACCGAGCGTGCCACGGAGCGTCGCGGCGCCGACGGTGGCGAGCGGATCGTCGGCCAGGACGATCCCGGCGAGGCCGAGCTTCAGGCGGGCGTCACCGACGGTGGCGTCGCCGTCGCCGAGGTGGCTCGCCAGCGCGCCGAGGGTGGCGTCCACCAGCGCGTCGAAGCGGGTCGGGGAGTGGATCGTCGCGCGGAGATCAGCGCGCACCGGACCGAGCACGACACGGCTCCCCGCGCCCGAGATCGCGAGGTGGGCGATCGGGAGGGTGCCCCGGAGAGCGATCGGGCCGCCGCCCGGCAGCGGCGCAGCCAGGGAGAGGCCCACGCCCGAGGCGGTGGCGGTGGTGCCGGCGGAGCGGGCGGAGAGGGCTCCGAAGGTGAGGTCGATCGCGGCATCGCCCGTCGCCGCGGCGAGGTTCGAGGCGGGCAGCCGCAGGCGATCGAGCGAGCCGCGGACGAGGAGTTTCGTGGCGGTGATCGAGCTGCCGCCGGCCGCGACGAGGAGGCTGCCCACCGGAAGTTGGAGATCGAGGCGGAGCGGCGCCGGCGTGGCACCTGCGCGACCGCGCAGCGCGATCGTGGCGCCCTCGAGGTGGGCCCGATTGTCCCCGTGGCGGGCGTCAATGCTTGGGAGGGTGGCATCGGCGCGCAGCTCGCCCCCGTCGAGGATCCGGACGAACGGGGCCAGCTCGAGGTTGCGTACCGAGAGGGCGAGGTTGCCACCGGGTGCGCTGAGCGTGCCCAGCGAGGCGGGTAGGGCGGCGGCGAGGCGCTCCAGGTTCGCCGTGGCCTTTGCGCTGCGGATCCCGGGGGTGCTCTCGCCTCCATCGACGAGCTCCGCGGTGAGCTCCGCGGTGACCGCACCATCGAGGATCGAACCCTGCGTCAGCTCGATCACGGTGCGCCTGTCTTGCGGCGCGAAGCGGGCCGCGACGTCGAGGTCGAGGAGGCGCTGCGGCAGCGCGGGATCGAGATCCTGGCGCACCAGGCGCAGCCCGAGCGCCGCGCGGGCCTGGGAGCCGGCGACCGTGGCCTGCGCCCAGAACTGCGTCACCACCTCGCGGCCCGGTCTGGCGTCGGCGCCCGGCGGCGGTAGCTCCTCGACGGTCGCCTTCAGATCGACGGGATGCTCCTTCGTCCCGATCCGGAGATCTCCGTCGAGCCCGCCCGGCCCGATTCCCGCCTTCCCGTCGAGGGCGAGGCCATGGAGGGTGATCCGCTGGTAGGGCGTGCCTCCACGGCGCCGGATGACCTGGAGCGGTCCGAGCGCGGCGCTCACCCGTCCGAAGTCACCTCCCCCATCGGTGGCGAGGGAGGCCAGAAGGTGCGAGGTGGGGGGCGGCGGGGGCCCTGGCGACGGCGAAGGCTTGAGACCGGCCAGCAGGGAAGCGAGCGAGTTCGTCCCTTCGTCGTCGACCACCACGGTCACCGTGAGGTCATCGAGGGAGATCTCCTCGATCTCGGGTCGGTGGCCGAGAAGCGTGCCCAGCGACCACCGGACGTCGAGGGCGCCGAGTCGCAGCAGGTCAGGCGCGACCGCCTCGTAGGGTGGCGGAGAGGGGATGCGGAGTCCGCGCAGCCTGAGTCCGGAGAACGGGGAGAGCGACGCCTGGTCGTAGTCGACCGACAGCCCGGCGCCATCGCGCACGGCGGCGAGTACCCACGAACGGATCGGCCCGGCATCGAGGTGGGCGAGAAGGATCAGCAGGGTTCCGACGAGCAGTGCGAGCGGAAGCGCAAACCAGAGCGCCAGTCCGCGTAAAATCCGGCGCACGCGGCGGGCTCGCCGCGGGGCAGGGGAGGGCAGAGACAGGGGCGACGCGGGGGACATGGATCGGGGAGAGGGAAGCGCGGGCTCAGCGCATGTCCTCCGGTCGCAGCCGGATCACCCGCGGGCCGGGATCAATCAGCACGGTCAGCTTGCCGCGCACGGCGTTCTTGAACAGCTCCGCCGCAGCGACGAGTCCATGCTGTGCGCGCGAACCGAGCTGCTTCGTCATGCGGGCGCCGAAGCGCTCCGCGGCGTCGAGGTGAAGGAACGCCGGCAGCTCGCGCCCGAACATCAGCATCCCGCCGTGGGGATGGCCGAGGGTGTAGAGCGGGCGCAGCGCGAGACGGCGGACGGCCTCGCGCGGTCGACCGGAGGCGATCAGCTTGCGCAGCCCTTCCAGGTACTCCGAGGGGGTCTGACGGTCGGCGAGCGCCACCACCTCGCCCGCGTCGAGGGCCAGCGATCGGCCCCCGGTGATCGCCACTACCGCACCGGGATGGCCGCGCAGAAGCGGAAACACCGCGCCCTTCTCGTACACCCTGCCGCGCACCGCACCGTCGGGCCACAGGCCGCGCTCCGCTGCCCCCTCGGCCATCGCCGCGTCCGAGGTCCAGAGCGGCACCACCGGTGCTCCCAGCGACGTCGACTGCATCAGTCGCACCGCGATCGGGGGTGGTCCCACCTTCTCTGGGCGGGCCACCGCGATCATCGCCTTCTGCGGCGACAGCGTTTCACCGAGCTGCACCATCGGCCCCGCGGGCGCTCCCGGCCCGACCTCCGCGACGCAGATCGGGTGCTCGAGCAGCGCTCGGTAGAGCGGCTCGCGCTCCGCACCCTCCGCCAGCGCAGCGGCGACGATCTCCGACAGCGGAACCCCATCCAGCACGGCGCGATGGTAGTCACTCGCCGCTCGCCCGTCTACTGAGTCTTGTCGGCCGGGTGCTTAACGGAGAAGGGGGTCCCTCCGCTCACGGAGTCGTAGTCGTAGTCGTAGTCGATTCAGTGGCACTCTCGCGCGGGGGATCACCTCTCCGGCACATGCGCGCGAGCATCTCCACGATGCGGGTCAGCAGCTCCATGGCCTGTCGCCGAGTGTCTTCCAAGGCGAGTTGCAGGACCGCAAAGGCATCCCCGATCGCCTTGCACTCCATCGCGGAGCCCCGGGCGATGCCGTAGAAGCGGGCGCCCTCC
>SHYY01000007.1 GCA_009692555.1 Myxococcales bacterium
GCGACCTTGTTCTTCACCACCTTCACCCGCGCCCGCGTGCCCACGGTCTGCTCGCCCTCCTTGAGCTGCCCGATGCGGCGGATATCGAGCCGCACCGACGCGTAGAACTTGAGCGCGTTGCCGCCGGTGGTGGTCTCCGGGTTGCCGAAGACCACGCCGATCTTCATGCGGAGCTGGTTGATGAAGATCACCGTCGTGTTCTGCTTCGCGCACACCCCGGTCAGCTTGCGCAGCGCCTGCGACATGAGCCGCGCCTGGAGGCCCATGTGGGCGTCGCCCATGTCCCCCTCGATCTCGGCCCGCGGGGTGAGCGCAGCGACGGAGTCGACCACGATCAGGTCGATCGCCCCCGAGCGCACCAGCTGGTCGGTGATCTCGAGCGCCTGCTCGCCGCAGTCGGGCTGCGAGATGAGCAGGCTGCCGAGGTCCACGCCGAGGCGCTTGGCGTAGCCCACGTCGAGCGCGTGCTCGGCGTCGATGAAGGCGCACACGCCCCCGGCGCGCTGGGCGGCGGCGATGGCGTGCAGGGTGAGGGTGGTCTTGCCCGACGACTCGGGGCCGAAGATCTCCACCACCCGCCCGCGCGGGATCCCGCCGACGCCGAGCGCGAGATCGAGCCCCAGCGAGCCGGTCGAGATGACCGGGATGTCGACGATCTCCGGGCCGCCGAGCGGCATGATCGAGCCCTTCCCGAACTGCTTCTCGATGGCCGCGATGGCCGCGCCGATCGCCTTCAGCTTCTCCGAGACCTTCTCCGTGACCTTGCCCATGTGTTCTCCTCTTGCCCCTCGGGGCGGTGGGTGCTGCGTTCGTGAACGGATGCCCGCGCGGAACCACTCCGCGACGGTGAGTGCTGCGTTCGGGTCGGTGCCTCCGGCCTCAGGTGACCGGTCGATCGAGCGCCCGCAGGGCGACCGCCTCGGCGACGTCCGACGGTGCGAGGTGCTCGCGACCCGCCAGATCGGCGACCGTGCGGGCGACCCGCAGGATGCGATGCACGGCGCGCCCGCTGAGGGCGAAGCGCTTCACGCACGCTTCCAGGTGACGGTCGGCCGTGGCGTCGAGGCGGCAGTGCTGCTGGAGCTGCCGCGGGCCCATGTGCGCGTTGGCGTACCGGCCGTGGTCGTGGCCGCGCGCCCGCCGCTTCTGGATCTCCCGCGCTGCCAGCACCCGCTCGCGCACCGTCGCCGAGGGCTCCCCGTCGCGCTCCGAGCGCAGGGCGCGGTAATCGATGTGCGGCACCTCGACGTGGAGATCGATCCGGTCGAGCAGCGGGCCCGACAGGCGCGCCAGGTAGCGGCGCACAACGTCGGGCGAGCAGGTGCAGCCGCGCAGGGGCGAGCCGCGGTAGCCGCACGGACAGGGATTGAGCGCGCCGATCAGCGCGAACGACGCGGGGTAGGTGATCGCCGCGCGGGCGCGCACGATGGTCACCCGGCGGTCCTCGAGCGGCTGGCGCAGCGCCTCGAGCGCGGCGCGCTTGAACTCGGGCAGCTCGTCGAGGAACAGCACTCCGTGGTGCGCGAGGCTGATCTCCCCGGGCCGCGGGACCGAGCCCCCACCGACGAGCCCGGCGACCGACACGTCGTGATGCGGCGCGCGGAACGGGCGATCCGAGAGCAGCGACGCGCCCGCGAGGGTGCCGGCCGCGGAGTAGATCGCGGTGGTCTCCACCGCCTCGTGCTCGTCGAGCGGCGGCAGGATCGTGGGCAGGCGGCGCGCGAGCATGCTCTTGCCCGAGCCCGGTGGCCCGATCAGGAGCAGGTTGTGACCGCCCGCCGCCGCCACCTCGAGCGCCCGCCGCGCGGTCTCGAGGCCGCGCACCTCCGCGAGGTCGACCCCGGTGGTGCTGCGCGGCCTCGGGACCATCGCCGCGCGCGGCAGGTCGCACTCCCCGCGCAGGAAGGCGGCCACCTCCGGCAGCGTCGAGGCGGCATAGACCGGGAGCCCGCTCACCGACGCGGCCTCCGACGCGCATTCGCGCGGCATCACCAGCCCGCGCGCCCCCGAGGCGAACGCCTGGATCGCCACCGGGAGTCCGCCCGCCACCCGGCGGAGCGTCCCGTCGAGGGCCAGCTCACCGAGGAGCACGAGGCCTTCGAGCGCCGCCCGCGGCACCATCTCCAGCGCCGCCAGGATCGCCACCGCCGTCGGGAGATCGTAGGCCGCGCCGTCCTTGCGCACGTCGGCCGGCGCGAGGTTCACCGTCACCTTGCGCGGCGGCAGCTTGAACCCCGAGTGGGTCAGCGCGGCGCGCACCCGCACCCCGCCCTCCTTGACCGCGTTGGTCGGCAATCCGACCAGGTGATAGGCCGGCAGTCCGAGCGCGACATCGACCTCCACCTCGACGGGGAAGGCATCGATCCCAAGCACTCCGGCGGAACGCACTTTGGCTAGCACGACGCCGGCCCTCAGCAACGGTCGTGCCGTCCGCTCGCTCCGCGCCGTGGGCCGAGTCGTCGACGGTGAGGGGCGTACGTCCGGCCGCCTGCCGGACAGCGTCCGGATTCCGGCCGGACGGAAGGATGGCGGGATGGCGCCTCCATGCGCCTGGCGAACGACCGGACGGGGGTGTTGGCAGGTCGTCGTGTCCGATCGCCATGGTACCGTTCCGGTGATGTCCGACGCTGAGCAGCGGATCCAGGAATTCGTCGCCTACGTCGGCAGGCTCGACGGCGACGAGAAGGGGGAGGCCCAGGTATTCTGCGACCGTCTGTTCCAGGCGTTCGGCTGGCCGGGCTACAAGGAGGCCGGCGCCCGCCTCGAGACGCGCGTCCATGTCCTCGGGCTGACGGGGAAGCGGGCGACGAAGTTCGCCGACCTCCCGTGGCCGTCGGAGCCGCCGAAGCGCGCCGGCTGCCTCATCAAGATGAAGCGCCGGGGCGAAAAGCTCGGGCGCCACTACCAGCAGGCTTTCGAGTACTGGCAGCACATCGTCCCCCACCGCCCGCGGTACGTGGTCCTGTGCAACTTCGACGAGCTCCGGATCTACGACTTCGACCTCCAGCTCTACGAGCCGGTCGATCGGCTCGACCTGCACGAGCTGCCGGACCGTCACCGCCGCGCTGAACGTGGCTCAGCTCGGCTTCACGCTTGAGGATCCCCTCCCGCTCGACAACCTCGACGAGCACATCGTCTGCAAGGATGCGCTGTTCAACGACTGGCCCGAGGTCGAGGCGATCATCGGCAATCCTCCCTACCAGTCGAAGAACAAGATGCAGGTGGAGTTCGGCGCCGCCTACGTCTACCGTCTTCGCGAACGCGACAGGGATGTGCCGGGACGCGCCGACTACTGCGTCTACTGGTTCCGTCGCGCCCACGACCACCTGCCGAAGGGCGCCAGAGCGGGCCTGGTCGGGACCAATGCGATCCGGCAGAACTACTCGCGCGAGGGCGGGCTCGACTACATCGTCGGCAACGGCGGTACGATCACCGAAGCGGTGTCAACCCAGGTCTGGTCGGGCGAGGCGGCTGTTCACGTATCGATCGTCAACTGGGCGAAGGGCAAGGTGCCAGGCAAGAAGCTCCTCACGTGGCAAGAGGGCGATGCAGTCGACAGCCCGTGGGGGAAGGCGAACGTCGATCTCATCAACCCCGCTCTATCGACGGGAATAGACGTCACTGCAGCGAAAACCCTCCGCTCCAACGTCGAGTCGGGCGCCTGCTACCAGGGGCAAACCCATGGCCAGGAAGGATTCCTGCTCGAGCCCGACGAAGCGAAGGCAATGCTCAAGCAGTCAAGAAGAAACCGGGACGTGATCTTCCCGTTCCTCATCGCCGAGGATCTCATCGGGCGTCGCGATGGCAGCCCGAGTCGCTGGGTGATCGACTTCAACCAGATGGATGTTCACGCTGCTGGTAGCTTCAAGGAGCCCTGCGCAAGGGTGAAAGTCCTGGTGCTTCCTGAGCGGAAGGAGGCGGCCAGGCGAGAGAAAGAGCGAAACGCCGAGGTGGTCTTGGGGAATCCGCAGGCCAAGGTGAACAGGCATCACGCCGTGTTCCTCGACCGATGGTGGCAGCTCTCCTGGGGGCGCGGCGAGATGATCGCGAAGCTGTCGAGCGTGCCCCGCTTCATCGCCTGCGCGCAGGTGACCAAGCGGCCGATCTTTGAATTCATCAGCACGGCCATCCGACCGAACGCCGCGCTGATCGTTTTCCCGCTACCCGACGACACCTCCTTCGGCGTCCTCCAATCCTCTATCCACTGGACCTGGTTCGTCGAGCGCTGCTCAACGCTCACGCGCCGATTCCGCTACACCTCCGACACCGTATTCGACTCGTTCCCCTGGCCGCAGGCGCCCACGCTGGCGCAGGCGCGCAAGGTGGCGGAGGCCGCCGTCGACTTGCGCTCGCTGCGCCAGAAGATGATGAATCAGCACGGTCTCTCCCGGCGCGACCTCTACCGCCAGCTCGAGGAGCCGGGGAAGAGCCCGATCAAGGACGCGTAAACGGGGCTCGACGCCGCCGTCCGCGACGCCTACGGCATGAAGACAAAGGACGATGTGCTCTCGTTTTTGCTCGACCTGAACCTGGAGCTCGCAGCGAAGGAAGAAGCGGGCAAGGACGTGACCGGGCCAGGGCTGCCCCCAAGCGTGACCGACCCCCTCCCCTTCCTCAGCTCCGACTGCGTTCAGCCGCCCACCTTCCCCTCGCGCCCGGCCCGTCGCGCACTTCGGGTGTCGGAGTGTCCGGCGTGTCCGGTAGCCGGACGCGGTGTCCGACCACCCGGACGGGCGCTGATGCGACCATGCGACCACGAGGCTGTCTCCACGGGGCCGATGGCAAGGTCGACGGGACCTGCAAGGAGCGGCGGCGGCGTGGCCGGCGGCTGCCTCCGCTCCCTCCCTGTCCGCCAACGGGCTTGAGAAACCGGGCGGCCTCTGTAGTTCGACTGTGCGAGTTCAACGTCGGCGTGGACGTTGCGTGGACGAGAACGCGAGAATCTCGCACGGTCGAGGTAGGCTGCGGGACCATGCGTCGCGTCGCCTTCTCGATGACCATCGATCCCGACGGTGCGATGCACGACTGGGTCGATCTCCCCGATGGCTGGTCGCTGGTGCGCGTGCCGACGCAGGAGGCGATCCACCTGATCGGAATCACCGCCTACCAGGCGCTGGTGATCGACCTGTGCGCGCGCGAGCGCATCGACGTGCTGGTCACCCACCCGCCCTACGACTACCTCTCACCGTCGGTGGCAGAGCGAATTCGCGGGAGCGGGACGCGGATCGTCGGCTACGCCTTCGACGACGAGATCTTCGCCGCCGGCTACGACGCGTCAACAAGGAGCGCGATCGCGCAGATCTACGACCGCTATGCGACCACGCGCGAGGTTCGCTGGGCGACCGCGCCCCTTCCGGCTCTCCAGGAGGCGGAGACGGAGTACGACGTGGTGCTGGCGGGGCGAGCCTACGCGCGACGGGAGGCGATGGTGGCTGCGCTGAGAGCAGCCGGCCTGCGGGTGGCGGTGCGTGGCCACGGGTGGCCCGAGGGGTTCGCCTCGCGCGCCGAGATGTGCGCGCTCTACGCCCGCGCCGCGGTGGTCCTCACGACCGCCGACTGGGAGAGCCGCGCGGTGCCGATGGTCAAGCACCGGCTCCTCGATGCGGCGATGCTCGGGGCCTTCCAGGTGGCGCAGGAGGCGCCCGATCTGCGCGCCTACTTCTCCGTCGATGAAGTCCCCTCGTTCGCCGATGCCGGGGAGCTGATCGCAAGGGTGCGCGAGGCGCTGGCAGATCCCGAGGGACGGCGAAAACGAGCGCTCGCCGCGCGCCAACGCGCCCTCGCGGAGCACACCTGGCAACACCGCTTTCTCGAGCTGATCGCGCCGCTCGCGCTGGGTCCCGAGCGGCCACCACCAGCGACGGAGGAGCGCTCGCTGCTCCTCGATCAGCTCCTGTGCGCGCTCGCCTCGCGCGCCGAGAGCACGGGACGTCCCGGGGCGGCGGCGGCGCTCTACCGCGAGCGGCTCGTGCGCGACGCCACCGACGCGGGCGTGGCTGCCGGCCTCGGGCGCTGCCTGCGCGATCTCGACCAGCCCGACGTTGCCCTGCCCTGGCTGCGCGCAGCCGCGGCGGCCGACTACCCGACCTGCGCCGCCGCGGTCCACGCCACCGTCCCGTCGTTTGGGGTCGGCACCGGCCTCGGGCGTCTCGGGCTCCTCCCGCCCGCCGTCGAGCCCACCGTCTTCCTGATCGCGACGCTGGTGGAGATCGGGCGCCCCGACGAGGCGGCGGCAGTCCTCGACGCGATCGCCGCCCCGCTCACCGCGCGCGCCGTGGCGGCGACGATCACCATCGGTGACGACGGGACCGAGCCGCTGCGGGCAGCACTCGCGCGCGCCCTGACACGTCAGTGAGAACGACCACTCGACGGGCCAGATTCGTTCCGTTGCCGTCCAGTGCCGTTGCCGTTGCCGTTGCCGTTGCCGTCGCGGCGTGAACCTCCTCCGACGGTCGGAAATGCGACAAGGGTGTCCGGAAATCACCACCTACGGTGATCGCGTAGCAGCGAACTATATGATGTTGCTGCCATCGTGGGCGCTGGCCCTGCCATTGCTGTGCGCTGCGCCCAAAATCTGGAGGTTCCCCATGCGACACCTGACCCTTCTCGCCGCCGGAGCGATCGCCGCTTCTCTCGGCGGCGCCTCGACAGCCCGCGCGTGCGGCTGCTTCACCCCGCCCGATCCGACGGTGAACGTGGTCCAGGCGGGCGAGCAGATCGTGTTCGCCGCGGACGGAAAGCAGGTGGTCGCGCACATCCGGATCCAGTACTCGGGCGACGCCAGGGACTTCGGGTGGCTGGTGCCGCTGCCGTCGGTGCCGAAGGTCGGGCTGTCGACCGAGGAGCTGTTCGAGAAGAGCCAGGACCGGACCCAGCCGCGCTACCGCCTGCGCACCGTGCGCGAGGCCTGCATGGGCCGCTCCGGGACAGTGAGCGAGTCGAGCGGCGGGGGGGGCTGCGGCGGCCTCTCCGGGGACTCCGCGGGCACCTGGGCCCCGGACACGGCCGGCGACTCGGGGATGAAGGAGATGATGCCGAACCCGGCGGTGGTCGCCGAGGACAGCATCGGCCCCTACGAGTACGCCGTGCTGAAGGCCGACAACCGCACCGAGATGCTCGCCTGGCTCACCAAGAACCACTACTACGTGCCGTCGACCAACAGCGACGTGATCGCCCCCTACCTCCACCCGGGCGCCTATTTCCTCGCGCTCAAGCTCAAGTCCGGCAAGACGGCGGGCGACATCCAGCCCATCGCGCTGACCTACGACTCCGACCTGCCGATGATCCCGATCGTGCTCACCTCCGTCGGTGCGGAGGAGAACATGGGCATCCAGGTGTTCGTTCTCGGACGCGCTCGCGCCATCCCGCGCAACTACCACCACACCGTGCTCGACGACCTGGCGCTCGACTGGACCGGCAGCATCAACTACCAGGCGATGATCGTGCGCGCGGCGCGCGAGGCCCCGAAGCACCACACCTTCGTCACCGAGTACGCCGGGCCGAGCACGGTGGCGTGGGACGCGCTGGCCCCGGCGGGACGGTTCGGCGATCCGGCCGACCTCAGGCGCCTCACCGACGCTGCCGACTACGTGGAGTACCTCCAGAAGCACGGCTATCCGTTCAAGACCACGCTCTACACCCTCCTCGAACGCTTTCTTCCGCCCCCGAAGGCGGTGGTGGAGGCGGGGATCAGCAAGGCGCTCTTCTACGCCAATATCCGCAAGTACCTCGGCTCGTGGGTTGCGCCCGGCAGCGACGGGGGCGTGCCCGATGGAGGGGTGCGGATCGCGTTCGATCCGGCGGCCCTCACCGGCGAGATCGAGGCGCGGATCATCGTGCCGACGCGCGCCGCCGAGAAGCTGTTCCACGACTACCCGACGCTGACCCGGCTCTACACCACGCTCTCGCCGGTGGACATGACCGAGGACCCGGTGTTCAGCTTCAACCCCGATCTCCCGGAGGTCTCCGCCATCCACGGCGCGACGCTCACCTTTCCCTGCGGCGGCACCGCCTGGCTGAGCGCGCAGGGGATCGAGATGACCTATCCCGGGGGCAGGGCGCCGAGCCCGCTCCCGTCGCTGCCGGCGAGCCTGCGGATCGAGATCCTGCGCGAGGAGGGGCAGCCGATGGTGCTGACCGACAACGCGAAGCTGATCGACGCTGCGCTCCCGCCGGTCGATCACACGGTCCAGATGGCGGACCCGAACACCGGCACGAAAGACAGCTCCAGCCGCCCGGGCTGCACCTGCAGCGTGCGCTCGCGGCGCCAGCTCGGCTTCGACTTCGCGACCCTTCTGCTGGTCGCCGGCGCGCTCGCGCTCACCCGCCGCCGCCGTCGCTGAGGGCTCGATTGCCTAGCGAGGAAGTGCGTCGAGCGCGCCGGGACGGAGGACCCGCTGGACGCCCTCCCACACGTCGAGAATTCGTCTCGGGGTGAGTCGCCCAAGCTTCTCGATCACGTCGCTCCGATCGATCGATGCGATCTGGGTCACGTTCACGACCGATGGGCGGGGAACGCCGCCCTCCCCCCTGGCCAGCCGCACATTGCCAGGCAGGGCGGCGTACTTGAGGTTCGACGTGATCGCGGCGACCACCACGGTGCCGAGGCGAGAACGGTTGAAGCGGTCGTGCTGGAGCACCACCGCCGGCCGCCTGCCGGCAGGCGCTGAGCCACGCGCGGGAGGGAGGTCTACCCAGACGATGTCCCCCTGCTCGATCACCACTCCCAGCCCTCCCGTGGCACTTTCTTGCGGAAGGCGGCGGCCGTCGCGCGCTGCTCTCCGGCGACGTCGGGGTCGGCGAACAGCTGGTTCACCCGGCGGGTAATCTCCCGGTCCGATCGCGCGCGGGCGACCCGCCGAAGCACGTCGGCGACGAAGCCGCTCCGGGTGGTCCGGAGTCCCGCGGCCGCTCGGTCGACCTCCTTCATCACCTCTTCGGGCACCGAAATCGCAAACTTCCTGACCGCCATGTCGTCTCCTCGGTATTCTCGGACGAGAATACCGTGGCGAGCTGTCACGTCAAGCCGCCCGCCGGCGCCCGCCCTGCCGGCGGCGAGTTGCCGTTGCCGTCGCCGTCGCCGTCGCCGTACCGTCGCCGTCGCCGTCGCCGTACCGTCGCCGTACCGTCGCCCTTGCCGTTCCCGTTTCCGTTGTCGCCGTTGCCGTTCCCGAACCGTTCCCGTTGCGGTTGCGTCTCGGTTTCCGTGCCGCAGCTACTTCTTCGCCGGGGGGACGGGCGCAACGGGCGGTGGGCTCGCCGCGCCCTTCGCGGGAGCCGCGGGACCCGGGGTCGGTGCCGCCTGCGCGCCCTGGACGGGAGCGGGCTTTTGCGGCGGCGGCGCGGGGCGCGGGATGAGGTCGAAGATCTCCATCTCCGGGCCGCCGCGGGCGAAGCCCTTGTGCTTGCGCAGGATCCCGATCCGGTTGCCCGCGAGGCGCCAGCTCGAGGGGCGCTTCAGCCCGGCGATGCGCGCCAGCGACACCAGGCGGCGCTCCTTCACGTCGAGCTTGTAGAGGTCGAGCCAGTCCTGGTCGGCCTTCTCTGCGCGCACCGCGTCGGGGTTGACCGGATCGACGGTCAGCGAGAGCGCGAGCAGGCCCGGGGCGAGGTGCTGGGAGGCGAGCGTGGTGGGGTCGTACTTGTGGAGCGGCTGCGGTGTCTTCAGCTCGCTGACCCGATCCTCGCGGTCGTAGAGCAGGAGCTTGCGGAGATCGTCGCTGAACTGCACGAAGTCGGCCTCGTTCTGGTGCTTCTGCCGGATCTGGGTGAGCGTCGCCCAGGCGATCACATCCGGGATCTCGCGCTCTTCGAGAATCTTGCCGCCGAAGACATCGACCCGCGACGCGGCGTCGGGTTTGCGGATGTCCTTCTGGGCGTCGAAGTCGCCCTCCTTCTGCGCGACCAGCGTGGCGTATCCGTCGGCGAAGAAGAGCACCTTGAAGCGCTTGCCGGCGACGCTGATCCGTCCGTCGGCGTCCTCGGGGAAGGCCTTCCTGGCGAGCGGCTTGCCGTCGCTGCGTCGCAGCGCGGTGAAGGTGTGGATCTGAACCGGGCCCTTCGGCGAGCGCAGGTAGCTGACGATCGCGGGCGTGCCAGCGACGGTGGCGAGGGCGATCTCCTGGGCCGGGCCGAGCTTCTCCTTCGCCAGGCCCTGGCGGGTGAAGATCTGCCCGCGGGCGAGCCGCGTCTCCGGATTGCGCTCCACCACCAGCACGCGCTCCCCGTCGAGGAAGTCGATCCGCTCCGGGGTGATCGACGGGTACTTCACCGCCACCTCGGGCACCTTGCCCCCGGGCACGACGAAGTGCAGCTTCGAGGCCGTCGCCCCGTCGGTGGTGATGAACGCGAGCAGGTTGCCGTCGTCGCTGAAGGCGAACGGGTCGTCGATGAACCCGCTCTCCGCCTTGACCGTGTCGATCTTCTCCGGCGGGGCCGCCCCCGCGAGGCCGGCCACACCGACGAGAACGGCGATCGCGCGCACTGTCTGTCGCATGGCGTATGCGGTACTCCAGCAGGTCATGCGGGTCAAGGCGCGGTGGCTCTGCTACCGTGGGCCCATGCGTTCAAGCACCCTCCTCCCCGCGC
Organism: Myxococcales bacterium; assembly: GCA_009692555.1. Classification (GTDB taxonomy): domain Bacteria; phylum Myxococcota_A; class Polyangia; order Palsa-1104; family SHYY01; genus SHYY01. The sequence continues at coordinate 10,588 of SHYY01000007.1, forward strand.
TCCTTTTCGCCCTGGCGCCCGTTGCCCACGCCGGCCTGCCCCCCGAGGCGACCGCCCCCGCCGCGCCGCCGCTGACCGTCACCCTGGTCCAGAAGACCAAGCTTCGCCTGGTGCGCTTCGTCCCGAGCAAGGCGGTCGCGCTCGACGGGATCCTGGAGGCGACGATCGCGAACCCGTCGGCGCAGCCGGTGAGGGTGCGCGATCTCGAGGTCCACGGCGTCCTGTTCAGCAATCGCAAGGGCGGCGCGACGCGGGTGATCACCCACTCCTGCAAGTGCGTCAAGGACGCGGCGGAGCCTGCGAAGGCGTCGGTGGAGATCGAAGCCGGCGCGTCGCGGAAGGTGCTGATCGACGAGTGGGGCTGCGGCGGAGGGATGTGGCCGGCCCCACCGCCGGGAAGCTGGTCGGTGGTCTACCGCGTCCTCGCCGCGCCGGCCGCCGTGGCCGCCCCGAACCACGATTCCCCGTCGAAGATCACCGACGCCTGCCGCCGCGACTTCGACTCCCCGGCCTTCTGGGAGGACGCGGTCTCCTCGGCGCCGCTCGAGATCACCCTCAAGAAGGCGGTGCCGGTGAAGCCGCGTTAGTCCGTTCGGCCGGGACGATCGTCCGCGACGAAGCCCTTGGCGAGGAGGGACTGCTTCGCGATTCGCGCGAGAAGCTCGCGAATCATCATTCCACGAGGACGGAACGGAGGTGCTCGATCGTCGCCAGCGCGGACGGTGAAGTAAGTCCAGGGGGCGTTTCGGTGAGGTCGATCCACAGCGACCACAGCGTATCGGAGACGGTCAGCGGCGAGTTTGGCAATTGGGGTCGAGGCATCGGAGCCACCCATCGTGATCGTAGGTCGGCGGCGCGAGCAAGTCTCTTGCGCGTCGATCGGCATCCGTGTGCTGGTCGGCCCCTTAGTTTAGTCCGTTCCCCCGGCTGCTCGCTCTTCGTCTACTCTGGTTCGCGCATGCGCATGAAGCCTCGCTCCACCCGCCTCGTCGCCGCCGTCCTCCTCGCCGCCGCCGTCCCGGGGTGCACGCCCAGCGCGCCGGCGGAGCTGAACCAGGTGACCGGGTACCTGTTTCGCGAATGGGACAATCCGGACCGCGCGGTGATGCGCGCCGGCCTCGACTCGCTGGAGAAGCTGCTCGCCGCCAAGAAGCTCGGACCCGACGGCGCGGGCGATGATCGCCTGCTCCGCCTCGACCCGTTCCGGCGCGAGTACATCACCGTCACCCCGCTCCCGATGGATCGCGATCCGCAAAAGACGCTCGGCATCGCGGTGACGCGCGAGAGCAAATGGCCGGTGATCGACTTCGCGCGCGTGCAGGCCGACAAGGATCAGCTCGCCGTCGAGCCAAGCGCCACCGCCTACGCCCGCACCTTCGTCGAGCCGGCCGACCCGGCGTGCTTCCTGGTCGACGCCGCCTGCGCCACCCTCCGCACCTCCAACGAGCTGACCCGCTCGAACGCCACGCTGAAGCTCACCTACACGCTCCTGAAGGACTTCCGCTGGTTCGATTTCGCCGACGGGCGGCGGGCGCTGGTGGGGCGCTCGTGGGCCCCGCGCTCGGCGAGCGGGGAGACCGGCACGCTCTTCCAGTCGTTCACCGTCGACGCCTTCCTAGGGCGCCCCGGGGGATCGACCTGGCGCTACCAGGCCACCTTCAGCGAGACCGAGCTCGGCATCTCCACCACCGACGATATCCAGGTCTCGGTGATCGCCGGCGCCATCGACGAGGCGTTCAAGAAGGCCGACCGGGTGATCAGCGAGCGCTACCACGGGGGGATGTAGCGGGCCGTTCGGGGGATCAGTTCCAGGTATCGGGGATCTGCGCGGGGTCGAGGTCGCGCAGGATCTCGGTCAGGAGCTTGAGCGCCTCCTTCGCCTGGCCGCCCGTCGCCGAGGGGGCGAAGGCCTTGATCTGCGCGAGGACCTGCGAGCGCGGCGCGCCGGCGAAGACCGGCAGGGTGACGCCGGCGTCGCGGTAGCCGGATTCGATCTTGGCCTTGTGGGTCGCGCTGAAGTGGGCGGTGATGTTCGGCCAGTGGCGGAGGTAGAGCGTGCGCGCGTTCATCAGCTTGAACTTCTCGAGCTCGCCGCCCAGGCGGTCGGCGTGCATCCCGGTGATGTTCTGGAGCAGCGTCTGGAGCTGGTCGAGCTGCGGCTTGTTGATCTCGCCCTGCTCGAACGCCTTGGTGTAGGTTGGGAGGAGCGCGTCCACCTCGGGGCGGATGTCCTCGTACGACATCTCGGCGTAGTGGCTCTTGGTCCCGTAGCCGGTCTTGTCGGTCCACACCGCGACGTTCTGGTCGCGCGGCCCCGAGCCCTTCCCCACGTCCTCGCGCGATTTGTCGACCCCGCCGCCGTCGTGGCCGCGCGAGCCCTTCTCCCAGTTGGCGATGTGGCGCGTCGAGCCGGTGCCGGCGCTCGGCGAGTAGCCGGCGTAGCCCCAGATCGTCTTAAGATTCGGGAACATGCGGTGGTACTGCTCGAGCTTGCCGAGCTGGCCGGTGTTGCACGCCGAGAACATGAGATCTTCGACCTGCCCCGCGGCGATCGGGAAGATCGTGGTCAGCCGCTCCAGGTGCGGGAACGGGATACTGCCGTTCTCGTCGCCCCACACCGAGCTGCCCCAGCTGTGGCCGGAGATCACCATCCGCTTGAGCAGCCCCTTGCCGTGCTCGATCCCGTAGAGGTGGGCGATCATCTGCCACAGCTCGTCCTTCGCGCCGTCGCCCGACGCGGCCAGGAACTGGGCGATCTGCGCCGCCTTTTGCGGCGAGAGCCCGGGGAGCGAATCGAGGCAGGTCTGGATCCCCTGATCGCTGGTGAGGTCGGCCCACTTGCCGCCCACCTGCACCTGGTCCTGCTTGGTGGAGCCGGTGAGGCCGGTGACGTTGTTCGCCCCGGCGGCCTTCTTCAGCGTCGCCAGCTCGACGCCCTTCGAGTCGGGGTTCATGCCGAGGAAGGTGATCTGCTCGCGCTGGATGAAGTCGGTGAGCCCCTCGCCGCCGCCCTCCTGCGACAGCCACTGGATGGTGATATCGCCCGCGCAGCCGTCGGTGCCGAGCCCCTTTGCCTTCTGGAACGCGGCTATTTTCTGGACCAGCCCCTCGTTCATCTGGCCATTCGCAGCGCCGACGATCTTGGCGATCTGGGTCCACACCGGGACGGCGAGGTGCTTGGCGTTGTTGAAGCGCACCGCCGCGGCGGCCTGCGCGTGGGTGAGCGCCGTGCCGGCGTGCTCGTCGGGATCGAGCTGCACGCCGCGCCCCTGGGCGCCTGCGCCTGCGCTCGCCGCCGCACCGGGCCCCGCCTTCTCGCCCAGCAGCCCCTCGGCGGAGCGCCCGTCGACCACCGCCTGCGCGACCTGATCGGCGTGCTGCTCGTGCTCATCCCCGTCGGCGCCGACGCCCCCGCGGAGCTGCACCCCGCCGCGCTGCTGGACCACGTGGGCCGCCTCGTGCGCGGCCGTGAACAGGCTCGGCGACTCGCGAAACGCGACCTGACCGTCGGCAGCGTAGGCACTGGCGCCGAGCGCCTGGCTGGCGTTCTGGGCCGCCTCGCCCTGATGCGCGCGCACGTTGCTGACATCGAAGCGGCCGAACGAGCGGCCGATCGCCTCGCCGTGGGGAAGCGCGCCGCCGGTGCCCTGGAGGCCTTCCGCGGCGGTCTGGCGCGCTGCGCTCCCGTCGCTGGCCGAGGTGGACGCGGCCTGGCGGGCCTGGGCGTCGCTCCCCGGAGAGCCGGCCGCCATGCGCCGCTGGACCGCCGCGCTGGCCTGGCTGTTGGCGTCTCTCACCGACGGGGGCTGGTGCGCCGCCGCGTCCTGCGCCGCGCTGCTCGGGTCCGACTCGCTCTCGACGCTTCGCTGACGCTCGCTCATGGCAACTCTCCGTGCGCTGAAATCGTTAAAGGACTATCGCCGAAAGATTATCGCCGATTCGGCGCCAACGTTGTGGATTTCGTCGGCCGCCTCGGGCCGGCGAAGACCACCCGCAGCCCGTCGGCGGGCGAGATGGTGATCCCCCGCATGATCGGGGTCGGCCGCGAACCGGTCGCGAGCGCGAGGTCGCAGGTCATCAGGAGCTCGGCCAGCACCACCTGCATCTCGAGGCTGGCGAAGGCCATCCCAATGCAGCGCCTTCGCCCGCCGCCGAAGGGAAAGAAGTGATTCGGCGAGACCTTGGCCTCGCCGAGGAAGCGCTCAGGACGGAACTCTTCGGGCGCGGGCCACAGGTCGGGCCGACGGTGCGTGAGGTAGATGCAGGGCCAGACGATGGTCCCGGCCGGCGCCTCGCCGCGCTCGAGCGGGAGCGGCTTGATCAGCGAGCGGCCGACAGCGGGCGCGATCGGCGTGAGGCGCATCGACTCCTTGATGCAGGCGTCGAGGTAGGGGAGCTTGCGGGCCTTCGTGGCGTCGACTTTGCCGCCCGGGAAGGCTTCGTCGAGCTCGGCGCGCAGGCGGTCGAGGACGTCGGGGCGCGCGAGGATGTGCCGGAGGGCCCAGCACAGCGCGTTGGCGGTGGTCTCGTGGCCACCGACGAGCAGCATGATCAGCTCGTCGATCAGCGCCCCGGTTTCGAGGGCGCGCCCGTCCTCGTAGCGGGCCGAGACGAGCAGCGCCATCACGTCGCGGCGATCGCCTGGGGGACGGACGCGGCACTCGGCGATCTCCTGCTCGAGGATCGCGATGATCTCCGCCTTGGCGTCGGCGAGGCGCTGCCACGGCAGCAGGCGCCAGGGGGCCGGCCCCTCGGGGTAGCGGGCTTGGCTGGCGGCGGCGGCGCGGTCGAGGAAGCGGCGGACGCGGGTGGCGGTGACCGCCATCGATACCAGGAAGACCAGCGGCGTGAGCGTGCCGTCGAGCCAGCGCGTGGTGAGGTGGCGCAGCCGCTCCAGGCGATGCCCCTCCGCGAGGCCGAACACGCAGGTCATGATCACCGAGAGGGTCACCCACTGCATCTCGGGATGCATCGCGAAGGAGTCGCCCGGGCGAAAGGAGGCGATCCGCCGCGCGGTGACCTGCTGGATGAGGCGCGCGTAGCCCTCCAGGTGATCGCCGTGCAGCGGTGGGACCATCAGGCGGCGGTCGGCCAGGTGGCTCTCTCCGTCGAGAAACAGGAGTCCGCGCGCGCCGAGGTTGAGCGGGATGCTGACGTCGTGCGACACGTAGTGATCGGGCTCGAGGGCGAAGATCCGGCGCACGTCCTCGGGGTGGCTGCAGACGATGCGCGGCGGATCACCCGGCAGGCGCAGGGTGAACGAGTCGCCGTGGCGGCGCGCGCACTCGTCGAGGAAGCCGAACGGCGAGGCGCCGAAGCGCATGCCCTGGCGGAGGGGGTGGAGATCGGGACCGGGGGGAAGCTCGTTCATGGGGGCTCTGGCAGTCCTTCGAGAGCCACGATGCACCGCCAGGCCACGCTCCCGAGTCTATCCGCCCGTGGCGCGGGGTGAAAGGGGCGCACCCAGCGCCTCGTCGATCGCCTGCCGCAGCTCGGGCGCGTTTGGCGAGACGCGGCTCGAGAAGGCGGCGCGCACGGCGCCGTCGCGCCCGACCAGGTACTTGTGGAAGTTCCACTTCGGCTCCCCGTGCGCGGCGGTGAGGAAGCGGTAGACCGGCGACTGGCCCTCGCCCCTAATGACCACCTTCTCGAACAGCGGGAAGGTGATCTTGTAGCGGGCGGTGCAGAACACGGCGATCTCCTGCGACGAACCGGGCTCCTGCCCGCCAAAGTCGTTGGAGGGGAACCCGAGCACCACCAGGCCGCGGTTGGCGAGTTCGGCGTGGAGCGCTTCGAGGCCGGTGTATTGCGGGGTGAAGCCGCACTCGGAGGCGGTGTTGACGACGAGGGTCACCTTGCCCTGGTAGATCGAGAGCGGCCGGGGCTTGCCGTCGAGGGTGGTGGCGGTGAGATCGTAGAGGGACATCGGGGCTCCGCAGGGTGGATGGGGGACGAGCGTAGGGCCGGCGCGACTCCTTCGCCAGCGGGAAGATCCGGTGCAGCGCGGGCAGCCGGATCACGCGCAGGATGCGTTCGTTTTTGGAAGAGCCGCTGCGTGGTAGAAGGGCCCGTGTCCAGCGTTTTCATTTCACCATCCATCCCGGCTGGCTTCGTTGCTCCTTGGTCGAATACAGAGAGTATTCTTCCTCGTCGCGCCTCGCCATCCGGGCGCCTCGGCCGCGATCAGCGATCGACTTGTTCATTCGCGGGCCCTTAGCTACGGTTCGCCAGCTCGAAGATCCGGTGCAGGGTGGGCAGCTTGATCACGCGCTGGAGCTGCAATCCCGAACGCGCGAAGAGCGCCTCCATCTCGCGGGTGGTGCGCTCGCGTCCACCGTCGCTGAGCAGGAGCATCAGGAGGTCGAAGACCTTCGGGTAGCTGAAGCCCGGATCGTCGGGGATCACGCCCTCGATCACCAGCACGCGGCCCGCGGGAGGGAGCGCGCGGCGGATGGCGGCGAGGAGGGCCGTGCAGGCGTCGTCGCCCCAGTCGTGGATGATCGCGAGGAGGGTGTAGAGGTCGTGCCCCTCGGGGACAGACGCGAAGAAATCGCCGCCCTGGAACGTGCAGCGATCGGCCACTCCGTGCGCCGCGAAGGTCTTTTGCGCCCCGTCGGCCAGCTCGGGCAGATCGAACACCGTCCCCGTCGCTGTCGGATTCGCCGCGACGATGCCGGCGAGCACGGCGCCGTGGCCACCGCCGATATCGCAGATCCGGCGCGCCTTCGAGAAATCGTAATGATCCTGGAGGAACAGGGACTGCATCCGCGACCCGGCCGCCATCGCGCCATTGAATGCCTCGCCCGCCGCCGGATTGACCCGATTGACGTAATGGAAGAATTTGTGGCCGAGCGCCTTCTCGGCCGGGCTCTCGCCGGTCAGGATGGCGTGCTTCGCCTGATTCCAGACCTGCCAGTTCCAGTCGGAGCCGAAGAAGAGCACCCAGTCGCGCCAGGAATAGGGGTGATCCTTCCGCAGCGCGTCGGTCGCAGGATTGTTGCGATAGCGCCCCTGTTCGTCGACGGCGAAGAGGCCGCGCGAGACGAGAAAGCGCATCATCCGGTGCAGCGCATCGGCATTCCCACCGACGGTGGCGGCCAGCTCGGCGGCGATCTGCGGCCCGCCCGCGAGCCGATCGGGAAGCTCCAGCTCGACCGCCACGGCGAGCATCTTGTTATCGACGATCCCGAGCATCCGCTCGAACGGGAGGGCGAAAGGCGGGATCATCCCGTCGTGGGCGCGGCCGATCCAGTTGCGGAATCGCACCGCGGCCTCGGCCGCCCACGCCGGCGGAACCGGGCCTCCGAGCGCCTCGCGGAGCGCCTCCTTGACGGGTTTCTCTGGCATCACGCTCTCCTACGGCTTCCTGCGCAGCGCCCGCAGCTCCATTCCTTCGGAGGCGCGCCACACCTTGTCATAGCGGCCGAGACCCGTCACCTGTGCCAGAAGATCGAGATCGCCTGCCGTCGTCCGCAGGAGGAAGTTCTCGCCGCGCTCGAGGGTCGCGGCGTCGAGTACGAACGGGGCGTCCGTCATCGGGTCGCGGAGCCCGGGCTGAAACGGCGCCAGCGCGTGGGCGAGCCGCTGATAGTTCGGCTTCACCCGGGCGTAGCAGATGTCGAGAGCGTCGGTGACGTACGCAGACCCGTGCGCGACGGCCGCGAGGCCCCCGAGCACGACGAAGGCTACCCCCTCATCGGCGAGGGCGGCGATCAGCTCGTTCGGTCTCACCACGACGCTTCCGCTCACCCGCGGCGCGCATTGCCTCGACCAACTCGAGCGCGCGTGCGTGGCGCTCCAGCCGCTCCGTCGGTGTCAGCTCGAGCCGCTCGCGCAGCAGCGAGAGATCCACGCCGAACTCGTCGGCGCGCCGGAGAACCTCGGAATCTCGCGAGCCCACGAGACGAGAATAGCCCAGATCGCCCGCCTCCGGGCCACGGAACGCCTCGCCGCCATCCGCTCCGCTCACGACCAGGCGATCGCGGAGACCACCTCGATCGGCGCGGCGGTTTGCGGGTGCGGGAAGGCGAGGCGGGCGGCGTGGAGCATCAGGCGCGGCGCGGCGGGGCCGCCGTAGAGGCGGTCGCCGACGAGGGGGTGGCCGAGGGCGGCGAGGTGGACGCGGATCTGGTGGGTGCGGCCGGTGTCGAGGGTGACGCGGATCAGCGTGCCGCCCGCAGCCGCGGCGACGGGAACGATGTGGGTGCGCGCGGATTGTCCACCGGGCGCGCGCTCGGGGAGCGCGAGGCGGCGGCGGGAATCGGCGGGATCGCGGGCGATCTTCAGGCGGATCTGCTGCGGCTCGGTGATCTTCCCCGCGGCGACGGCGAGGTACTCGCGGGCGATCTCCCCGCGATCGAGCGAATGCTGCAGCGCAGCGTAGGCGTCGGGGCGCAGCGCGACGAGGAGGAGGCCCGAGGCGTCGCGGTCGAGGCGGTGCATCGGCCGAGCGTCAGGATGCTCGCGCCGCACCAGCACCTCCACCGACGAGGAAGCTTCGCCCTGGGAGGGCTGCGAGAGCATCCCGGGTGGCTTGTCGACCACCAGCAGCACGTCGTCGCGCCACGCCACCTTCAGCCGGGGCTCTCCGCCTCCCACCTTCGCCGGCTCGCGCGCCACCACCTGCGCCCCCGGGGCGAGCCTCGTCACCGCCTGCGCCCGCCGTCCGTCGACCTGCACCGCGCCGAGGTCGACCCAGCGCTCCACCTCGCCGGCGGGCAGCCCGAGCCGCAGCGCCAGGAACGGCGCCAGCGCCCCGGGATCGCCCACCGCGACCCGGAGCACATGCTTGCGCAGGCTCACGCTACACGCCGGCCAGCGCGACGGCGATGCGCGCCGCGATCCGGCAATTGTTGAGCACCAGGGCGCGATTGGCGGCGAGGCTCTTTCCGCCGGTCGCCCGCGCCACCGACGCGAGGAGGTGCGGCGTGAGCGCCTTGCCGCCGATCCCGCCGCGCGCGGCGGAGGCGAGAGCGGCGCTGATGGCCTCCCGGATCTCTCCCGTATCGAGCGCGTCCTCCGCGGGGATTGGATTGACGATCAGCACGCCGCCGCGATCGCCAAGCGCACGCCGGGCGAGGATCACCGCCGCCGCTCCGGCGGGATCGTCGACGCGATGCTCGAGGGGAATTCCGCTCGATCGGGTGTAGAACGCAGGGAACTCGGAGGTGCCGTAGCCGAGGACGAGCACGCCGAGCGTCTCGAGCATTTCCACTGTGCGCGGGAGATCGAGGACCGCCTTTGCGCCGGCCGATACGACGGTGACAGGCTCGCGGGCCAGCGTGGCGAGGTCGGAAGAGACGTCGCCGGTGTCGCCGCGGTGGACGCCGCCGATGCCGCCGGTCGCAAACAGCGCGATCCCGGCGCGTGCCGCCGCGAAGGCGGTCGCCGACACCGTGGTCGCCGCGTCGCGCCCGGTCGCCACCGCCGGGGCGAGGTCGGCCTGCCCCGCCTTGACGAACTCGCCGCGCGCGATTCGCTCGAGCGCTGCGCCGTCGACGCCGATGGTGAGCGCTCCCCGAAGGACGGCCACGGTGGCCGGGACCGCGCCCTCCGCACGCACCGCCGCCTCCGCCGCGCGACCCACCTCGAGGTTCTCCGGCCACGGCAGCCCGTGCGCCAGCAGCGTCGATTCAAGCGCCACCACCGCGCGCCCACCCGCGATGGCGGCGCGCACCTCCTCCGAGACCGTGAAGAGGATCTCGACCATCAATTGCGGCCGCGCGGGCCCTTCGCGATCAGCTCGCGGATCTGCTCCAGCTTCGGGCGCGCGACGACGTAGCGCTCGCCGCAGAAGTTGCAGGTCACCTCGGCCTGCCCGTCCTCGGCGATCATCTCGTCGATGTCCACCGTCGAGAAGAGCAGCAGCGAGTCCTCCACGCGCTCCACGGTGCAGCGGCAGCGGAAGCGCACCGGGCGCAGGCCGAGCACCTCCACCGGTCGCCCGTAGACCGCCAGCGCGAGCAACTCGGGGGTGGCCCCGCCCCGCTTCAGGCAGTCCCAGATCGCGCCGGTGCGGAGCGCGTGCTGCGCCTCGCGGACCAGGGTGGCGGCCTCCTCGGCGGCGCCGAGCTCGGCGGGCAGCGCCTGCACCAGCACCCCGGCCGCGGCGATCAGGTCGCCGTTTTCGATCAGCACATCGCACCCCAGCGCCGACGGGATCTGCTCCGAGACGCGCAGGTAGCCCTCGACGTCCTCGTCGACCTCGCCGGTGGTGAGGCAGGTCTGGCCCTGGTAGCGCTCCTTCAGGCCGAGATCGCGCAGCACGTTGACCACGCCGTCGCGGCCGAGCACCTCGACCACCCGGCCCCGCCCGACGCAGGCCTTGCGCGCGCGATCGGCGTGGACCGGGTAGCCGCGCACGTCGCCCTCGTCGGTGGCGTCGGCGGTGATGCCACCGAGCGGGCCGTCGCCCTGGAGCTGGAGGGTGACGCGCTCGCCGCCCTTGGTGAGCGTCGCCAGGAGGAGGCTGGAGGTGAGCGCGCGGCCGAGAGCGCAGGCTCCCAGCCCCTCGGCGGCGTGGCGCCGTGCCGCCTCGCGGGAGAGGTCGCCGGTGATCACCACGACCACGCGCACCCCCGCGGCGCGATCGATGGCGCGGGCAATCTCATCGGACATGCGCGCCAGCGTACCGCGGATTTTTCACAGCGGCGAGAGGCGGCCCAAGCGGGTGGCGGCGGCCGCGGCGAATCAGGTGGGCGTCGCGCCCTCCGCGGTCTCCGATGCCGCGAGCCTCGATCGGGTGGATCCGGATCCGGCCCGCTGCCCACGTTGGCGTCGTGCGACCGTCGCGCGGATTGGCGCCACCAATGCGGCGTTCGATGGCATCGTCGGCCCCCGGCAGTTCGCCCAGACGGCCCATGCCATCGCTCGCTTCGCGGCCACCCCAGCCGACACCGCGGCCGACTGTCTCGTTACGAACCGGCCCCCGAGCTGCGCGGGCGCTGTCGCGAGTTCGGGTGTGCTGTGGCCGCCCAATCACAAGATGGCCCCCGTTGCAGTGACGGGGGTAACGGACGCAGAGGGAGACGCCGTGCGGGTTCGGATCGACCCCGTCACGCAGGACGAAGCGGTCGGCAAGAGCAAGGCGCCCTGCGCCGACGCCTCCGGCATCGGAACCTCCACGGCGCTCGTGCGCGCCGCGCGCGACGGGGCGGCTCACAACGGCCGCGTCTATCGCATCGCCTTTACCGCCGACGACGATCACGGCGGATCCTGCACGGGCGCCGTCTCGGTGTGTGTGCCTCACGACCAGAGCGCCGCCACCTGCGTCGACGATGGCCAGAGCTTCGATTCCGCCACCTGCCCCCCCAAGTAGCACAACGAGATCCACGGGAACTCCGTGTACAAGTCGATCGCGCTGCCCCGCTTGCTCGGGTTGTGGGTGCAGAGGTCGAGCAGGTCCCAGCCCCGGTCGCGGTTTGCCTGCATGAGCGAGCGCAGGCCATCCAGATTCTACGGAGTGGCGTGCTTGACGCGCGCGAGGATGTCTCGCTTTGCGTGTTCCTCGAACTGCAGCACGCACCCGGAGAGCAGACGTCCGAAGCTCCTTTCGAGGAACTCCCGCAGTTCACGTGGCGTGTGACCGAGGAGCTCGCGGAGATGTCGGTCAAAGCGGAAGTTCGGATGTTGGCGGCCGGTCACATCGAGGACGGTGAGTATGTCCTTGAAGTCGGCGCGGTCGACCGTAGAGCCCCCCGCCTGCAAGCGCTCGACAGCCCTCTGGATCTCGACGAGGAGGGCCGCGACCTCGGGCGTGCGGAACGTCTCGCGGACGAGGCGCAGCGACCGCCGGCCGTGCTGCGCCACGTGAACGTGGAGCTGCTCGAGTTCGGGTTAGTCTAAACAGGAACGCATGGATCGAGGATCAAATGGAGGCGTTCCTGTTTAGAAGATCCCACGGGGCGTTCCGCCCCGCCCCGTCGGCAGAACCAGGCAGAACCGTCGGGGTCCCCACCCCTGATCACGCGGCGACTCCGCCGCGACGCGCCCTTTGGGCGCTCGAATTTGGATCGCGCTCTGCGCGACTCTGTCTAGCTCCGTCCGCCCGATGCACGCCGACGTCGACCGCGCCCGAAGCGCGCCGCAAAGGCGAGCAGGACTAGCCCGAGCAGCGAGGCTCCGCCGCCCCGCGCACCGAGGCGGCAACCGCAGGCGGGCGGCTCCCGCACCGAGAGATGGACCGGCACGGCGAGGCTGGTCGGTGCCGCCGAGGGATCGGTCAGGGTCAGCGTGGCGTCGTATTCGCCGATCGGCAGCGCCTTCGCGGTGACCGTGACCGTGAGGGCCCCCGCCGCCCGCGCCGAGAACGGGGTCACCGTGAGCCAGTCCTCGCTCGACGCAGCGGCGAGGTGCAGCACCGCCCCCGGCGGGTCGGATGCCGTGACCGCGATGCTGGCATTGGTGTCGCGGAGGATGACGCAGGGGTCCTCGGTCCCTGACTGCGCGCTGGCAATCCAGGGGCCACCGTCGCCGGTGATCAATCCCTGCCACTCCACCGGCTTGCCGCTCCGCTCCATCGAGCCATTGTCCTGCGCGCCTCCGTAGATGTGCTCGGGATCGGCCGGATCGACGCAGATCCCGTAGAACTGCACCGCGCCGAGGCCCTGATTGCGGTCCAGCCAGGTGCTTCCGCCGTCGCCGGAGCGCACCAGCCCGCCGTCGGTGGCGGCGTAGATCGTCTGCGGGCTGCCGGGCTGAAAGGCGAACGCGTGCGCATCGGGATGCACGAGGTGCAGGTACCAGTTGGCGGCGTTCGCCTTGCACAGGCCGTTGGGCATCGAGACCGCGCGGAAGGTCGGGACGGGCGCCAGCGCGTCGGTGCTCCTCCACAGGCTGCACCCGGCACCGCCAAGGAAGAGGGTGCCTGGATCGGTCGGGTGGAAGGCGATCACGTTGGTGTAGCCGCAGTGCGCGCCGCAGTAGTCCGGCGGGTTCGCCACGGCGGTGAAGGTGGCGCCGCGGTCCTTCGAGAGGTAGAGGGCGGCGCGCTTGCCGTCGAGACCCATGCCCGCGTACAGCAGCTTCGGGTCCGACGGGGAGAGGGCGAGCTCGATATCGCGCACCCGCGGTGTGCTGTCGGCGGTCGGCAGGCCGGAGAGCAGCCGCGGCGAGCTGCCCTCGACGAGCAGAAATCCGCCCACGTTCGACACGGCGTAGTAGAGCCGACGTGGGTTGGCGGTGGTATCGACTTCGAAATCCGTCACGCCCCCGTCGGCGAGCCGGGAGAACGTGACCCCACCGTCGCTGGAGCTCCACAGCCCGAGGCTCGCCGGATCGACGTGGTAGCTGGTGCAGTAGTCGCCGACGCCTTGCGATCCGGCGCTGGCGGAGAGCCAGATCCGACCCCCGCTCTCGATCAGGATCTTGGTGATCGCGGAGCCGGCGAATCGGGTGCCGGCGGGCCGGGTCCAGGTAGTGCCCCCGTCGACCGATTTGAGGAGGCCCTGGCCGTAGAAGCCGAAGTTGTTCTCGCCGGTGCCGGCGTAGATCGTGTCGGGCGCGTCGGGATCGAGGGCCAGCGCAGCCACCGCGAGGGCCGGCTGGTCGTCGCCGAGCGCCCTCCAGCGGGCGCCGCGATCGATGCTCTTCCACACCCCTCCCTGCGCCGCGCCAACGTAGAGAATGTCGGGGGTTTTCGGGTGCAGGGCAATCGCGCGAAGGCGCCCGCTGACCGGTCCCGAGTTGGGGGTCTGGTCGGTCGGCGAGAGCGGCGCCGGGCCGAGCTCGCGCCACGCAGCGACGGTGTCGGCGAGGATCTTCGGGCCGCGCGAGGGCGCCTTGCGCGCACGCTCGACCAGCGTCTCCCACCGCGCCATCGCCGCCTGGTGCACCCCCCTTCGGTCCATGCCCGCGGGGAGCGCCCGCTGCCTTTGCCACCACTCCTCGCGCCTGCGGTGCGCCTCCGGGCCGTCGCGATCGCCCGGCGGCTCGGCGGCACGCGCGCCCGCTCCGGCGAGAAGGAAGAGGCACGGCACGGGACGAGTCGAAGTCCGGGATGGCGATCGGTCACGCGGACCTCCTGCCGGCATCGTCCGCTCGATCCGGTCCTCCTGCGGCACCCGCGATCTGAATCTGAATCGAATCAGCTCAGGCTTCTCACCGGCCTGCGGCCGACCCGCTGCGCATGGAACCTGGGGTGCGTCAGGGCGCCACGGGCGCCCCGGCCGGCAGTCCGGCCGTGAGCCGGGAGGGGGACCCCAGCGGCTCCGCCAGGCTCCGCCGATGGGGGAGGGCGGCACGCCCGCTGTCGATGGCTAGAACAGGGATGAGCGCACCGAGTTCCTTTCTAGTGTCCCGACACAGAAGTTCGCAGTAGAAAAAGGCCGCGCACGGCCGCGGCCCGGCGGCAAGTGCCGCGCGTGAGCAGGGGTGGGGACCCAGGCGGCTTTGCCGACGGGGCGGGGCGGCACGCCCCGTGGGATCGTGGCTAGTGTTCTGGCTGAGAAATTCTGCAAAGAATTTCTCGGACAGGACACTAGAACGTCGGCGGCTCGCGCAGGATGCGCTTCGCGATCACGATCCGCTGGATCTGCGCCGTCCCCTCGAAGATGTCGTAGACCTTGATGTCGCGATACCACTTCTCGACGAACTGGTGCTGCTCCAGCCCGTGCGCGCCGAGGATCTGCACCGCGTCCGCGCACACCTTCATCGCCATCCGCGCCGCGTAGGCCTTGGCCATCGAGGCCTCCTTGGCGTTCCCGATCCCCTCGTCGGCCATCCACGCCGCGCGCCAGCACATCAGGCGCCCCGCGTCGATGTTGCGCTTCATGTCGGCCAGCGTGGTCGCGAGCTGCGCGTACCTTGGAATCGCCCGCGCCAGCAGGTAGTTCTCGCGCACGAAATCGCGCGCATATTCGTACGCCGCGCGCGCGATCCCCACCGCCAGGATGCCCACCATCGGGCGCGAGGAGTCGAAGGTCTTCATCGCCCCCATGAAGCCCTCCTTACCGAGGTAATGTACCTCGCCGCCGAGGAGGTTGTCCTCCGGAACGCGCACCTCGTCGAGCACCAGCTCGGCCGTCTCCGACGCGCGGAGGCCCATCTTCTCCTCGATCTTCCCGACGGTGAATCCGGGCGTCCCTTTCTCGACCACGAACGCCCGGTGTCCGGCGCGCCCCTGCGCCCGGTCCACCGTCGCGAAGATCACCACCCAGTCGGCCTTGCCGCCATTGGTGATGAAGCATTTGCGCCCGGAGAGAATCCACTCGCGCCCCTCCTTGCGGCAGCTGGTGGAGATCCCCGAGACATCGCTCCCCGCGCCCGGCTCGGTCAATCCGTAGGCCCCGAAATGGAGCTGCGAACGATCCTTGAAGACGCCGAAGAAGCGCTCCTTCTGCTCGGGGGTGCCCATGAACTGCACCGGCGGGCCACCCAGCCCGGGACCGGGCAGGGAGAGGATGATGCTCGCGTCGCCCCACGACAGCTCCTCGGCGCCGATCATCGCGAAGCGGTTCTTCTGGGACTTGCCGCGCTTGTCCTTCGCCTCGCCCGCGCCGCCCCCGTCGCCGCCCACCTCCACCGGCACCTCGCCCGAGAACGCCAGCTGCATCTGCGCGAGGCGGAGCAGGAAATCGTCGGGGATGTGGTGCTCGCGGTCGGCCTGGAGCGACATCGGCCGCACCACCGACTCGGCGAACTGGTGGATGAACTCCTTCACCTGGCCCTGCGACTTCGTGAGCTGGAAATCGACCATCTCAGGTTCTCCCGTCTGCGAGCGACAATTACGTGAAGATCGGCTGGATCGCCGACGCGGGGAAGCCGGCCCCGTCCCCATCGACGGCGTGCCCGAGCTCGAGCGACGCTAGCGCGAGCTGCTGGAGCTCGCTGGTCGGTCCGCACAGCGCGAGCGACTTGGTATCGCGCAGCCACTTCTCGACCGGATAGTCCTGCACGTAGCCCGCGCCGCCGAGGAGCTGCACCGCGTTGTCGGCCACCCGCCACGCAGCTTCGTTGGCATGGACCGCCGCCTCGGCGACCAGACCCAGGTCCAGGTTCCCGTCGCTCGCCGCCGCGCGCCACAGCATCCAGCGCGCCGCCTCGACGTCCATGTGCATCTCGGCGAGGGTGAAGGCGATCGACTGGAAATGCGCCACCGGCTTTCCGAAGGCGTGCCGCTCCTGGGTATAGGCGAGGGCGTACTCGTAGGCCGCGCGCGCGAGCCCCACCTGGCGCGCCGCGCTGGTGAGCGCCGCCCGCGCGAAGAAGCGCCGCAGCGACGGGCCGAAGCCATCCGCGCCGCCAAGCAGGCGATTCTCCTCGGGCACCACCACGCCATCGAGGACGATCTCCGCGGCGTGGACCGCGCCGAGGCCGAGCAGGTCGTGGCGGGCGCCCTGCGTGACGGCGCCCTCGACACAGAACGCGCCCACGCCATCCCAGCCGCGCCCCGGCTCCACCTGCGCGAACACGACGGTCAAGTCCGCCGCGCCGCCATGGATCACGAACGCCTTCTTGCCCCGCAGCGCAAAGCCCCCGGCGACCTTCTCGGCGACCGTGGCGAAGCCCGCCAGCGGCACGTTGCCCGACTCGCTGTACGCCACCGCGCCGAGCGCCTCCGCCCGCTCGCCGAAGCGCGCCAGCAAGCGCCGCCCCTGCGCCTCGTCGCCGAGCTCCATGATCGCGGCCGGCGCGAGGTGCGGCGCCCACAGCGCCACCGCCGCCGCCGGGTCGCCGAACGCCAGCTCCTCGTGCACCACCACCGAGGTCAGCGCCGACATCCCCGCGCCGCCGCGCGCCTCCGGCACATCGATCAGCCCGAGCCCGAGTTCGTGAAATGATCGCCGGGCCGCCGCGGGAACCCCGCGCTCCCTCTCCCAGGTCCGCAAGGCCGGCCGCAAGACCTCCGCGGCGAACTTGCGAACGGTCTGCTGGATGATCTGCTGATCGTCGTCCAGAGCAAATGAAATCATGAAGTTCTGGCTCCAGTATGTAGTGCTACTACACGCTTATAGGGCGCCCCGGACCGGGCTGTCAAGCGGCGCGAAGGACGAGGTGAGGACGACGGAAGGCGGACGCCAGGCGGGCGGGCGCAGGGCGGGCGCGGGTGCGGTTCCCAATTGTAGGGAGAATCGTTCCCGGTCGGGTTGTCTCCCTTTCCCGCTGGCGCCGCTGGCGGGAGAGGGAGACGATCCCGGGCCCACCGCCTGTCCCTACAACCGGGAACCGCGCCCGGCGGGCGCACGCTGGCTTGCGCTTGATGGCGAGCGGCGTAGACTCGCCCCATGCAGGCGGCACGACGCGTCAAGTGGACGCAGGAGGAGTACCTGGCGCGGGAGCAGCGGAGCCTGACCAGGAACGAGTTCCTGGACGGCGAGATCTACGCCATGGCCGGGGCCACGCTTCGACACAACGTGATCACGACGAACACGCTGGCAGCCCTTCACGGTCTCCTGCGAGGCAAGCCGTGTCGAGCGTTCAACAGCGATCAGCGGATCGCCGTGAGCCGGACCGGCCTCTCCACGTACGCGGACGCCGGCGTGGTCTGCGGCGAACCGCTCTTTCACGACAACGACAAGAATGCGCTCGTGAACCCGACCCTCCTCGTGGAGGTGCTCTCCCCCTCGACCGAGGCCTACGATCGCGGTGAGAAGCTCGATCACTACCGCGCCATCCCGTCGCTGCGCGAGGTCCTCCTGATCGCCCAGGATACGCCCAGCGTCGAGCACCACTACCGTCTGGACACAGGCCAGTGGCTGCTCACCGTATGGGACGCCGGGGCTGTGGCGCTCGCGACCCTAGGCGGCGCCGTCCCGCTCGACGACCTCTACGACAAGGCGCACGATCTCGAGGAGTAGGCCTCCCTCGTCGATCGGACCTCGGCTCCTATCCGGCGCGCGCTCCGAGCGGGCGAGTCTTCAACGCGTCGACGAGGAAGTCGCGAAACGCGGTGACCTTGCGCGGCAGGTTGCGCGGCGACGGGAACACGATATGGATGGACGCGCCGAGGCGCGCGCGGTGGCGCGGCAGGACGCGCGCGAGCCGCCCTTCGGCGACGTCGGGGTCGCCAAGAAACGACGGCAGGAGGCCGATGCCCGCGTCGGCGCGCAGGCACTCGCGGAGGAACAGGTAGTCGTCGCAGACGATGCGCCCCGGGAGAGCCAGCTCCGTGGTGCCGCCCGGGCCGACCAGCGAGAGCCTGGGGCTGGCGCGAAACACGACAGCGGCGTGCGCGGCGAGATCGCCCGGCGCCCTCAGGCAAGGGAAAGCTCAAGGTGACCGGCGATCTGACGATGCGTGGCGTGACCCACTCCGTGGTGCTCGCCGTCGACGGGCCGACCGAGGTGGTCAAGGGTCCGTGGGGCAATGCGTCGCGCGGCGTCTCGGCGACCGGAACGCTGAAGCGGACGGCGTGGGGCCTGGTCTGGAACAAGGCGCTCGAGGCGGGCGGCGTGCTGGTGGGTGAGGACGTGCAGCTGATCATCGATGCCGAGCTGGTGGCGAAGGCGCCCGCCGCGAAGTAGGGAGCGCGGGCCGATCAGAGATCCGCGCCTGCGAACCGGACGCTCCGGGTCCACAGCAGGCCCGCCAGCGCCGCATCCTCGACGACCGGGTTCGGCGTCCCCTCGCGGCACCGATCGTAGTAGCGCCCGTCGTGATCGGCCACCGCCTGCGAGGTCGCGCAGTAGAGCGCCGTCGCTGCCCCCTCCTCGTTCGAGATCATGAAGCGCTTCATCGTCGCGCGCACCGGCCAGGGCACGCGCCTCCAGATGTCGGACGCGACCACGCCGGGGTGAACGGCGTAGCTGTGCACGCCCGACGGGCCGAGCCGGCGCGCGAGCTCCCGGGTGAACAGCACATTGGCGAGCTTCGAGATGGCGTACTCGTGCAGGCCGGTGAAGGTGCGTGTCGGCGCGCGCACGGCGTCGTAGTCGATGCGCGCCACCTCGTAGTGCGAGGTGCTGGTGAGGTTGACGATGCGCGAGGGAGCGGCCGCGCGCAGGCGGTCCGCGAGCAGGACGGTGAGGAGGAAATGGCCGAGGTGGTTGGTCCCGAAGGCGAGCTCGAAGCCGTCGGTGGTCAGCCCGCGCTGGCTGGCGATGCCGGCGTTGTTGATCAGCACGTCGATCGGGCGGCCGTGCGCGCGCAGCTGCTCCGCGCACCTTCGCACCGCGGCGAGGTCGGCGAGGTCGAGCAGGAAGAACCGCGCGTCGCCACCGACGGCACGGATGGCATCGAGGACCGGCTGGGTGCGCGCCGCGGAGCGGCCGGCGAGGGCGAGGCTGGCCCCGCGCGCCGCGAGCGCGAGGGCGGTGGCGCGCCCGATTCCGGTGTTGGCGCCGGTGAGGACGATGAAGCGTCCGGCGAGGTCGCTCAGCGGCCCCGCAGGTTCCACTTGGCCCACAGATCGAAGATCGGCCGCGGCACCTGCGCGCCCAGCCGCGACAGGAGCGACATCTGCCACGGGTAGCGGATCAGCGCCTCCCCGGCCTCCACGCCGCGCACGAAGCGCACCGCGGCGTCGTCGGTGGAGGTGATGAAGGGGAGCCAGCGATCCATCCGGCTGGTGAGCTCGGACTTCACGTAGCCCGGCTCGATCAGGGTCATGCGCACGCCGAAGCGGCCGGCGTCGACGCGCAGCGACTCGACCAGCGCGCGCAGGGCCGCCTTGCTCGCGGCGTAGGGCCCCGACTGCGGCATGGCGCGATCCGCCGCCATCGAGCCGGTGACGGCGATGTGACCGGCGCGCTGCTCCCGCATGCGCGGCAGGATCGCCTCGAGCCAGTGGAGCGCGCCGGAGTAGTTGGTGCGCATCGTGTCGTCCCACTCGCGCGCCGCGAAGGTGCCGATGCGGGCGCCCGGCGCGGCGCAGCAGGCGACCTCCTGGTCGCCACCGGTCCCGGCGTTGAGGTAGGCGCGATCGAGGCGCGGCCAGGCGCGGTCGAGGGTCTGGGCGGCGCGCACGACCTCCCCGGGGACGGAGACGTCGCCCGGCAGCACCAGGGTGGACGCGGCGCCGAGCGAACGCGCCCTTCCGGCGAGCTCCTCGAGGCGGTCCTGTCGCCGCGCGAAGAGGGCGATGTGCGCGCCGCGCCTCGCGTATTCTCTGGCGATGGCCTCGCCGATGCCGCTCGAGGCTCCGCAGACGATGACGTAGGGGGCAGGGGGTGGGCTCATGGCTCCTCGGGACGGAGGCGCCGTCCGAGCGCGCGCAGGATAGCCCGGGGCGGCCCGAAGGGTCCATGGAAGAGCAGCGACTCCTGCAGCGCGGAGAGCGATCGCGAAAGCGGCGAGGCGGCGCGCGGGGCGGTGTAGCTGGCGCAGGCAACCACCCGCTCCTCGCCCGCACCGAGCGGCGAGACGCCGTGGCGGGTGCGCGCGGTGTTGAAGACGACCAGCGAGCCGGGCCCGGTGCAGAGGTGCAGATCCTCCCCCATCACGTGGCATCGCAGCCGCTGCGTCGATCGGTCGATCAATCCGAAAATGATGGTCTGCGCGGCGAGGTCGCAGCGGCTGCAGGCATCGTGATGATCTCTCATCCAGTCGCCCGGGCGATTGTAATAGTACAGGTGCGCCGTGGCCTCGCGGTCCGCATTCGGGCTCCGTCCCGCGGCCGCCCCGAGGCGGGCGAGGAATCCGAGCAAGGGGGGCGAGCGGTAGGCGGCGACCAGCAGCGGCGCCCGCTCGCGCACAATGGAATGGACCACCGTCCCCGCGCTGCGCACGAACGGCAGGTGATTGTGCGTCGCGAGGGCGCGCAGCGCAGCGGACTCTTCGGCGAGGGCGGAGGTCAGCTCCGCCGGGAGCACGCGCTCGAGGAACAGGAATTCGCCCTGCGCGACGTAGCGCCGGGCGGCGTCGTCGAGGTCGATCCCGGCCAGCGCCTCACCGACGAGCGCGGCGACGTTCATCCGCGCTTCCCGGGGAGGAAATCGCCCAGGCCGCTGAACAGGAGGCGGTCCTTCCATGTTTCGCGCCACCTCCGGACGGGGGTCATCGGGCGATCGGTACGATAGCTGAGCGAGAGCACCACGCGCTCCTCGCCGCGGCCGAGGCGGGTGACGCCGTGCCAGACGGTGGATCCATTGAAGGCGACCAGCGAGCCCGGTGTGGTCTTGACCGGGATCCGCAGGGTCGGGCGCAGCGGGTTCTCTTTGAAAAGATGGCAATCGACGATCTGCGTCGAACGATCGCGGAGGCCAATCAGCGCGGTGTAGGAGGAGCCCCGCTCGCAGCCGCAGGTATCGTAATGATAGCCCAGGTGATCGCCCGGCTTGGTGTAATAGTAGAGGACGCAAGAGTGCGGATCCGATTCGGATTTCAGGTAAAGCGGCCGGCCGACGAGCCGGCTGAGAAGGGAGACCAATGCGGCGGACCGATAGGCCGCCACGATCGCCGGCGCGCGCTCCTGAAGGGTCTGATAGCCGACAAAACCGCCCTTGCGGACGAACGGGACATGGTTCCGCACCACGCGCGGTCCGAGGCCGAGCGCCTCGCCTCGCAGCGATTCGATGATCCGCAGGGGGAATAGTTCCGGGAGATAGATGAACTCGTCCTGCGTCTGGTAGGTGCGCCGCACGCCGTCGAAATCGAGGCGCGCGATCGCCTGATTGACGTCTTCCTCCACGCTCGCGGCGACGGATTCCATGGGCCTCTCCCGGGAGCTATTTCAAGGGGGCCAGCACCTGCCGCCACCACAGCGTGCGCAGGGAGCGCGGGACCAGCGAGGTCAGGCGATTGAGGAGCGAGAGCTGCCAGGGAAAGCGAATCACCGGTACGCCAGCCTCGACGCCGCGCACGAAGGCGGCCGCGGCCTCGTCGGCGCTGCGCAGGAATGGCATCCGGAAGTGCACGCCGGTGGTCATCTCGGTCGCGACATAGCCCGGCTCGATCAGGCAGAGGCGGATGCCGCGCGGCTCCGCCTCGAAGCGCAGCCCGTCGACCAGGGCGCGCAGGGCGAGCTTGCTGGCGGTGTAGGGGCCCGAGCGGGGCAGGGCGCCGTCGGCCGCCATCGAGCCGGTGACGGCGATGGTCCCGCCGCCCTGCGCGGCCATGCGCGCGAGCAGGGGATCGAGCCAGTAGAGGTGGCCCGAATAGTTCAATCGCATCACCCCGTCGGCGATCGCGGCGGAGAACGAGCTGCCGGTCTGATTCCCGGCCGCGCAGCAGTCGACGAAATGATCCCCGTCGGTGCCGGCAGCGCCGCCGGCGTTGAGGTAGGCGCGATCGATGCGCGGCCACGAAGCGAGCGCCGTCACCGCCTGCGCGACGTCCTCCGGGCGGGTGTGATCGCCGACCAGCACCCGCGCCTCGGACGCCCCCGCAGCGAGGCAGCGCGCGGCGACCTCCCCGAGGCGCTCCCGCCGCCTGGCGAACAGGGCGAGGCGCCCTCCCCTCCTGGCGTAGACCTCGGCCAGCGCCGCGCCGATGCCGCTCGAGGCTCCCGTGATCAAGACGAACAGGTTCCTGTCGGGCGCCAATGCGTCACACCACGCAGCCGGGGATCTGCGCCCGCATGCCCGCACGCTACCACGGTTTTTTCCCCCTCCGGCTCGCGAATTGACGGAGGCGCCGCGGAGCCAGAACCGCTCCTTGCCACCAGCAAGCCGACCGCGGGTCGGGCCATCGATGTCCTTGTCCAGACGGGCGTGCTGGTGGAGACCACCGGCAAGAGGCGCGACCGTTGGTACGCGTACCAGGGCTACCTCGACCGACTGCGCGTTGGGACCGAACTCGAATCTCGCCGCAGCCAGGCCCGATAAGCACGCTGCCGGGGGGCATCAGCGGCCTCCCATGCCCGCACGCTGCCAAGGTTTTTCCCCCTCCGGCTCGTGAATTGACGTATGAGGAAGTGGGAGTGACCGTGCTTTTCAACCGCGCGATCGAGACGCTCCAGGCGCTGCGGAACCAGAACCGGCTGCTCCGACGTCGGGCTGCCGGCGTGGCGGGGAGGCCTCCGGTGGTCCTGGTCCCGAGCCTGTTCGGCTCGCGCCTCGTCGACGAGCGCGGCCTTGGCCTGTGGGGGACGACCCGCGAGCTGTTCCTGCACGGGGATCGCGGCCGCGAAGACGGCGTTCGCGCCACCGGCCTGGTCGAAGGGTT
The DNA here is from genome assembly GCA_009692555.1 of Myxococcales bacterium. Lineage (GTDB taxonomy): Bacteria > Myxococcota_A > Polyangia > Palsa-1104 > SHYY01 > SHYY01. Next base: position 33,628 of record SHYY01000007.1, read on the forward strand.
GACGGTGATCCCCGGGCTGTGGGCCCACGATATCTATGGCGGGATGGTCCGCTTTCTCGAGCGGATCGGAGGCTATCGGCGCGGCGTGGACCTGTTCGTGCTCGATTACGACTGGCGCGCCGGCGTGGTGGCGGGCGCACGGGCGCTGGCTGGCCTGGTGCGGCAGGTGGTCGGCAGCCGCGACGAGGCGGTGGACCTTTTGGCGGTGAGCTCGGGCGGTCTGGTGGCCCGCTACTATCTCGCCCACGGCGGGATCGACCTGACCACCGACGGGGGCAATGCGGGCGGTGAGGCGCGCGGTGAGGCGCGCGGCGAGGGCGTGCGCCGGGTGGTCTACGTCGGTACGCCACAGGACGGCAGCTTCCATGTCCTGTACGCGATTGCCCATGGCGTCTACCTCGCGCCGTACGTGCCGCGCCTCACGCCGCGCGAGTCGGCCCTGGCGCAGACCGCCTGGGACACGCTGCCGCACGCCCGGGCCCGCCTGTTCGTCGACGAGCAGGGCCGCACCCTGGACCTCGACCACTTCGATGCGAAGCTGTGGGTGCGCTTTGGCATCGCCTCGCTGGCGGAGGACGAGATCGCGCGGCGGCTTCTGCGCGCGCGCCGGCTGCACGAGGCGCTCGCCAGCGCTCCGGCACACGCGGATAGCCTGGTCATCGGCGCACGCCACCTGCCGACGCGCGCGCGCGCCCTGGTGCTCGACGGGCGGCTGCGACTGCCGAACTGCGAGCCGCAGCGGGACGATCCCCACGTGGGCCACGTCTACCAGCCCGGGGATGGCTCGGTGGTGGCGGCGAGCCTCTCGGCGGCGCCCGGCCTGCGCCCCGATCGGATCGCGTGGGTCACTCCCGCGTGGCACGACCAGCTGCCGTCGGACCCGGCGGTGCACGCGCTGATCGTCGAGTCGCTGATCGCGCCCGGATGCCAGGCCCAAAACCCGCAGGCCGACGATGATGCCCTCCGCAGCGCCAGTTGCTGAGACTGAGCGGGGCCGGGGCGACGTCCCCTTCGCGGAGCCCGCGGCGAAGATCCCGTGGGCCAGCCTGTCGCTCCTCGCGTTCCTGGCCCAAAAGAGCCTGTTCGAGAGCCGCCTGGGACTCCTGCTCCTCGTCGCTGCGGTGGCCACCGGAGTCGGCTTCCAGGTGGCGAACACGGCCAACCTGGAAGGCTACCAGGCGGCGCTCCTCGACGAGGGGATCGCGGCGGGCAGCGGCGATATCCGGGTGCGGCCGCGCCACGGCCAGACGCTCGAAAACGTGGCTCGCCTGACGGCCGACCTCGCCCGCTATCCCGGAGTGCGCGCGGTGCTCCCCGTGGTGATGGTCCCGGGTGCGATCGCGGCCAGGGGGCGTGGGAGTTTCACCGGCAGCCTGGTCGTGGGCGTCGACGGCGAGGGGGAGTTCCGGCCGTTCCGTCTCGCTTCGGGCCGGCCGCTCGCGCGCGGCGACGACGCCGGCATTCTCGTCGGTGAATCGCTCGCCGACCGGCTGGGGTTAAGGCCCGGGGACGCCGTCCCGATGCGGGCGCTCCTCGCTGCCGGGCCCGCCCTCCTCGACGAGGAGAGGTATGGACGCTACACGCTGACGGTGCGCGGGCTGGCCGGCGGGGCGTGGGGCGCCGACGAGTCGGTGTTCGTCGATCGGACCTTCCTCGCGCGCGAGATCGGGGCTCCCGACGAGGCCACGCTGATCGTGGTCTACCTGGGCGACCACTTCGCGGCCCGGCCGCTGGCGCGGCGCATGGAGAGCGACCTTCCGGCGGTGACGGCGCGCGCCTGGATCGACGACAGCCCGTTCCTCGCCAGCTCCTTCCACGCCTACCAGGCGGTGAGCACGCTGTCGCAGACGATGGTGGTGGTGGCGGTGACCATCCCGGTGCTGGCGCTGCTCTACATCAACGTGTTGCAGCGCCGGCGCGAGATCGGGCTCCTTTGCGCGCTCGGCATCCCGAGGCGCGAGGTGTTCGTCGTGTTCCTCCTGCAAGCCCTGGCCGTCGGCCTGATCGGCGCGGTGGTCGGCTGCGCGCTCGGCTACGTCGTGATCCGCTACTTCCAGGCGCACCCGATCTTCGCGTGGAAGGGGTTCGTGATCCGCCCCGTGCTCGCCTGGACCTGCTTCGTCAAGCCCTCGCTGGTGGTGGTGGGCGCGACGGTGCTGGCGGGGGTCTATCCGGCCTTTCGGGCGGCGACGGCCGACCCGGCTCCCGTGTTTCGGGGCCTCGGGGAATGACACCCGTCGTGCGCGCCGAAGGGCTCTCTCGTCGCCACGGCGAGTCCTCCGTGGTGCGCGCCCTGTCGCTCGAAGTGGGTCCCGCCGAGTCGCTGGCGATCCTCGGGCCGAGCGGCTGCGGAAAGACGACCCTCCTTCACATGCTGGGGCTGCTCGACCGCCCGAGCGCGGGCCGCGTGCTGCTCGACGGGGTGGACGTGTGGGCCGAGAGCTCGCCGGCGCAGGCCCGCCTGCGCCTCCTCCGCGTCGGCTTCGTGTTCCAGCAGAACAACCTGTTTGGCCACCTGAGCGCGCGCGAGAACATCGCGCTCCCGGCGTGGCGGCGGAGCGGCTCGAAGCGGTTGGCGCTCGGCGAGGCCGATGCCTGGATCGAGCGGCTCGGGCTCGCGCAAAAGGCCTCCGCGCCGGGACGGTCGCTCTCGGGAGGCGAGGCGCAGCGGGTGGCGATCGCGCGCGCCCTGATCAACCGCCCGTCGCTGGTGCTCGCCGACGAGCCGACCGGCAGCGTCGACTCGCGGAGCGCCGGCCAGATCATCGCTGCGCTCCTCGAATGCTGCACCGCACACCAGGCCGCGCTGATCGTGGTCACCCACGATCGCGACGTGGCGTCCCGGATGGCGAGGTCCTTGTCGATGCGCGACGGGGCGATCGCCCCGGAAGCCCCGGAAGCCCACGAAGCCCACCCAGGAGGTGCGCCCGGATGAAGACCTTCATCGCGATCCTGCTCGCGTCGCTCTTTTGCGCCGTCGGTGAGGCGCTGATCAGCGTGGGAATGAAGCAATCGGGAGACGCCTCGGCGCTCGGGAGCCTTTCGATCTGGAAGCTGGCGGCGATGTTCGCCAACCCGCGCGTGCTGGTCGGTATCGGCTGCATGGCGCTCTTCCTCACGGTCTACAGCGTGACCCTCTCCTGGGCGGACCTGAGCTTCACCCAGCCCCTGACCGCCCTCACCTTCGTCTTCGGGACGCTGATCGCCCGCCTCTTCCTCCAGGAGGATGTGTCGCCGTGGCGGTGGGTGGGGACCGCGGTGATCGTGATCGGGATCGTGCTGGTCTCGATGGATGGCAATCAGTTGACCGCCCCGCGCCGATAGCCGCAAGACGCCGGCGTGCGGTACCCTGGCGCGATGTCCCCGCGGTCGCTGGCGCGCGCCACTGCCGAACGGCTCGCCTATCCAGCGATCGTCGCCGCCAGCGCGGGGGTGGTGCTCGCGGCGCTCGCTGCCGGCCTGCCCGTGATCGTCGCGATGGGTGCCGCCAACGCCGTGGCGATCGCCGCCGTTTGCGTCCTGGAGCGGTGGCTGCCCTATCGCGACGCATGGCGACGGGACCATGGGGATGTCGGCACGGACCTCCGCCATCTGATCTTCAGCTCCCTCGGTGCGCAGGCGATCGCCCAGCCGCTGCTGCTGCTCGCTGCTCTTGGCGGGATCCGTCTCTCCCGCGCCCTCGGGACGGGACTTTGGCCCGTGGATCTCCCGCTCGGCCTTCAGCTCGCGCTCGCGCTGCTCCTCGCCGAGCTCGGGTATTACTGGCTGCACCGCCTGTATCACCAGACCGGCCTGTGGCGCCTGCACGGGGTCCATCACAGCGCCGCGCGGCTCTACTGGCTGAACTCCAGCCGCAACCATCCGGGCGACTACCTCCTGGCGATCCTGGTGGTGCTCGGGCCGCTCGCCCTCCTCGGCGCCGGGGAGCGGATCACCGCGCTGGTCACGGTGGTCTCCTTCGCGATCATGCTGCTCCAGCATTCGAACATCGCCATGAAGCTCGGCGGGTGGAACGCCGTCTTCGTCGGTGGGGAGACCCATCGCTGGCACCACTCGCGCGAGAGCGCGGAGCAGCACCGCAACTACGGAAGCGTCCTCATGATCTGGGACGTCGTGTTCGGGACCTTCTACCTGCCGAGGGATCGCGAGCCGCCGGTCGACGTGGGCCTCACCGAGGTGGCCGATTTTCCCCGCGGCTACCTGGGCCAAATCTGGGCGCCGTTCCAGTCGGTCTGGTGGCGGCGGCCGTGAGCGCCAAAGGCTCCCGGTATCGCACCATCGCGCCGCTCTACGAGGGCATGGCGCTGCTCTACAGCGGCGGCCAGATGCGCGCCTGCGGGGCATTTCAGGCCGCCGGACTTTCGGCCGGTGAACGGGTGCTCCACGCCGGGGGCGGCGCGGGCGAGGACGCCTGCCGGGCGGCGGATCAAGGCTGCGCGGTGACGCTGGTGGACAGCTCACCGGAGATGCTGGCACGGGCGCGCGCGGCCCTGACGCGCTCGGGGCATCCGGAGGTGGAGCTCCTTTGCGAGGACATCTTCGCGCACGACCGCCCCGGCGCCTACGACGTGGTGTGCGCGAACTTCTTCTTCGGCGTCTTCTCGAAGAGCGATCTACCGAGGCTGGTGGCGCACCTCGGGCGGCAGCTTCGCGCGGGCGGAAGGCTGCTGGTGGCCGACTTCGCGCTGGCCGGTGGGCCGCTCTTGCGCCTCGTGCAGCAGGTCTATCACGCGATTCCGGTGGCCTTCTATGCCGTCGCTGCCGGGAATCCGGTGCGCCCGCTTTATGACTACGGGCCCTACCTGGAACGCGCCCGGTTCCGGATCACCGAGCGCCGGCTCCACCGCGTCTTCCACGGGCCCGAGCTGTTCCAGACCCTGACCGCGACCCGGCCGTGATCTCCCGTCAAGCGTTGCCGCAGGTGGTAAGTGCGAGGGCGAGCCACCAGTGGGCCTGGGGGAGGCCCGCTCCGGGCGCCGCGGGGTTTTCGATCCGCCAGGCGACGAAGGAGAGCGCCGTGACGGCGTGGTAGAGGCGGATCCTGGGCAGCGAGAGAGACACGCCGGCTCGCGCCTCGTAGGCGGCCGCCACGTCGCGGAGCACCGCCTCGCCGTGCGCCAGCAGGTACTTGAAGTCGGAGTGGCGATCCTGGAGGGCGAACTCCTCGAAGTCGAACACGCCGGTCAGGCGGTGGGTGGCCGCGTCGAAGGCGAAGTTGTGGCTACCGAAATCGCCGTGCGCGAGCACGCGGTCGTGATCGTTTTCTGCCAGCCGCTCGTAGCGATCGACTGCATGGCCCGCGGCGCGGCCCAGCGGGGGCGGCAGAAAGCGCAGGTGTTCGCGCAGGCGGGCGGCCGGCATCGGCCACGGCAGCGACGCGGGATCAGCGGCCAGCCGGCTCGCTTCGTTGCTCGAGAAGGCACCGTGGAGCTCGGCCAGGAAGCGGCCCATGTCGTCGGCGAAGGTCGCCGCCCACGCCGGATCGAACAGCGTCCTCCAGCGCCATTCCACCCCGGTCAACCCGGGCGCGCGGGCGCGCAGATCGAGCGGCGCCTCCACCTCGCCGATCGGCCGCTGCACGGCGAAGGTGACCCTGGGCGCGAGGGCAGCGAGCAGGCGTCGCTCGCGCAGCAATCTCGCCGCCGCCGTCGCCGTCGGTGCGAGGAGAACGATCCTCCCGTCCGGCAGCTCCGCCATCCACCGCCAGTCGTGTCGCGAAAGGAGCAGCGCGCGGGGAAAAAGCGACAGCCCGAGCTGCGAGGCGAGCGCGTCCGCCACCGCCTCGGCCGTGACCGCCTCGAAGATCAGCAATCCGGCCGCGCTACGGCTTCTTGGTATCCACCGAGGTGCCGACACCGCGGACGCAGGTCACGCCCGGGGCCCAGTCTTCGAGGATGAACCCGGCGGCGTACGGCCCCGAGTCCACCGTGTAGATGAGGATCCCGTTGGCGTCGGTGCGATGGCTCGTCTCGTACTTGAAAAACATCCCGTACTTCGCCATGACGCAGTCTCCGCCACACACCCCGATGTCGCGGATCCCGACGCGGTCCAGGTCCTGCGGATCCACGTCCCCTGGCCACTCGCCGATCACGCTCAGCTTGACCAGCTGGTTGCCAATCCCGCGCCTGTACGTGCCGCTACCCGACCCCGTGATGACCTTCGATGCGGAGAGGGCGTAGATGATGCGGTGCCCCGGTGGAAAGTAGCTGCCGCTCTCATCGCCGCAAAAGCCGTTGCGGTCGGTGATTGGCTCGTTGCCGCAGGCGGACAGCGTGACACCCGCCGCCAGGGCGACGATCGGCAGGACGCGCTTCAGCTCGCTTGAAATGGCCATGGTGCGTCGAGGGTAGTGAGCCTGGCGAGAGTCGTCAAGATCGCTCGCAATCGCGCTACGGCTTCGGATGCGCCGCGAGGAAGCCGTAGATCGCCTCGGCGAACGCCAGTCCCTTCGTCTGGTCGGGGTGCAGCGAGCCGAACTTCGGGATGTGGCCGCCGCCCTGGATTGTCCACAGCTCCGCAGCGCCGCCCTTGCAGCCGGTCCAGCGCTCGACGATCGTCTCGGCGCCCGCCAGCGAGCCGTCGAGATCGAGCGCGGTGCCCTTCTCCGCGGTCGCCTTGCAGCCGTTGCGCGTGACCCATCCACCGACGCTGTCGCGCGCCGACGGGTAGGCCCGGTTGGTCGACCCGCCGCCATAGCCGATCTTGTCGTCGGCGTCGCCGTGGACCTGGAGGACCGCCACCGGCTCCTTGCCCGGGCAGAGCTTGGGATCCTTCCAGCCGGCGCCCGCGAGGCTGACGATCCCGGCGATGCGCGGCGAGAGATCGCACGCCAGCCGGTGCGCCATGAAGCCGCCGTTGGAGTGGCCAGCGACGAAGATGCGCTTCTTGTCGACGTTGTACTTCGCGCTCATGTCGTCGATCACCGCGCCGAGGTAGGCCACGTCGTCGACCCCGGTGGCGAAGAAGTCGCAGCAGGCGTCGGTGCCGTTCCAGAACCGCTGGGGCATGGCCTGCTGGTCGAGCGTGCCGTCGGGGTAGGCGTAGAGGAAGCCACGCTTGTCGACCAGCGCGCTCATCTCGAAGTAGCTGTTCTGGATCGCGCCGCTGGCCCCGAAGCCGTGGAGGAGGATCAGGAGCGGCGTCGGCTTGGCGGCGTCGTAGCCGCTCGGCACCTTGGCCATGTAGGGGCGATCCTTGAGCGGCCCGGCCATCGCCAGATCGGGCGATTCGGCGAGGTCGGGGGAGGCCGTCATGCTCAGATCGGGCGCCAGGGCGAGGTCCGGCGCCTCGGAGGGCGAGCCGGAGCAGCCAATCAGCGACGGGAGGAGGAGGCAGGCAAGCAGGCGCATCGTCGGATGCTAACCGCAATCCGCCGCGCGTCCTACGGCGGCGGAAACATGCAGGTGCCCGGCTCGCCGTAGCACAGCCCACCGATGCAGAAGCCGGCGCACTCGAGGTCCGATTTGCAGACCTTGCGCTCGCAGTGCGGGTTGTTCGGCGGCAGGCAGGCGAAGTTCGCCGGGCAGTCCTTGTCCTTCAGACAGACGTTGTTGATGCAGCGATTGGTGGGCGCGCAAAACTGCCACGCCTGGCAGTCGCCGTTCTTCGAGCAGCCCTCCTTGCAGAGCTTCTCGCCGTTGCAGGTGCACACGCCGGGCTCGCAGATCATCTTCGCTCCCATCGCCTTGCACTGGGCGTCGGACAGGCAGGGATCGGCCACCTTCATGCAAATGCCGCAGCCGGGGTGGGCGCCCGGAGCGAGGCAGAGCTCGCCGTTCTTGCAGTCCTGCGGCGTACGGCATCGGTCCTTCGCGAGCGCGAGATCGGGCGGGCTCACCAGGTCCTTCGGAGGCGCGGCGTCGACGGTGGCGAGATCAGAGGTCGCCAGATCGGCGGTCGCGTCGCCATCGCGCCGGAGGGCGGCGAGGTCAGCGGGGGAGCCGTCGCCCGCGGAGGGGAGAGAGGTGCCGCAACTGGCGGCGAGGAGGGTGGTCAGGAGGAGCGCCGGCATGGCCCATCATCGCACAACCGGCGACGGGCGGAGGCGGGCGCCAGGCGGGCTACTTGCCGAGGCGGTAGGTCGAGAACTGCGCGTCCATCCGCTGGTCCTGCCCGGTCGAGAACCGGTCCATGCAGGAGTCGTCGGTGTAATCCATGAAATTGTAGATCGGGTCGAGGCCCGGATCGCGGGTGCAGCTGTCGCGGCCGACCGGACAGCCGAAGGCGGCCGACTTCTCCTGGGGCGTGTCGCTGACGTAGTCGTTGTTCTTCTGGCAGCCGCCCTGGAAGGCGTGGTAGAGGCCCATCCAGTGGCCGACCTCGTGGGTCGCGGTGTCGCCGAGGTTGTAGGGCACCGCCGAGCCGCCGGGCAGCGACGAGAAGAGGACCACCACGCCGTCCAGCTTCGGGGAGCCGGCGTAGCTGGACGGGAAGGTCGCCCAGCCGAGCAGGCCACCACCCATGTTGTTCGAGTAGGCGTTGAGATCATCCGCGGTCCCGATGCGGAGGGCGTTCTTCATCTGCGTCTCGCCCGTCGTGCCGGGGCCGGCGGTGTACCAGGTGTTGTTGGTGGTGCGATCGGTGCTCACGAGCATGAACTGCCAGCCGGTCGACGCGTAGGCGGCGTTCAGGACGTTCATCTGGTCGGTGATCATCTGGCTCGTCACGTCGCCGTTGGCGATGCCGGTGCCCTTGTTGATGACGTGCCAGTAGACGTTGATCGTGCCGCCGGTGACCGCGGCCGCGGCGAGCACCCGGGTGTGGGCCTCGACGGCGTCGGTCTCGGCCTCGCTCATGTTGCGCGTTCCGCAGCGATTGAAGGCCGCGTTGCCGTTCGCGTTGTCCGCGCCGCCGCCGAGGGGCTGCGAGATCTCCTCGTCGCTGCCTTCGAGGCCGCAGGCCACGAGACCAAGCGCCGCGCCGAGGGCGAGCACGTTGCGAAGGGAGGTGGAAGAGAAGCGGCGTCCGATCATCATGGTTTTCGTCTCTAAAAACGTTAACCACTCTTAGATAAAACCGATCCCCGGCGTCAACTGTAAACAAAGAATCCAGAAGTCGAGCAGAGCGGGCCGGCCCAGGGCTCAGAGCCGCTCCGCAGCGTCGGGAAACCGCTTTGCCAGCCAGCCCGCCAGCTCCTCCGGATCGAACTTGAACGGGCCCTGCCCTCCCTTGTAGCGGATCACCCCTTCCTCGACGACGTAGAGGCGTTCCGGCCAGCCGGCATAGAGCCGATTGGCCTCATTCTCGATGGGATCGACCAGCAGCGGAATCCCGTAGTGAAAGCGTTTCACGAAATCACGGACGAGAAGGATCTTCCTGCGCATGTTCACCCCGGGCGCTTGAGCGCGTCCACCGCGCGCTCGAACTCCTCCGGAAGCGCGCTCTCGAAGCGCAGCGTCTCGCCGGTGAGCGGGTGGACGAAGCCGAGCGTGGCCGCGTGGAGGAGCAGCCGCGGCGACGAGAGCGGCTCCCCGCCCTTGAACACGAAGTCGCGGATGTAGACCTTCTCACCGACGATGGGATGGCCGTTCTCGGCGAGGTGGATGCGGATCTGATGGGTCTTGCCGGTCTCCAGACGCACCTCGCACCGCGTGGCCGAGGGACCGACCGGCTCGATCACCCGGACGTGCGTCACCGCGCGCTTGCCGAGGTGGAGATCGCGCGTCGAGCCGCGCAAGCCATCGCCGCGGTCGACGATGAAGCGGCTCTCGATCCGCCGATCGGTCAAGGTCCCGTGCACCACGCAGAGGTAGGTGCGCTCCACGTCGTGCGCGCGGAACAGCTCGGCGAGCCCCTTCTCGGCCGGCTTGGTCTTGGCGAAGACGATCAGCCCCGAGGTGTCCTTGTCGATCCGGTGCACGACGTGGAGCGGGATCTCGGTCGCCTTCTTCCCCACTCGCCGCCACAGGGCGCGGATCAGATCCATCGCCGTGTCGCCGTCGCCGGCCTGGGACGAAATCCCTTTCTGGTGGAACGGCACCGACGAGATCCCCGACGGCTTGTCGAGCACCACCAGCTGCGAGTCCTCGTGAACGATCGCCCCGCGCGGCGGCGGCAGCGGAACCCGCGCGGTCAGGCGCAGCTCCACCTCCTGCCCCGCGCGCAGGCGCCGCGCCGGATCGGTGATGCACTCCCCGTCGACGAACAGCTTGCCGCGCTCGGCGAGCCGCTTCGCCTCGCTCCACGCCGCGGCGAGCCCGTGCGCGCGCACGATCGCCGCGAGCGTCTTGTCGGATTCCCCGACAGCGACGGTGAAGCGCGGCTCAGGGCTCATGATCTGCGGACGTACTCGAAGTCGAACGGGTTGCCGTTGATCCCTTTCGACGGTGCGGCGACCCAGCCGGCGATCTTCCCGCGCTCGTGGACCGGCTGCATCAGCGCCTGGATGTGCGCCTTGTCGGCCTCGCTCGGGAGCCACTCGTCACGCTTCGCCTGCCATCCTGCCAGGTCGAGCGATTGGCCGTCGATGTCGAAGGGATGGCCGGCGTAGATCCCCTGCTGGCGGTGGAAGCGGCGGTGCGGCAGGCGCAGGCGCTCGGCGATCCCGGCGCGATCGAGAGTGCGATTCCACTTGTCCACCGCGCGCTGGCAATCATCAATGTAGCCGTCGCGCAGCACCTCGTTCATCGCGGTGCGGAGCGGGATGTCCTTCTTCACCAGCGCGTTGTTCTCGAGCACCTCCATCGCGTAGCTGCCGTCGAGGGCGCGGTGCTCCTGGTACTGCGCCTCCTTGTAGCGTCCCTTCAATCCCGCCGCGAAGAAGTCGGCCGCGTTGGACGAGATCTCGCCGCCGAAGAGGTCCTCCGAGAGGCTGAACCAGAGATTGATGTAACGCTGGATCATCGCCAGCGGCACGCCGCCCGCCTTGGCCACATCGCCGTCCTTCGCCTCCTTCATCAATTCGGCGGTGCGGGTGACCACGCGGTCCACGCCGGTCTCGCCGACGAACATGTGGTGCGCCTCCTCGGTGAGCATGAAGCGGCAGGTGCGCGCCAGCGGATCGAAGCCCGACTCGGCGAGCGCGTAGAGCTGATACTTGCCGTCGCGGTCGGTGAACATGGTGAACATGTAGAAGTCGAGCCAGTTCTCGATCGGCTGATTGAATGCGCCGAGAATGCGCGGCTTGTCGCGGTCGCCCGAGCGCCGCTCGAGCAGCCCCTCCGCCTCCTCGCGCCCGTCCTTGCCGAAGTAGGTGTGGAGGAGATAGACCATCGCCCACAGGTGGCGCCCCTCCTCGACGTTCACCTGGAACAGGTTGCGGAGATCGTACAGCGACGGCGCGCTCGCCCCGAGCAGCCGCTGCTGCTCCACCGACGCCGGCTCGGTATCGCCCTGGGTGACGATGATGCGCCGCAGCATATTGCGGAACTCGCCCGGCACCTCCTGCCACGCCGGCTGCCCGAGGCTGTCGCCGAAGCCGATGGTGCGCCCCGCCTCGCGCGGCTGGAGGAAGATCCCCCATCGGTAATCGGGCATCTTGACGTGGCCGAAGTGGGCCCAGCCGTCCGGCTCGACCGAGATCGCCGTGCGCAGGTAGACGTCGTGCGCCTGCCACCCCTCCGGCCCGACATCGCCCCACCACGCGAGGTAATTCGGCAGCCACTGCTCGAGCGCCCGCTGGAGCCGCTTGTCCGACGACAAATCAACATTGTTCGGAATCTTTTCATCCAGCTGAATCGACATCATTCAGTCCTTTCTTGAGGAAAAGTGTGACCCGCGGAGGGGCGCGCCGATCGGCTCCCGGTTCGTGCATCACGCGTCTCAAACGTTCTCACGTTCTCCTCCAGTCGAATCCGGGGCGCTCCGGCTTGCCGTAGAGCGTGAGCGCCCCGCGCGGGCCGGTGGCGTTCGGGCGGATGAAGATCCAGTTCTGCCAGGCCGAGAGGCGGCCGAAGATCTTGGTGTCGGTCGATTCGGGGCCGGCGAAGCGCAGCGAGGCCTCCATGCCGGTGAGCGCGTCGGGGGACATGCTGGCGCGCTCCTCGATCGCCACCCGCAGCTCCTCGGCGAAGTCGATCTCGTCGGCCGCCACCGTCGTCAGACCGAGCTTCGACGCGGCCTGGGTGCCGATCGGCCCGCGCAGCGCCAGCGCCGCCTCCACCCGCGCCGGCTCGCCGAGGAAGCGCGACTGGAGCCGGGTGAGGCCGTGCGGCATCGGCAGCGCGCCGCCGTTCAGATCGCTCACCGCGATCGCCACCTTGCCCGCGTCGTCGTCGAGCATGTAGATCCGATCGGCGGCCAGCGCGATTTCGAGCAGCGAGCCCGCGAAGCACGATCCGGGATCGATCACCGCGAACAGGCTGCGCCCGGTCAGCTCCAGCCGACGCAGCGTGCGCGCCATGTTCAAGATCGTCTCGCGCACCAGCCAGTGATCGCGGTGCGTGGCCAGCGCCTCGTCGACCGCCAGCACCCGCGCGATCTCGCCGCGCGTCTTCAGCAGGATCAACCCGTACGGCTCGTAGTGAAAACGCAGCCGGAGCAGCGCATCGTCGAGCTCGCGGAACGCCCGGATCGCCCACGCCGCCGCGCCGCGCTGCTGGAGCGCCTCTCCCGTCGCTGGCTCGGGTTCGCAAGGCGCATGAATGGTCAGCTCCGCGGTGCGCTGATGGGCGTCGAGAACGACCGCGACGTGCCGGTAGGTGAGGCCGGTCGGCGCGATCTCGGGGACCACCGGATCGAGCGCGATCCCCGGCCCCTTGGGCCCCACGTCCACTCCCGCGGCAAGCGCCTGGGCGCGCGTCTTCACCAGGTCCGCGAACTTCGAGCGCGGCGCCGTCGCGTCGCACAGCCGCCACTCGACCGCGCGCTTGCCCTTCACCCCCTCCGCCAGCGTCGAGAACATGTCCGCCAGATCGCGCCGCACCTTGCGCTTGTCGACCACCCGGGTGAGGCCGCCCGTCCCCGGCAGCACCCCGAGGAGCGGCACCTCGGGCAGGCTCACCGCCGAGCTGCCGTCGTCGATCAGGAGGATCTCGTCGCACGCCAGCGCCAGCTCGTAGCCGCCGCCGGCGGTGGTGCCGTTGCACGCCGCGAGGTAGCGCTGCCCGCTCCTGGCGCTCGCGTCCTCCATCGCCAGGCGGGTCTCGTTGGTGAACTTGCAGAAGTTGACCTTGAACGGGTGGCCCGACGACGCGAGCATGAAGATGTTCGCGCCCGCGCAGAACACCCGGTCGCTGTCGCTGGTGACCACCACCACCTTCACCTCGGGGTGCTCGAAGCGGAGCCGCTGCACCGCGTCGGCGAGCTCGATGTCGACCGCCAGGTCGTACGAGTTCAGCTTCAGATCGTAGCCCTCGCGGTGGGGGTGCTGGTTGTCGACCGCCATCGCCAGCCGCGCGGTGGCTCCGTCCACGGTGAGGTGCCAGTGGCGGTAGCGCGACGGGTGCGCGTCGAAGGAGAAGAGCGGGGCGTCGACCGGGGGGCTCGGGGAGGGGGTGGGCGCTTCGGCCATGGGCGTGATTCCAGCCGATCTGACGATGGCTGGCAAGCGATATGCCAGCTTTTCATTGAAAATCGCGGACTTGCGAACGAAGGAGCGCTGCACGCGGGCCGTCTCTGGTCTGTAAGTGCTCAGACAGTTTGCGGAAATTTACAAGAGCAACTTCTCCTCAGAATGGGCGATAACTACGTAAGGAAATGTCTCCGCCCTCCCCGATACCGGACACCCACCATGGCTGAAAAAGCGATCGGCGCGGCGCTGCGGGCTCCCCGCAAGCAGACGGAGGAGCTCTCCCAGGAGCTCGCGGCGAACGAGCAGCTCTTCCAGAGCGGCGTCGAGCACGAGCTGCAGGCGCTGATCGCCCAGTACGGCCCGGATCCAGAACGGATCGTCGCGCTCCTCGGCGAGAAGGCGCCCTGGCAGCGCCGCCGCGCAGCCGAGCGCCTCGCCGCGGACTACGGCCAGGAGACCGCCGACATCCTGCTCCGCTGCGCCGCCAACCGCGCCATCTTCGACAACCATCACCCGGTGATCGAGCGCCTGCGCGGCGCCTCGAAGCGCGGTCCGAAGGGCCACGGTTTGCTGCTCGCCGAGGCGCTCAAGAGGCGCGCCCGGGGCCAACGCGCCAAGCTCCCCGAAAACCTCCGCGCCCGCACCCGCGCCCTCCCCGAGTCCGTCCGCGTCGGACTGGAGCGCACCGTCGGTGAGAGCGCCTCCAACATCCGCGTGCTGGCCGATCACGAGGCGGGCGAGGCGGTGCGCGCGGTGGGCGCAGTCGCCGCCACCACCGAAGGGATCATCCTCCTCTCCGAGGGGCGCTTCCGACCCGACACCGCCGAGGGGCAGGAGCTGCTCGCCCACGAGGCGGTGCACGCCCTCCAGCAGCGCGGCGGCGACGGCAGCGGGCTCTCTTCGGGCGCCGCCGAGCACGAAGCAGACGCCATCGCCGCAGAGGTCGTCGCGCCGCAAGAAGGCGCCGCGCGGATGCCGATCGCGGCGCCGGTCGGACGGCAGGCGATCGCGCGCAAGACCGACGCGGGCGCCCCCGCCGCGGCCACCAAGAAGACCCTCACCTTCAAGCTCGGGCAGACCACCGCCAAGGCCACCCTCGATGTCCCGGGCGGCGACGCGGCGTCGGGCAGCGGCACCACGGTCAAGAGCAGCGAGCTGAAGCTGAGCGATCTGAACGCCCTCCTCCCCGAGGGGATCAAGTTCACCGACGCCACGGTCAAGGTGAAGATCAACGGCGAGAAGCTCGGCGCCGCGGTCACGATCAAGGCGAAGTACGAGGGCAAGGCGCCCTACCTGAAGCCGGTCGACTTCACGTTCAAGTGCGACACCGAAGGCAACCTCTCGGCGAAGGTCAAGCTGGAGCTCGACATCCCCGGCTTCTGCAACGCCAAGAGCGACGACATCGTGATCTCGAAGGAGGGGATCGACGCGGAGATCAAGATCACCACCGCGACCTTCAAGATCCCGGGGGTCGGCGGCGAGGGCGGCCTCACCGTCGCTGGCGAGCTGACCGCCAAGGTCAAGAAGAACCAGCTCGAGTCGATCGACGGCGAGGCGAACCTCACCCTCCCCGACGGCTTCGGGACGGCGAAGATCAGCGCGCAGGTGGCGGGCGGCAAGCTCGGTGAGGTCACCGCCGACGTCAAGAGCAGCGCCATCCCCGGCCTTGGCACGGTGAGCTGCAAGCTGAAGTGGTCCGAGAAGGGCGGCTTCGAGCTCGACAAGCTGGACGTCCCGGTCACCGCCATCCCGGGGATCAAGGGCAAGGTCGTCCTCTCCTACAAGAAGGGCAAGGGCTTCGCCGTCGACGGGAAGGACATCAAGTTCACCGCCAAGGCGCTCGAGAAGCTCGAGATCAAGAAGGTCACGATCGACAAGAACGGCCTCGCGGCGACGGTGAAGATCGCCGGGGTCAGCCTCGAGGTGCCCGGCTGGCTGAAGATCACCGGCCTGAAGGGCACCGTCGAGCTCAAGGGCGCGTCGGTGGCGTGCAAGGACGTCGGGGGCAACGTCGCGGTCGCGGACGGCAAGGCCAAGGGCACCTTCACCGCGTCGCTGGTCGACGGGGAGTTCAAGGCCAAGGGCAAGATCACCACGCTCACCGTGGCGCCGAAGATCATCACCATCGGCGCGGGCGGGCTGGCCTTCGATATCGATGTCGGCGGCGAGAGCAATAGCGCCGAGGTGACCGGCACCATCGCGATCAAGCTCGGCACGCTCGCCACCGGGAAGATCGAGAAGGTCGGCTTCAAGGACGGCTACTTCACCGGCAAGGGGGAGCTGCCGTTCACCAAGGGCGTGCTGAAGGGCTTGAAGATCAGCGTCGAGCTGCTCGCCGCGTCGCCCTTTGTCAAGGCGGAGATCGACGCCAAGAACCTGGTGGGCAAGAAGCTCGACGTATCCGTCCCGGGCCCCTACAAGGTCGATGTCACCTGCACCAAGGCCAACCTCAAGCTGTCGGGCGATCTCTCGGATGTGGAGGGAACGATCGGCGGCTCGGTGAAGGTCGACGGCGGCAAGCTCGCCGAGGGCGACTTCGAGCTCAAGGCCGAGAAGGGGAACGTCGAGGGCGATCTCAAGGTCAAGGTGAAGGAGATCCCCGGCCTGAAGATGAAGGGCGGGGAATTCAAGCTTCACGTCAAAAACGACAAGATCACCACAGGCTCCGGAGACGCCACTTTCACCTTCGAGAAGTTCGTCAAGGGCGACGTCAAGGTCGCCTACTCCACCGCCAAGGGCTTCTCGATCGAGGGCAAGGGGCTGACCGTCGACATCCCCGGATTCCCGTTCGATATCAAGCCGTTCGACGTCGCCTACGCCGACGGGAAGTTCAGCGCCAAGAACGTCACCGGCGTGCTCAAGCCGGGCAAGGTCCCCGGGGTCCAGACCGCCACCGTGGTGGTCAACTTCGTCGACAACAAGCTGAAGATCGAGCTCAAGGACGTCGCCTTCACCATCCCGCAGCTGAAGAAGACCTCGCTGTCGGCGAAGTGGGACGACGGCAAGTGGGAGGTCGCGGGCGAAGCCGATCTCGACCTGCCGAAGGGCCTGAAGTGCAAGGCCAAGTTCGGCGCCGACAACGGCAAGGGCAACGACCTCAACTTCAACTGCTCGATCGAGCTGTCGACGACGGAGCTGAAGAAGATCATCCCGGGCGTGGAGGTCACGTCGGGGAAGATCACCTTCAAGTACCAGGACGGCAAGCTCACCTGCGAGGGCGGGGAGCTCGGGTTGAAGCTCGCCAACGGCGTGCTGGCGGGGAGCCTGAAGTTCACGCTCAACGAGGACAAGACCTTCAACGCGACCGGCAAGTTCAAGCTGACGCTGAAGTTCATCAAGGCGAAGGAGATCGAGGTCAAGGTCACCAACAACGTGCTCGAGCGCGTGGCGGTCACCGGCCTCGAGCTCGACCTCCCGGCGGGCAAGGGCAAGGGCGCGCTCACCGGCGACGCGAGCTACGACAACGGCAAGTTCAACTGCGCGCTGACCGCCCAGATGACCGACCTGCCGTGGGTGGCGCAGGCGTCGGCCACCGTCGTGATCAAGGACGGCAAGTGGGAGAAGTTCGAGGCCACCGGGCAGCTCAAGAAGACCCCGGGGATCGATCTTTCGGGGATCAAGTTCGGCGGCAAGCTGGCGGGCGGCGAGCCCTCGTTCTTCGCCGACGGCACCGTGCCGATCACCGGGATCAAGGACCCGCTCAAGTTCCACCTGCTGATCAGCGCGAGCAAGTTCGAGGTCGGCCTCGAGGGCTCGTTCGAGATCAAGGGGCTCGGCAAGGCGACGGTGAAGGCCGATCTGTCGAACGACGGCTTCCGCGCCGAGCTGACCATCGCCCCGACGAACACCAAGCTGGTCAAGAAGGCGAGCGGCTTCATCGAGTACAAGGGTGGCACCCTCACCTTCGGCGGCGAGGTCACGATCGTCATCGCCAAGGAGTTCGAGGGCAGCGTCAAGTTCGCCAAGCTCGCCGACGGAGACTTCGAGTTCAAGGGCACGATCAAGCCGACCAGCACCGGCGGCGGCGAGAGCAAGAAGAAGAAGCTTTTCTACAAGGCGATCGAGCCGCCGGGCGTCGCGATTCCCTACGGCATCCCGGGGCTGCTCGACGTGCACATCGGCGCGGGCGTCAAGGGCAGCCTCGAGGCCGGCATCTACATGCCGGCGTTCAAGTTCCTCGGCGCGACGGTGTCGGGCAAGCTGTCGGAGCTCGAGAAGGGCGATCTGCCGAACGCCGAGGTGCGGGTGCAGGCCTCGGCGGGCGCGTACGCGGAGGCCAGCCTCGGGGCGCGCGTCTACGTCGGCGCGAGCGTGCTCGGGGCGAGCCTCGATCTCCAGGGCGAGGCGACCGCCAAGCTCGAGGCGAAGGCGATGATCAACGCCGCCGCGACGCTGGTGAAGGACGGCAGCAACTACAAGTTCACCGCCGAGCTGAACGCCGAGCTGGGCGCGGCGCTGAAGCTGGCGATCGGGCTCGCGCTGGTGCTGAAGTTCGTCGGCGCGGAGCTGTGGCGGCACGGGCTGGCCTCGAAGGAGCTGGCGCTGGGCGAGTTCAACCTCGGCAAGTTCCCGCTGAAGAAGCTCGAGTACACCTTCGGCGGACCGAAGAAGGAGCCGGCCAAGGAAGAGGTCACGCCGCCCGAGCCGAAGACCGACATCATCAAGAACGCCGGCCTCGAGATGGGCAAGCAGAAGGCCGCCGAGGCGAAGGACGAGGCGATCCGCAAGGTGAAGGAGTCCAAGGCCTACAAGGCGGCGGCGGCGGTGGCCAACGCGGCCTCGAAGGCCTGGAACTTCGTCACCAGCTGGTAGCTTAGGGCCCGCGAACGGACAACTCGATCGCCCTCGCGGCCGATGCATCCCGGCTGGCTTCGGGGGGCTTGCCCCCCTTCTGTGTTTTTGGGGGGAAGCTCCTCCGTCAAATACAGAGAGTATTCTCCGTCGTCGCGCCTCGCCATCCGGGCGCCTCGGCCGCGATCATCGATCGACTTGTCCATTCGCGGGCCCTTACCGTCGGTGGCGGGCGGCTACGGGCAGCCCGTGAACGGATCAAAGATCGATCACGCGCAACCCGCGCAGGTGGCGTGCGATGCGCGCGAAGTCGCCTGGGTTGGTCGTCACGACGGGGAGCCCCAGGCCGCGCGCGGTGAGGGCGATGAGGACATCGCTCTGGATCCGACGGAGCCCCGCGGCATCGAAGCCCTCGTCGCTGCGCAGGCGCCCCAGGATCACGCCGCATGATGCCCACTGCGCGCGCGACGGCGCCACCGGCGGCCGACCGCGCACCAGGCTCGCGATGAAGCGCCTCTCCTCGCGTCCCTCAACGCCGCGCAGCAGCTCCGAATGGACCACCGCCGATATCCAGAAGATCCATCCGCGTCGATCGATCTCCTCCGCGACCGCGTTCGATCGGAAGAGGTCGATGAGGACGCAGGTGTCAGGAACGACGAGGGTCGATGCTCCGGAACGCATCCGGCCCGCCCTTTCCTCCGAAGCGGCGGAGGAGGTTCTTCATCCGGCGCGTCTCGGCGGTCTCATCGCGCGTGCGCTCCAGCGCCATCTGGAGCGCCTCCGAATCGGAGCGCGCCTTCAACTGCCGGCGCACCACGCGCAGCAGGGCCTCGTCGATTCGGGCCGACACCTGACGCTTGGGCATGTCATACAAGTTAGGACGAAATGTCGGACACGTCAATCGCGCCAGGCTTCTTGCGCAACGGGAACGGGAACGGCAACGGCGGCAATCAGCCCATTCGCCGAGCCGTGACGAGGTACTCGCGCGGGATGCCTTGTAGGGTGCGCGGGGGCATCTCCTCGTCGGTGCGGCCGTACTGGACCGCCGCGTCGCCGCTCTGGAGGGCGCTTGCGCTCCAGCCGTAGAGGGCGAAGAGATCTTCGGGGGCGTCGCTGCCGAAGCGCCAGGGCGTGCCGAGGTGGGCCATGCGCTCGATCACCGGCCGGAGCGGCGGCA
Source organism: Myxococcales bacterium (assembly GCA_009692555.1). GTDB lineage: Bacteria > Myxococcota_A > Polyangia > Palsa-1104 > SHYY01 > SHYY01. The sequence goes on from SHYY01000007.1 coordinate 53,046, forward strand.
TGGCCAGCGTCTGCTCGCCGAGCACATCGGCGCCGAGGCGGCTGCCGGGTGCGGCGAGGCCGGCGATGAGGTGGAGGACGTGATGGACCCGCTCGCGGCCGAGGTGGATCAGCAGGCCTTCGAGCAGCCACAGCGACGGTGAAGCGGAGTCGAATCCGGCCTCGCGGAGCGTGGCCGCGAAGGCTCCCGAGAGGTCCGCACCGACGGGGATGCGGGTGCAGGTCGGGTGGGCATTGGCGCGGTCGAGGAGCGCCTGCTTGGTCGCCAGGAGCGCCGGATCCTCCACCTCGAAGAGCCGCGTACCTTCGGGCCAGGCGACGCGAAAGGCCCGCGTGTCCATCCCCGGAGCGAGCAGCACCACCTGGCGCAAAGGCGGGAAATCGGCGAGCGCCGCGGTGGCGAAGTCGTCGAAGAAGCGGGCGCGGATCGCCAGCGGGTTGACCAGGGCGATCGCTTCGAGGCCGGCCGGATGGAGGGCGTCCAGCTCGCCCAGGAGCGTCGCGCCACCGTCGCCCGCGAGCACGCTGGCCAGCGGATCATCGAGCAGTCGATCGGGCCTTCCGTTTTCGCGGGCGCGCGCCGCGGCCACGCAGCGGGAGAGATTTTCGAGGGAGTTCACGAGGCACTCTTAGCACGCTTCAACCGACGTAGAAACGCGTGCGAAACGCCATCACCTCGGGCGTGTAGCGCGACGACCACAGCGCGTTGATCGCCTGGTTCCACGACTGGAAGGCCCCGAGCTCGTGCTCGCGCCCACGCCACGCCGCGCTCGGGAGCACCGCCGTCGCCAGCGCGTAGTGGTCGCCCTCGCGCCGCCACCAGTCGGGGTGGGCCACCTCCGTCCCGTAGAGCTGCGCGTTGGTTGCCATCCGCGTCCAGGCCGGCGTCCCCGGCAGCATGAAGAACGTCTGACACGAGAGCCACCCGGCCATCGGACCGGGCGCGGCAGCGAGGCTCTCCAGCCACGCCTGCGTCTCGCGCACCGTCTCGGGGGCCTCGCCGGGGAAGTTGAAGACGATGTAGATGCCATGGTGGAGGCCGATCGCGTTGGCCTGCTCGAATGTCTCGCGCGCTCGCTCCAGGTAGGTGCGCGGCTGGGCGGCCTTCTGCATGCGCGCCGCCATCGTCTCGCTCGCCGTGTCGAGGCCGAAGTCGACCATGAAGTGACACCGCTTGAAGCGCTCCAGGATCTCCCGGGACATGATGTCGGCGCGCGTCTCGCACCAGAACAGCAGCGGCAGCGCGCGGCGCTCCACGCCGTCGAGGAAACCCTCGAGCCAGCGACGGTTCGCGCCGAACAGCGGATCGGAGAAGGCGATCACGCGCGGCGCGTGGGTCGCCACCAGACGTTCGAGGATGTCGAGCTGCGCCTCCACCGAGTAGCGCGAGTAGCTGGCGCCGCGCTCCGGCTCGACGCAGAAGTGGCACTGGAAGGCGCACCCGCGGCTGGTGCCGACCCACAGTGCGCCCGCCCGCTCACCCTTGCGGCCGTAGTTCGCCCAGTCGATGCCGTCGGGGTTCGACTGATCGAACACGCCCCCCTCGATGATCTGCATCGCCGCGGGCCGCGCCGGCCACTCACTGCACAGGCGGCGCAGGGGGGCCTCGCCGTCGTTGCGGACCAGCCAGTCGCAGGTGGCGTGATCGAAGTCGCCCGGCATCGCCGTGGCGTGATGCCCGCCGACGACGATCGGGACGTCGCCGAGAAGCTCGCGCACGCGCCGCGCCACCGCGATCGCGCCGAGGTAGTGCAGGCTGGTCCAGCACGAGATGCCGACCAGCCCGATCTCCTTGGCGCCGCCGAGCGCGGCGACCGCTTCGTCGACCGCCGCGAGCAGTCCGCCGAGCGCCTCGCCAGCGACGAGATCGAGCTCCAGCGTGTGGACCCGGGCGAGGTCGCGGACGTGGCCGGCGAGGCTGGCGAGGTGCGGCTTGTTGGCGATCCGGTTGGCCCACCAGCGCTGCCCGAACAGCACCGGCGGCGAGATCAGCAGCAGCGTCTTTGGCATCGTCGTCGATCGCAATCTGGCAGAGTCATCGCAGGGGCAGGTCAATCGCCGCCGGGCAGCGGTAGGCGACGTCGAAGGCCTTCAGCGTCGGGGTGACCTCGTCGGCCGACGCGTCGAGACGGACTCTGACCTGGAGATGCAGCGCCGGCTGATCGTTCGGGTGGAGCTGTGCCGCGCCCTGGAGGTCGAGCGGGCTGCCCACGGAATCGGGCGTCCAGGGTCCCCACTCCGGGTTTGGCGCGGGCGGGCGCCCACTGCGCGCACTGACGGCAAGCGAAGAATTCGCCGGCACATCGCCCTCCAGGCGCACCGCGTACCACCTGGTGACGCCGGGACAGCCGTCGAGGAGGTAGTCGTACGAAGCGCGTCGCAGGCAGGACTTGGGGAAAAGATCCCGGAAATCGGAGAAGCCGGCGCTGCCGGGCTCGCTCTTCGGCGAATCCTTGAGCAGGCAGCGGGAGCCGGCCGGACACCGGTCTGCGCCCTTCGGGGGCGAGATCAGATCGGGCGGCGTCATGTTGCCCATCCCATCCACCTTGGTCTTGATGATCGCCGAGGGTGCCGCGCTGACGGTCAGGACGTCGGCGCCCAGGCTCCGGCCCACGCCTACAGCGACGGGCGAGAAGCCGGGAAAATGGATCGCGGGGAGCGCCGTGCCGCCCTGGGTCTGGTCCATCATCGCGAGCGGGAGATCCGAGCCCGGGAGCCGGACGAGCCAGCCATCCGAGGTGACCAGCCAGGCGAACCAGGTCGCTGGGCCGCGCGAATCCAGCGCGATGCCCCGTGCGGAACCCGCTGCGCCCGCGTTCTTTCCGGCCTGCGTGATCTGCGTCCACCACCCGTTGCCGACCTCGATCCTTTCGACCGATCGGGGGTGTAGCGCCAGGCAGTCGGCCCATCGATCCCAGCCATCCCCGCGATCCACACGTTCTGATCGCGGTCGAGGGCGATCGAGCCCGGCTTCACCGAGCCGCCCTTGGGCGCGCGCGCCTGGCCACCGGCGCTCTTCCTGATATCGAAGAAGCACAGGGGCCCGCCACCGTCGGTGGCTGCCCAGAGGACGTCCGACCTGTCAACCACCACTTCGTGCGGGTGGCAACCGTCGGCGAGCTTCTCCTCGGATTTCAGCCTGCCGGTCGCGCCGTCGATGCGGAGCAACTTTCCGTTCCCGGGCTGGGCGAGCCAGGGATCGGAGGGGCCGAAGTCCACGGGGCCGGGGCCGAGGGCGAGGCCGCGCGGCTCGCCCTTCGGATCGCCGACGTTCACGGTCAGGATCACGCACTCGTCGTCGAGGCCGAAGAACTCCTGGGCCTTGCCGTTTTTGCACGGCTTGGCCTTCACCGACGCGATGTCATCGGGCTGGCCGTCGCCGTTGCAGTCGGTGGCGATGAGCCCATCCCCGTCGACGTCGGAGGAGGTGTCGAGCTTCTTGTCGGCGTTGCGATCCACGCAGGCGAAGGGGTGGCTCGCGAACTTCGTGACCGACGCCTGGCTGCCGGGGGCGCGATTGGCGACCCACGCCATTCCATTGAAATCGATGCTGGTGCGCGAGGGCGAGGTGCCGGCGAGCTGAACGGGCTGGCGCGGTGGCTCCGGCTGCTTCAGCCCGCGTGCGAGGAAGCGGGGCTGGTCGTCGATGGCACAGCAGCCGCTCTGGCCATCGCACGGCTGGGTGCTTCCCGACGGCAACGAGCCGCAGGTGACCGTGAAGTAGCGCGCCAGCTCCCGCTGGGACCGGTAGTTGAACTTGCTGACGGTGCCACGCCCCCAGTCGTCGGCGTTGGCGATGAAGGCAATCTCGTACGAGTAGCAGGCGTTGGGGGGAATCTGCAGGTCACCGGCCAGATTGCGCACCGCCCCCTCGTTGTATGCGCGCGGGCCCTGGTCCGCCTCCAGCGGGAACGGCTTGCCACGCGCCGGGCCCAGGCCGAAGACCTTGCAGCCGGGTTCACAATCGCCGCAGGGGTTCGGTTCGTCGCACGGCGGTGGCTGGGCCAGGTCGTCCGGCGCGGCGGCATCGACGGGGGCTCCGGCATCGAGGGGCGTCTCCCGGTGGCAGCCCAGGACGCAGGCCAGCGCGATGACGGCCGCTCGCATCCCCGGACGGTAACACGGCGTTTGACAGCGAGCGCGCAGGCGGTGCCTGCTGTCGCTCATGGACGACGACGACGACTTCGGAGCCTTCTTCGCCGCGCACGGCTGGGCCGTCGTGCAGGGCGTGGTTTCGGCCGAGGGGATCGCCGAGCTCACCGCCGCCTTCGACGAGGTGCTTCCCCCGTCGCTGTACGCAGTCCCGGCGCCGAACTCGCCGGTGCTCGAGGTGATCGCCGCATCGCGCGCCCACGCGGCGATCGCGCGCCACGTCCACTACCCCGAGATCGCGCGCTTCGTCGCCCGCGCGCTCGGCTGCCGGCGCGTGCAGCTGCTGCAGGACACCGTGCTCCTCAAGCCGCCGCACAACGGCGGGCGCGTCGAGTGGCACCAGGATCATACCTACACCGGCTTTCTCGAACCCGCCGCGACCGTGTCGGTGCGCCTCGCGCTCACCGACGACACCGTCGACAGCGGCTGCATGAACGTGCTCGACGGCAGCCACCGCTGGGGCCACATCGGCGAGACGCGCATCCTCAACGCCGGGAGTGTCACCGACACGCTCGGCCTGCTCACCGCCCCGTGGGCGGAGCGGGCCCGCGCCGCCACCCGATCGCTCGAGCTGCGCGCCGGCGACATCAGCCTGCATCACTGCCTCACCTTCCACGGCAGCCTCGAAAACCACAGCCAGCAGCCGCGCAAGACGCTGATCGCACGGCTCTTCGACGGCGCCTGCACGCTGATCCCGTCGCGCCTCCCGGCCGCCCTCGCCGGGCACTTCCCCACCAATGGCGACGGCCACCTCGCGCAGAGCGCGTTCCCGATCGTCTTCCAGCGCGACTGAGCCGGGCGCTCGTGGTAGGGTTCGCACCATGAGCAAGAACTTTTGGTTCAGCGCGTTCATGGCCGTGAGCACCGTCGCTGAGGCGGGCGGGGCGCCGGTGGAGGCGAGCTTCGTCAAGGTCGACGCCGACCGCGAGGTGCTGGTCTACAAGGTGAAGATCAACACCGACAAGCCGCTCAAGCAGGTCGACATGAAGTTCCACTACCTCGACGCGGACGGCAAGGAGCTCTCGGCGGCGCCCTTCTCCTGGCAGAACAACATCAAGGGGAAGATCGAGCCGATCCAGAAGGGCAGGAGCTACGAGAATGCCGACCCGACGCTGCCGGAGCACACCGCGAAGTGCACGATCGATATCACGATGATCCACTTCGTCGATGGCTCGAAGTGGACCCCCGGCAAGTGATCTGACCGGGCCCCGCCGCGTGGCCGCTTCCGCCAAGGCAGTCCACGCGGCGCTCGCGGCGTGGCGCCGGGCGCTCGGCACCGAGAATGTGCTCACCGACGGTGACGTCCTCGGGCGCGCCGCCACCGCGACCTTTCCCACCACCCAGAAGGTCATCGCCATCCTCCGGCCGGCGCGCCGCGAGGAGGTGCAGCAGTGCCTCCGGATCGCGCAGCGCCACGGCACGCCGGTCTATCCGGTGAGCGGAGGGCGCAACTGGGGCTACGGCTCGCGCGTCCCGCCCGAAGGCGGCTGCGCGATCCTCGACCTGGCGCGCCTCGACGGGATCCGCGACTTCGATGAGCGGCTCGGCCATGTCACCGTCGAGCCGGGGGTCACCTTCGGGAAGCTGTTCGCGTTCCTGCAGGCGCGGACGGCGCGGCTGTTCCTGAGCGTGCCGGGGAGCGGCCCCGAGGCGAGCGTGATCGGCAACGCCGTCGAGCGCGGCGACGCCACCGGGCCGCAGGGCGATCGCTTCGCCCATGTGTGCGGCCTGGAGGTGGTGCTGCCGACGGGGGAGCTGGTGCACACCGGGTTCGCGCGCTTCGACGGGGCGCGCGCGGCCCGGGTGGCGCGCTGGGGCGTCGGGCCGTCGCTGGACGGGTTGTTCTCGCAATCGAACCTCGGCGTGGTCACGGCGATGACGGTCTGGCTCACGCCGCGGCCGGGCCACTTCGAGCTGGCCTTTCTGGCGATCACCGACGGGGAGAAGCTGCCCGCGCTCGTGGATGCATTGCAGCAATTGCGGATGGAGGGAACGATCCGCGGCACGTTTGCGCTGTGGAACGACTACAAGGCGCTGTCGCTTTGCGGAGGCTACCCGTGGGAGGCGGCGGGGGGAGTGACGCCGCTCCCCGAGGCGCTGCTCGAACGGACGCGGGCGGAGACCGGGTTCGGACGCTGGAACGGGACGATCGGGCTGTACGCCGCCAGCCGTGCCCAGGGGCTCGCGGACCGGGCGCGCGTCGAGGAGGTGCTCCTTTCGCGCGTGGATGTTCTGGCCTGGGATGACCGGGCGCCGGGAGTGGCGTGGGAGGATCTCGACGCGAGGGGGCCGGGGCTCGGGGTGCCGCACGAGCGCAGCGTGGCGGGGATGTACTGGCGGAAGCGCCAGGGGGCGACGGCGACGGAACCGGCGACGGCGACGCTAACTTCCTTTACCGCGTCAGCGGAGTTGTCTCGGCGGGAGCCGAGGGCGACGGAAACGGAAACGGAAACGGCGACGGCGCGTGGGACCCTCACCCCGACCCTCTCCCGCACGCGGGAGAGGGAGACGGAGGGGGCGATCGATCCCGAGCGGGATGGTTGTGGCTACTTGTGGTGTACGCCCGCCGTGCCGTTTGTTGGCGGCGAGGTCGATTCGGTGCTGGCGCTGTGCGAGGAGGCGATCGGTGGGGCGGGCTTCGAGCCGCAGATTGCGGTCGTGTTCGCCAGCGAGCGCCTGGCCCTGGTGTGCGCGGCGATCGTCTGGGACCGTGCGGCCGAAGGCGACGATGCGCGGGCGATGGCCTGCCACGACGCGCTGCTCGCGCGCCTGATCGGCGGCGGCTACCTCCCCTTCCGGCTGGGCGTGCAGTCGATGGCCGCGCTGCCCGCCGGCAGCGACGACACCGCGGAATTGCTGCGTCGCATCAAAGCCCTCCTCGACCCGCGGGGCATCCTGGCGCCGGGGCGGTACGCTCCGTCCCCTGTGATAGAGTCCCCGCGCGACCATGGAGAGTGACCCTCGCACGCGCGAGCCGCTGCTCGCCCTCACCGACGCGATCAGGCAGCGCGCCCAGCGGCTGCTCGGCGAGGAGGGCGACACGCCCGACGGAGAGGCCGAGGCGGAGCGCCTCGCGGACGGGCCGCTCACGAAGCTTTGCGAGGCGTTCGCCCTCTCCGACCTCGAGTACCGGACGCTGCTCTGCCTGCTCGCCGCCGAGGTCGAGCCGCTGTTTCGCACCCTGATCCGCGCGCAGCAGCGCGAGGGGGGCCGGCCCTGGCTCGAGCTCGGGACGATCGCCGATCTGCTCGAGCTCGAGCGCGCCGCGCTGCCGGATCTGTTCGAGCTGTTCCTCCCGTCGGGGAAGCTCCGGCACCGCGGGCTGGTGCTGGTCGACGAGGCGGAGGGGGTCGACGAGGCGCCGATGATCCACCTCCGCGCCAAGGTGACCCGGCGCGTGCTCCGCTACTGCCTCGGCGTCGACGAGCTGCCGCTCGGTATGACGCTGTGCGATCAGCCGAAGGCGCGCCTCTCCGACGCGCTCCTGCCGGCGGCGGAGCGCGAGGATCTGCTCGGTCGCGTGCGCTTCTCGCTGCTGCGCGGCGAGCGGCTCCAGGTGGCGCTCCACGGCGTCGACGGGGTGGGCAAGAAGTTCCTTGCCGAGGCGCTCTCGTCGGAGCTGGGACGGGCGATCCTGTTCGTCGACGTGCGGGCCTGGGAGAGAAGGCAGCTCGCCCATCACCTCGCCGATGTCGCGCGCGAGCAGGCGCTGGCGCGGGCGATCCCCTACTTCGACGGATGGGAGGCGCTGGTCGACGACGGTCTCCTCGGAGTGCCGGCGCCGCCCTCCATCGACGGGGAGGATGCGCAGCCGGTCGCCACCAGCCGCCGGCCGCTGCCGCCCTCGTTCGTGCGCTTCCTCGAGCAGGACGCGGGGGTGGTCTTCCTCGGCGCGCGCGAGCGCTACACGCAGCTCGACCGGCTGAAGGGCTCGGTGGCGCACGTCGCGCTCGAGTTCCCGGGGCCCTCGCAGCGCGGCCGTCTGTGGCAGTCGGCGATCTCGGCCGGGGGCGCCACGCTCGCTCCGGGGATCGACGTCGACGAGCTCGGGCGCAAGTTCGCGCTCGATCCGGCGCGGATCCTGGCCGCCACCCGCGGGGCGACCGCGCTCGCCACGCTGCGCAACCCGGGCGGCGCGCCAGTGCTGGGGCGCGACGAGATCGTCGCCGCCAGCCGGCAGCAGCTCCAGCACGAGCTGGCGTCGCTGGCGGTGCGGGTGACCAAGGCGCACAAGTGGGAGGACCTGGTCATCCCGGTCGACGTCTACGAGTCGCTGAAGGAGCTGCTCTCCTACGTGCGCCACAGCGCCGACGTCTACGAGCGGCAGGGCTTCGCGGCGCGCCACTCGATCTCCCCGGGGCTCTCGGCGCTGTTCGCCGGGCCGCCCGGCACCGGCAAGACGATGTGCGCGTCGATCGTCGCCCGCGAGCTCGAGATGGAGCTGTTCCGGGTCGATCTCTCGCGGATCGTGTCGAAGTGGATCGGCGAGACCGAGAAGAACCTCGCCAAGGTGTTCGACGAGGCGCAGCGCTCGCACGCGGTGATCCTCTTCGACGAGGCGGACTCGCTGTTCGCCAAGCGCACCGAGGTGAAGTCGTCGATCGACCGCTACGCCAACCTGGAGGTCTCCTACCTCCTGCAGCGGATGGAGCAGTTCTCCGGGGTCACCGTGCTTACCACCAATTTCGAGGACACGATCGATCCGGCCTTCAAGCGGCGGATCACCTTCAAGATGCGCTTCGAGCGGCCCGATGCGGAGGCGCGCGCCGCGCTGTGGACGAAGATGTTCCCGGAGAAGGCGCGGCTCGGCGACGATCTCGATCTGGTCGAGATCGGGCACCGCTTCGAGCTCTCGGGCGGCTCGATCCGCAACGCGATCGTCCGCGCGGCTTTCCTCGCCGCCGACGCGGGCACGCCGATCCTGCAAAAACACCTCCTGCTCGCCGCGGCGCGCGAGGCGCGCGAGATGGGCGCGCTGGTCGCCGATCCGCGGAAGGTGGCGCCGCCGCCGACCGAGAACGGGGAGCACGACGACCCGCCGCCGCCCCGCTCCCAGAACAAGCCGCGGATGGTCCCGATCACTCGCCCGCGACGGTAGCGTCCCCGACGAACGTTCACTTCGGAGCCAGGCAGTCCCATGTTCGCCCTGATCCGGATCGCGCTCCGCAACGTCACGCGCAACCGGCGGCGCTCGCTGATCACCCTCTCGGCGGTGTTCCTCGCGCTGACGGTGATGGTGGGCGTACGCGGGCTCCTGAACGGCCTCCAGGCGACGATCCGCGAGGGCGTGGTCTACGGGCAGACCGGCGCGGTCCAGGTCCATCGCAAGGGCTTCCTGAAGGCGATGCAGGGCGCGCCGCTCGACCTCGACCTGCCAGCCGACGAGGCGTTCCTCGGGAAGATCCGCGCGGTGCCCCATGTGACAGCGGTGGCGGCGCGCATCCCCTTCGGCGGGATGGTCAACCACGGCGATCAGACGGTGTTCTCGCTCTTCACGGCGCTCGATCCGGTCGCCGAATCCAAGGTGTGCCCGCAGCGCTACGAGCGCGTGAAAGTGGGGCGCCCGCTCGATCCCGCCGATCCCACCGGTGGTGATTTCACGACGCCGCTCCTCTCGCGCCTCGGGGTGAAGGTCGGCGATGGCGTGGCGATCCTGACCAACGATCGCGACGGCGTGCTGAACGCGGTCGACATGAAGGTGATCGGCTCCTTCCCCGAGCCGGGGCTGTTCGCCGCGGACAAGAAGGTCGGCTTCATCCCGCTGCCGCTCGCCCAGGAGCTGCTCCGGATGCCCGGACGCGCCACCGAGGTGGCGATCGCCGTCGACCCCCTCGACCGGATCGACGAAGTGGTGGCCGCGCTCCGGCCGGTGGTGGGCCCGGAGTACGAGGTCTCCTCGTGGCACGACGTCGCCGGATACGTCGACGAGATCGTGAAGAACCAGAATCTGGTGCTCAACCTGATCTCCAACATTTTCCTCTTCATGGCGCTCCTCGGGATCCTGAACACGATGTTGATGAGCGTGCGCGAGCGCACGCGGGAGATCGGGACGATGATGGCGGTCGGCGTGCGTCGCCGGCAGATCCTGGCGCTCTTCCTGCTCGAGGCGTCGCTGCTCGGCCTCGTCGGTGGGGCGCTCGGGCTCGCCGCCGGCTACGGGATCATCCACCACTATGCCGGGGAGGGGATCGTGATGCGCGCCGTCGGGTCGACCACCGACATCGTGATCCACCCGTTCATCACCGCGCCGTTCGTCGCGCGAACGTTCGTCGTCTCGATCGTCGGAGCGGCCGTCGCCGCGCTCCTCCCCTCCTTCTTCGCCAGCCGGCTGCGCCCGGTCGAGGCGCTCGGCAGCGTCGCGTGAGGAGCGCCCGATGACCCTTCTCAAAGTCGCGCTCCGCAACGTGGTCCGCAACAAGTGGCGGAGCGCCATCTCCGCGGTGGCGATCCTCGTCGGTGTCGGCGTGGTGGTGTTCGTCCAGGGGTTCACCAACGGCTTCCTGAAGAACGTGGTGGAGGACGCGGTGCTGGCCAAGGTCGGCGCGATCCAGGTGCACCGGAAGGGCTACCTCGACGCCGAGAAGGATCAGCTCAAGCTCGACATGCCGGACGACCCGGCGATCGTCGCCAAGCTCTCCGCCATCCCGGGCGTGACCGCCGTGACCCGCCGAATCGCCTTCGAGGGGATGATCGGCAACGGCAGCGTCTCGAGCGTGTTCATGGCGACGGCGATCGATCCGAGGACCGAGTACGCGGTGTGCCCGAAGCGGCGCGAATCGGTGGCGGCCGGATCGTCGCCGCTCGACGAGAAATCGGAGAACGGCGCGCTCCTCGGGGCGCAGCTGGTGGAGGCGATGGAGGCGAAGCCGGGTGCCACGCTGACCATGCTCTCGGCGAGCCAGGGCGGCGCCTCGAACGCGCTCGACGTGACGGTTCGCGGCTTCCTCCCGTCCCGCTTCATCATCGAGAGCAAGCGCATGGCCACCGTCGGTCTGCCGTTCGCGCAGGAGCTCCTCAGGATGAACGGGCGAGTGACGGAATATGTCATTCAGGTCGAGGATCTCGAGCGCGCCGACGAGGTGGCGGAGCGGGTGCGCGCGGCGATGGGCGAGGACTACGAGGTCCACGGGTGGCGCCAGCTCTCGCCGATGGTGCGCGACCTGCTGATCCGGCTGCGGATCGTGCTGGTGTCGGTGGCGGTGATCCTCTTCCTGCTGGTGGTCAGCGGGATCGTCAACACCATGCTGATGAACGTCTACGAGCGGGTGCGGGAGATCGGGACGATGCTGGCGATCGGGACGCGGCAGCGCCAGGTTGTGTCGCTGTTCCTTATCGAGGCGCTGACCCTCGGCCTGGTCGGCGCAACTCTCGGGGCGGCGATCGGCTGGGGCGTGGTGGCGTGGATGGGGAAGACCGGGCTGACGATGCGCCCGCCGGGGGGCGATCCGAATCACTACTTCCCATCGGTGGAGCCGTCGTTCGTGGCCGGGGCGGTCGGGCTGGCGGTGCTCGGGACGCTGGTCGCTGCGCTCTACCCGGCGTGGAAGGCGTCGCGCATGCGCCCGGTCGATGCGCTGCGGGCGATCTGATGAACAACCTGATGGAGAATGCGATGCGAAGATCGATCATCCTGGGGGTCGCGGCGCTGCTCGGGCAGGCCGCCCCCGTCGCTGCGGCGGAGCCGACCGCGGCCGAGATCCTGAAGAAATACGACGACACGATGAGCCCGAAGACCTTCGATGCGCTCGTGGTGATGATCGCGCACCGGCAGGACGACACGACGCGCACCTACAAGTTCCGCGTCATGAAGGGCCACGACGACAAGATCCGCCTGTGGTTCTTCGAGCCCGCGTCGGCGAAGGGGCAGGAGATGCTGCGCGTCGGCGAGAACATGTGGGTCTACATGCCGAGCCTGAAGCGCGCGGTCCGGATCGCCTCGCGCGACAGCTTCCAGGGAGGCGACTTCAACAACGCCGACGCGCTGCGCGTGAACTACGTGGCCGACTACACGCCGGTGCTGGGCGACAGCGGCGATCCGAAGAGCTACCTCCTCGATCTGTCGGCCAAGAGCAAGGACGCCGCCTACGACAAGGTGAAGCTCTGGTTCCGCAAGGGCGACCTGATGCCGGAGAAGGCGGAGTACTACGCCGCGTCGGGGAAGATGATCCGCAGCATGAAATTCACCGACGTGAAGGACTTCCGCGGGCTCCGGCGCCCGGCTCACCTGGAGATGAAGAACGAGCTGGCGCAGAAGCGCTGGAGCGAGATGACCTGGCTCGACATGAAGCTCAACGTCGAGGTGCCGGCGCAGAGGTTCGTGGTCGACGATCTCGGGCGGTAGAGCTGCAGCGATGCGCCCCCTACCCATGCTCGCGATCCTGCTGGTGGCCGCCGAATGCGCCGGCCAAGAGTCGCTCGACGACCTCGACAAGGCGGGCCCGGCAGAGGCGGTGACCGAGGTCCCGAAATCGCCGACGGCGGAGGTGAACGGCTACCTCTCCAATCGGCTCACCGGCACCTGGGTGAGCACCTCGGGGCCGGTGCCAACCCGCGATGTCCCGTCGCTGCAGGACCTGCTCGAGGCCAACGTCCAGCTCAAGGTCCGGCTCGGCAAGAGCGCCTTCGCGTACGGCGATCTCTCGCTGCTCCTGCAGGGCGGCTGGCTCTACTATCGCGACGATGGCGCGGGTGGGCGCGAGCGGGTCGGCGAGCACGATGTCTCGTCGCTGCACCCGCTGGTGGCGCCAAGCGAGCTCTACCTGAGCTGGTCGCCGGCGTCGTGGCTGAACCTGGCGGCAGGCAAGAAGCGGATCGTCTGGGGCTCGGGGTTCGCCTTCAATCCGACCGATCTCGTCAATCCGCCGAAGGACCCGACCGATCCGAGTTTCCAGCGCGCGGGCGCCTTCCTGGCGCGGGTGGAGCTGCCGTTCGAGAAGCTCACCGTGAGCGCGCTGTTCGTGCCGCAGGTACTCTACGAGAAGAGCGGGCTGCCCTATGCGATGTTCAAGTATTCCGATTATCCCGTCGACGGGCAGAAGCCGCCGGATGATCAGTTCCACTACCTCGTCGCGGCGCGCCTCTATGCGCTGGTCTACGACGCCGATATCAACCTGATCTACTACTTCTCCAATCGCTTCCGCGACGGCTTCGAGAACAAGTCGCGCTTCGGGGCGAGCTTCTCGCGCTACTTCTTCACGGACTACGAGCTGCACGTCGACGCGCTGTTCCAGACCGGCTCGGCGCGCAGCTATCCGAATCACGCGTGCGTGGCGGCGGGGCAGGGGCCGGGCAGCCCGGACTGCGCGATCCCGACGCGCGACGCGGCCTCGGCGAGCAAGCTCGACGACAGCGCGATCTACCCGCGCCTCCTCGTCGGTGGGCGGACGATGTTCAAGGACGAGAGCTCGCTGTCGATCGAGTACTACTACCAGGCCGACGGGTTCTCCGACGGCGAATTCGAGGACGCGATCCGCGGGCTCCTGGCCGCCAAGGCGCTGCTCGATCAGGGCCTCATCGTGCCGGGTGCGGGTGGCGGGGCCTCGGGCGGGGCGGCGCCGGCCAAGTTCAGCTTCGATCCGCTCCGCCGACACTACCTCATCATCAGCTACACGAAGCCGAAGATCCGCGACGACTGGGCGGTCGGGATGGTGATGATCGCCGGCCTGCAGGACCTGTCCGGACTGCTCTCCCCGTCGGTGAGCTGGAATGTTCGCGAGTGGCTGACGCTCTCGCTGACCGGCTTCGTGCCGGTGCGCGGGATCCCGGTCGGCCAGGTCAAGGTGGGCGAGGAGTCCTACTCGGAGTACGCGCTCTTGCCGTTCGATGCGCGCGTGCTGTTCGAGGCGCGGGCGTTCTATTGAAGAAGGGACCCTGAGAGGGTCCCTTCGACCCCCCGCGAAGGGCACCGGAAGGCAGAGCCCGCCGGCGCCCACGCGACGAAGCCGATTCGCCGATTTCAAAGGAGCCGAGATGAATCTCGTCGAGCTGCGAGGGATCACCAAGGACTACCGCCTCGGGCGGACCACCGTCACGGCGCTCCGCGGCGTCGATCTGGTGATCCAGAAGGGCGAATTCACCGTCGTGATGGGGCCCTCGGGATCGGGCAAGTCGACGCTCCTCAACATCATCGGCTGCCTCGATCAACCGACCGCGGGCAGCTATCTCCTCGACGGGGTTCCGGTCGGCGAGCGCGACTTCGACAAGCTGGCGGAGGTGCGGAACCGGAAGATCGGCTTCATCTTCCAGTTGTTCAACCTGATCCCGGTGCTCGACGTGATCGAGAACATCGAGTTTCCCTGCCTGATGCGGAAGGGCGAGCGCGAGCCCGCCTCGTCGCTGCGGCGGCGGGTGGAGGAGCTGGCGGGCGACGTGGGGCTGACGCCGTTCCTGAAGCACAAGCCGGACGAGCTGTCGGGCGGGCAGCGGCAGCGGGTGGCGATCGCGCGCGCGCTGATCACCCGCCCCGAGCTGGTGCTGGCCGACGAGCCGACGGCGAACCTCGACTCGGCGACCTCGGAGCAGATCATCGAGCTGATGCTCAAGCTCAATCAGGAGAAGGGCGTGACCTTCGTGTTCTCGACCCACGACCCGCGGGTGATGCACCACGCCCGGCGGGTGGTGCACATCGCCGATGGGAAGATCGCCCCGCAGGCGGACGGGGAGGCGCGATCGCCGGGTGCGGTGACGCGCGCCGTTTGACAGGGCCCTGTTTGAGGCTTGCCTCGCGCCTCGCCCCTCCGTGATCATCCAGGGATGTCGCTCAGGCTGCTGGTGTCGGCGGAGGGCGATCCCCAGGCCCGGGTGTTCCGCTACGACTTCGACGGGGATCGCGCGCAGATCCTCCTCGGTCGGCGGGGCGGAGTCGATGTGCTGCTGCCGCACGCCGCGGTCTCGCTGGTCCATGCCCGGATCGATCGGCGCGGGGAGGGCTACCAGATCGTCGACGATCGCTCGACGAATGGCACCTTCCTCAACGGAGTACGCCTCGATCCCGGCCAGCCGCGCCCGCTCCAGCAGGGCGACAAGCTGTCGATCGGCGAGTTCGCGCTCGAGGTGGCGGCGCTCGACGAGGGCGACGAGCCGGCCGGGGAGAGCTCGATCTCGATCGCGCGGCGGATGGTGGCCGAGGTGATGGGGGTCCTCGGCCCGGGGGACGAGCACCCGACGCTGGCGGTCGAACCGGGGTCGGATGTGCCGCTCCCGGCCGCGCTGGCGATCGCCGAGATCGGACGCCGCTACATCGTCGGCGGCGCTCCCGGGGCGGACCTCGTCCTGGCTCACCCGTCGGTGGCGCGGGAGCACGTGCGGGTGCGGCGCGACCATCGCGGGGTCACGGTGGCCGATCTCGGATCGACCTGCGGTCTGTATGTGAACGATCAGTTCACCGCCGCCGAGCGCGGCCTGCGCGACGGTGACGTCCTGGCGGTCGGGAAGGTGCGCCTGCGCTTCGCCGACCCGGCGGAGGTGTACCTCCGCAAGCTCGAGCAGGTGCCGACGCCGAGCGAGGGGGGAAGGCGCACGGCGCAGACCGCCGCGCCGTCTTCCGGCAAGCGCGGCGAGGGGCTGGTCATCGCGGTCGCTGCGGTGGTCGCGCTGTGCGCGGCGATCGGCCTGGTCTACCTGTGGGCGTCGTGAGACCGGTCGTAGCCGGCCTGTGTGCGTCGCTGGCGGCGATCACCGGGTGCGGTGGGCCCACCAGCCTGCAAGTGACGATCGAGGCGCCCGGGCTCGTCGTCGCCTCGCTCGAGGCGACGGTGGAGATCGACCGGGCGCGCGTCACCCGATCCCTCGGCGAAGGCGGCCGCGCGCCGCGCCTCCCGGGCAGCCTGCTGGTGCTCGCCCCCGACGATGCCCGCAGAGCGACGGTGATCCTCTCGGGGCGCGATGGGGCGAGCGGTCTGCTCGCGGCGCGCGGTACGGTGGACCTCTCGCCCCACCGCCAGGTCTCCCTCCGGCTTTTCCTGCGTACGCCGCCGGACCTCGACGGAGGCGTCGACGCCGCGCCGTTCGATCGTGGAACGGAGGGGGGGGCGGACCTGGAGAGCCTCGACGGCACGCTGGCCGACGCCGCACCAGGAGATGCCGCCACCGTGGACGGCGCGACCGATCTCGCGGCGTCCGATCTCGCGGCGCAGGATCTCGCCGCGCCGCTCCAGGATCTCAAGCTGGCCGATCTCGCGCCGCCGGTGTGGCGCGCGGTGGCGAGTGGAACCCAGGCTGGCCTGCGCGGGGTGTGGGCCAGCTCGGCGAGCGACGCCTACGCGGTGGGCCAGGCGGGGACCATTCTTCACTTCACTCCGATCAAGGGGTGGACCGCCGAGGCGAGCGGCACGCAGAGCCCGCTCAACGCGGTGTGGGGAAGCGGTCCCGACGATGTTTACGCCGTCGGTGACAACGGCACCATCGTGCGCCGCAAGGGAGGCGCGTGGAGCCCCCTCAAGAGCGGCGTGCAGAACAACCTTCGCGGCGTGTGGGGGAGCGCGCCGAACGATGTCTACCTGGCCGGGAACATCCTCCTGCACTCGAGCGGCGGGATGGCGCCGACGTGGACCGTGCAGAGCAACGCCAACGTCCATGAGCTGTGGGGCGGTCCGAACGGCACCAGCGTCTTCGCCGTCGGTGTGGGCGGACTGATCCTGCACTCGAACGGCGGCGGCAACTGGCCGCAGCAGGCGAGCGGAACGGTGGCCGATCTGCACGGCGTGTGGGGCGTGCCTGCGGTGGACGTGTTCGTCGTCGGTGACAGCGGGGTGATCCTGCGCGCTCCCGGCGGCGGCGTGTGGAGCGCGCAGCAGAGCGGCAGCAACGCGCAGCTCCAGTCGGTGTGGGGCAGCGCGGGGAACGATGTCTACGCCGTCGGTGCGGGCGGAACGATCCTCCACGGCGCCGGGGGCGGAGCCTGGAGCGCGCAGCCAAGCGGTACGGTCAGCCTGCTTTACGATGTCTTCGGGAGCGGGCCGAACGACGTCTGGATCGTCGGCGCCGGCGGCACGATCCTCCATCACCCGTAGGGCTAGGACCCGCGCAGCAATAACCTGTCAATTCGGGGCGCCGATCCATCCCGCCCAGCGTCGTTGCTCGTCGGTCAAATACAGAGAGTATTCTTCCTCCTCGCGCCTCGCCGGACGGGCGCCTCGACACCCAGAGAAGGACAGGTTATTGCTGCGCGGGTCCTTACCTGGCGAAGGGGTCGACCACCTCGCCACCGCGGATGTTGTGGCCCGTCGGTGGAGCGGGCGGCGGATCGGGCTCGTCGGCGGGTGCGGGAGGGGCGGTCGGAGATCGTGGCGAGCGGGGGATCGCGCGCTCGAGGACCAGGCGCACCGTCGCGTCCTCGTGGTGGCGCACCCTGACGGGAAGGGGAAGGTAGCCCCGCGCAGCGACGGTGAGCTGCGTCGCGCCCTCGCCCCGGAGGAGGTGCAGCGTGAGCGGGGTGCGCCCGCGCGGGGTCGACTCCCCGAGGACGGTGACCTCCGCGGCGGGCGGCTGCGACACCACGCGCACAGCCACCTGCGTGTCCAGCGGCAGCGGCGACACCGACGGCGCGAGGGCCGGAAGCGGAGCGGGAGGCGGCGCGACAGGGTCCGGGCGCGTCAGCGCAAACAGCGCCGCGGTGACGGTGATCAGCCCCGCCGCGCTCGTGGCGAGGACGAGCCGCCGCCGCACCCCGACCCTGCGGGGTACCGAGTTTGCCGTCGCTGACGACGCCGTCGGAAGCGATCCCAGCTCTCCCGAGGCGAGGGAGCCGCCGTGCGCCCGCGGCTCGGTGCCCGGCCGCGCGGTGGACTCGTCCGGTGTCCGCGCGTGGGAAGGGAACAGCTCGCGCTGCAACGCCGCCAGCTGCTCCGGGCCGAAGCGAAGCCGGTGGATGACCTCATCCAGATCGGCGGCCATCTCGTCGGCGGTCTGATAGCGGGAGGCGGGCAACCTGGCCAGCGCCCGCAGGCAGATCCGGTCGAGCTCCGGTGGCGCCGCAGGGTTCACCAGCGACGGTGGCTCCACGCGCGCCTCGCGCACCAGGGCGAGCGTCTCGCCCAGGTCGGCGCGCTGGAAGAGGCGGTTCCCGGTGAGGGCCTCGTGGAGCACCACGCCGGCGGCGAACAGATCGGCGCGCGGGTCGACGTCGCGGCCCCGGCTCTCGACCTGCTCGGGCGCAAGGTAGCCGCACTTGCCCTTCAGCACGCCGGTCTGGGTGCGGTGATCGTGATCGCCGAGCGCCTTGGCGATGCCGAAATCGAGGAGCTTCACCGCGCCGTCGACGGAGACCATGATGTTCGACGGGCTCACATCGCGGTGGACGAGCCCGAGCGGCGCCCCGCGATCGTCGCGGAGGGCGTGGGCATAGGCGAGCGCGCGGCACACCTCGCGGAGCACCAGCGCGCCCAGCCCGGGAGGCGGCGGACCGATCCTCCGCGCCTCCTGCAGCAGCGACGCGAGGTCGCACCCGCGCACCAGCTCCATCGCCAGGAAGTACTCGCCGTCGACCTCGCCGAACTCGAACACCTGGACGATGTTGGCGTGGCTGAGGCGCGCGGAGAGGCGGGCCTCGGCGCAGAACATCTCGACGAACCGGGGATCGGCGGCGAGGTGCGGGAGGATTCGCTTCACCACCAGGGTTCGCGCGAAGCCTGCCGGCCCGTTGATCTCGGCCTCCCACACCTCGGCCATCCCGCCGCGGCCGAGGCGCCGCAGGAGCTGGTACTTCCCGAACGGAACGCCGAGGCGATCGCGGCCGCCCATCGTCAGCGCCGCGCGTCGAGGCAGCCGAAGGAGAAGCTCGCGCAGTCGGCCTCCGCGGGGCGCGCCGCGAAGCCGATCCCGATCGCGGCCGCCGCGAGGAGCACCG
The DNA here is from genome assembly GCA_009692555.1 of Myxococcales bacterium. Taxonomy (GTDB): domain Bacteria; phylum Myxococcota_A; class Polyangia; order Palsa-1104; family SHYY01; genus SHYY01. The sequence goes on from SHYY01000007.1 coordinate 72,042, forward strand.
CAGCGACGGGGAAGATCCACCAGTGGCGCACCGCGAAGCTCGGCCCGGGCGCGGGCGGCGGCGCCACGACAACGATCGCCTTGGCCTCGGCAGGCGGCCGCGCAACGTCGGTGATGGTAAGTTTTTGGGCCAGCTCGCGATCGAGCTCCGCGATCAGCTCGCCCACCTGCGGGAGGTCTGGGTCGTCGGGTGGCGCCTCGTCGCGATAGCGGCGGAAGCTCTCGCGCGCCCGGGGAAGGTCGTTCAACCTCCGGTACGCTTGCCCGCAGTTGAGGAGGAACTTCGGGAGGTGGACGAGGTCGTAGCCGGCGGCGAAGTGGCGCGCCGCCTCGCGGTACTTGCCGAGCTTGTAGAGGCCATTGCCCGCCTCGAAGTGAGCGCGCGCCTGCTCCGCCTCGTCGGGACCGGGCCCCTCGGCACGGGCTGGCGGCGGGAAGACGCTGGCGGCCAGGAGCAGGGCGAGGATCGGTGGCGCGGCGCGCACCGCCTGAGCCTAACCGATCCGCCGCAGGCGGCACCACAGCGTCCCCTGAGCCGGGTGCTTAACAGCGGAGGGGGCCCTCTTGCTGGCTCTTGCTCGTCACGTAGTCGTAGTCGTAGTCGTAGTCGTAGTCGTCCCGTCCGCAGCGACGGCAATCGAACTTCCTCCCGCAACAAATTCCTCCTGCCAACCGACCCCCCTGG
>SHYY01000101.1 GCA_009692555.1 Myxococcales bacterium
AAGGCGATCGTGGATGCCTTTGCGGTCCTGCAACTCGCCTTGGAAGACACTCCGCGACAGGCCATGGCGCTGCTGACCCGCATCGTGGAGATGCTCACGCGCAGGTGCCGGAGAGGTGATCCCCCGCGCGAGAGTGCCCCTGAATCGACCACGACTACGACTACGACTACGACTCCGTGAGCGGAGGGACCCCCTTCTCCGTCAAGCACCCCCAACCAGGCGCCCGGCTTGACCGCGCGGCCACGGCCCCGTACGGTCCGGCGATGCGGGTCCTGCGACGTCCCCTCCTGCTCCTCCTCGGAACCACCCTGGCCTCGTGCGGGGAGGCCGCGATGCCGAGCGCGCCCGTCGGGCCTCCCCACCTCGCGCAGGCCGCGCGCGATGAGCTGGTCGCCATCGGACTCGACCGCTATCGCGGCAAGGCGCGGATCGCCTCCGAGCAGCAGAATGGCGACGCGACCGCGGTCACCTTCGATTCCGCGTCGGGCCCGATGTGCATCTTCGGCCTGCCCTACATCGCCCACCTGAAGCCGACCGGCTCCGACAAGGTGCTGGTCTTCCTCGGTGGCGGCGGAGCGTGCTGGACGGGCTTCTGCAAGGCAACCCCGATCGCCGACGAGGGGATCGTGCCCCTCGGCCCGCTGCACACCGAGGTGTCGACCAATCCATTCCGCGGCTTCAATGCGCTCTACCTCCCCTACTGCGACGGCTCGGTCTTCTCCGGGGACAACGACGTCCCCGACGCGGGGGGCGAGCGCCATTTCCACGGGCGGAAGAACCTCGCGGCCGGCCTCGACCTGCTCGATCGGCTGCCCGCCCCGCGCACGATTGTCGTCGCCGGCGTGAGCGCCGGGGCCTACGGGACGCTGGTGGCCACCGCGACCCTCCGGCTGCGCTACCCGAGCGCGGAGATCATCGTCTACGACGACTCCGGGCCCTGGATCCAGAACCTCAAGGAGACCGCCGCGGTGGAGGCGCGCATCCGGGACTGGCGATTCGACCAGATCTTCCCGCCCAGCTGCACCGAGTGCAAAGGCGGCCGCGGGCAGCTCACCGCCTTCATGGATTGGCTGCTCCAGAATGACGACCAGCTTCGCGTCGGGATGCTGAGCTTCTACCGGGACGCGGTGATCGGCGACTACTTCACCAACCTCCCGGGCCCCCAGTACAAGGCGCTCCTGCTCGCCGAGAGCGGCCGGCTCCTCGCCGCCCACCCCGACCGCGTCCGTCGCTTCATGCTCGACGGCACGGCCCACGTCGTGACGCTCCACTGGCCCGACTTCGTCAAGGTGCAGGGCGTCTCGCTCCGCGACTGGACGGCCGGACTCCTCGCGGGCGACGCGAACTTCCGCGACCTCCTTGAGCCCTGACCCGGCGGCTGGATGAGCCGCGATGCAGGCGACGGACTACACCGCGCTCGAGGGTGAGCGGGCGGCCTGGCTGAGGAGGCGGCTGCGGCTGCTCTCGACCGGCTTTCTCGTCACCTTCGGCCTCCTGTTCGCGCTCACCGAGCCGGAGCTCCTCGGATCGCCGGCGATCAGGACCTGGCTGCACCTTCCGCAGTCGATCGTTCTCGTCGCCCACTGGCTGTGGCTGCAACCGCTGCGATCGCGGCGGGTGGTGGAGTGGGGGACGGTCGTGGCGTGGAGCCTGTGCCTCGCCTGGAGCAGCCTGTGGCTGGTGTTCGCCGCCGCGCCCGCCGTTCCGTCCTACGCGCTCGGACTGCTGATCACGGTGATGTTCGCGGCCCCGGTGGCGCGACTGTCGTGGCGCACCACCGCCGTCGTGCTGGGGGTCGCCGCCGGGGTGGTTCTCGTCGCTGCGCTGGTGTGTTACCAGGGGCCGCCGCCGATCCTGTTCATCAAGAATGCGCTGCTCGCGGTGCCGGGGGTGGCGCTGGTGTTCGACGCGGCGAGCCGCGATCGGCTGGAGCGCGCGGAGTTCGAGGCGCGGACGCGGCTCGCGCAGGCGCTGGGGTCGCTGAAGCGCGAGGAGGAGGCGCGCACGCGACTGCTCGTGAACCTGAGCCACGACTTCCGCACGCCGCTGGCGATGATCCGGGGCGAGGCAGAGCGGCTGCACGCGCGCCCGCACCCGGCCGACGAGGCGGCTGCGCTGGCGCGGATCGAGGCCAATGCGAGCGCGCTGGCCGACCTGATCGAGCAGCTCCTCGAGCTGGCGCGCCTCGACGCGGGAAAGACGCCACGGAGCCCGATCGACTTCTCGATCGGCGCGCTGGCGGCGGAGGTGGCGGCGCAGCTCCGGCCGGCGAGCGGGGCGATCACCGTTGCTGTGGCCGGGAGTGATCCGCCCGCGACGGCGCGCGCCGATCGCGCCCACGTCCGGCGGATCCTCTTCAATCTGGTCGCCAACGGAGTCCGCCAGCTCCGTGCGACGGGCGGAGAGGTGCTGGTGCGATCGGCGATCGAGGGGACCTGGGTGGTGGTCGACGTGATCGACGACGGTGCCGGGATCCCGGCCGAGCGGCGGGGGAGCATCTTCGAGCGCTTCACCTCGTTCGATGCGGACGGTAGCACCACGTCGGGCATCGGCCTGCCGCTGGCGCGCGAGCTGGCCGAGCTGAACGGCGGCACCCTCGAGCTGTGCGACGGGCCGGTCCGCACCACCTTCCGCCTGCGGCTGCCTTCCGGGGAGGAGGCCGGGAGCGTGGCGGAGCCGTTCGCGCCGGTGACCGGGCCAGGTGCGCCGGCCCACGCCGCCCCGGCCGATCATCCGCCGCGCGACCCCCGGCCGCGGCTGCTGGTGGTCGAGGATCACGAGGAGATGCGGGGGCTGCTCTCCCGCATCCTCGGCGACCGCTTCGACGTTCGCGCGGTGGCGACGGTGGAGGAGGGCCTCGCAGCGCTCGACGATCAGCCGCCGCGAGCGGTGGTCAGCGATGTCCTGCTCGGCGAGCGCACGGGCTACGATCTGCTCGCGGCGATGCGGCGGCGGCCGGCGCTGGACGGGATACCGGTGGTGCTGGTGTCGGCGCTCGCCGACGCGGAACAGCGGGTGCGGGGCCTGACCGCGGGGGCCGACGACTACCTCGCGAAGCCCTTCTCGATCGACGAGCTGCGGGCGCGGGTGTCTGCCGCGGTGGACCGAGCGGACGCGCGCCGGGTGGCGCTGTCGGCGCAGCGCGACGCGCTGCTGATGGAGCTGCACGACGGGGTGAACGCCGCCCTCGCGCGCGCCGCGATCCTGCTGGCGTCGCGGCGCAGCGACGACGATCCGCGCGCGGCGGCGCAGGCAGCGGTGCTGGAAGCCCTCGAGGAGTCGGCCGCGCTGCTCTCGGTGCTGGAGGCGGTGCACCCGCCGTGGGAGGAGCTGTGCGCCGAGATCCGTCGCCGCCTCGCCGAAGACTGCGAAGGGCACGCTCTCGAGCTCTGCTTCACCGCCCGCAGCGACGGGAGCTGCGCCCACCTGCGCCCGGCCGCCGGGCATGCGCTGAAGCGGATCGCGCGGGAGGCGCTGACCAACGTGATCAAGCACGCCGGCGCCCGCGCGGTGACCGTAATGATCGAGGCGGTCGAGGGCTCGGTGCACCTCCGGATCGAGGACGACGGCGCGGGCCTCCCCGTGGGGGGCGTGCCTGGCCGCGGCCTCGGGATCATCGCCCGCCGGGCCGAGCAGCAAGGCGGCAGCGCCACGTCCGGGAATCATGCGCCGCGCGGGGCCTTCGTCGACGCGCGCCTCACCGGGTGACGGCGCGGCCGTGGAGGGTGTGATCCAGCCACCCCAGGATGCTCCTCCCGAGGGTCGGCGATCACACCGGCCATGGATCGGCGATTGACCTGGAGAGGCGGTGCGGGAACCATCGCCATCGTGTGACGGCCCCGGTGGTGAACGGCCCGAAAGGAGAAACAACGTGCGTTACCTGTCTGTCGCTCTGATCGTCCTCTCGGGCCTCGTCTCCTGCGCGGAATCCGTGGACCAGAGGGCCGTCGATCAGGACAACGCCCGCCGCGAGCGCCACTTCCAGTTCAGCGGCGGCGACAAGCTGGCTGCCCGGGCGGCGTTCGACCTGAACTGCCCACCCGTCAGATGCAGGCGCAGGTCATCGATCGGGTCGGCATGTTCGCGATCGCCGCCACCGTCGGTGTTCGCGGTTGCGGGCTGCGCGCCACCTACGTCCGGAATCCGCAGATTGGCAACTGGATCCTGAACGGCGCGGTGGAGCAGCCCGTGCCTGCACAGAGGCCGCCGGCCCCGCCACCCGCCGACTACGAGGAGAACTGACCCGCGCCGCCGTGGCCGGTTCACAAACACCAGGTCAGGGATCGCGTCCCCGTCGAGGTCGACGGTGGCGAGCCAGCGGTACTCGTCGGGATGGCCCGCCACGCGACGCGCGTGCCTCGACCTAGGAGGGCGTGCCGCCGAGCAGGAAGTAGAGCAGCGCGCCGATGACGGCGACGACCGCGAAGGCGACCCCGGCGTAGATCTTCCACTGCCGCGACGAGTCGACCTCGGCCAGCATCTCGTCGTCGGTCATCTTGTCGCCCGGGACCACCGAGGGCTTCACCGCCGCCATCATCTCGGTCCGTCCGGTGGCGCGCAGCGAGAGCCGGGCGCGGTCGTCGGAGGTGAGCGCGTTCTCGTCGACCACCGCCTCCTTGCCCGGTGCGGGGCCGGCGAGTGGATCCTCCTTGATCGCCTCCGCCGCGGCCTTGCCCATCTCCTCCTCGAGCTCGCCCTTTTTGAACCACGCGGTCTCGCGGAACTGCTTCCGCGCCGCCTTGCCGCCGGGTCCGGGCGCAGCGGCGGGGGCGGCCGCCGGCGGACCCTGGATCACCTGCATCGGGAGGGTCGGGCCGGAGGGCACCGACACCACCTGCGGCGCACGGGCGACCGGCGCCGCGTAGGCGATCGGCGCGGGCGCGACAGGCACCGGAGCGATCGCGACGGGGGCGACCCTCTGCACCGGCACCGGTTGCACGGGTTGCGCTACCTGCACCGGCGTGGGCGCCACCGGGGCCGGAGCGAAGCGCGGGGCGGGTGCGACCGTCACTGTCGCCGGGGGCGCGCTGATCGGTGCGGGGTGAATCACCACGGGCGGCGCAACGGCCGGGGTCGGCTGGGACACGAGGCTCGGCTCGGCCGAACGCCCGGAGCGCTGGGTGATGTTGTAGCTCTCCGGCACCGGCGCCGCCGCTGCCGCCCCCGCGCCGAAGTTGAGCGTGCGCGCGTTGTCCAGATCATCCGCCACCCGCGCGGCTCGCGCCGAGGCTCCCGCGGGCGCGACCAAGGTGCCGATCTCGTTCAGCAACTGGCGCAGCGTGAGGTGGCGCCGACCCCCCGACTTCTCGAGCGCCTTGAGCACCAGCTTGTCGGTCTCCGGCGAGATCCCCGCGCGCCGCGCGCTGGGCGGCTGCGGCTGGACGTGGAGGTGCTGCTGCACCAGCGCGTCGCGATCCCCCGAGAAGGGCGGCGTCCCGGTCAGCATGTAGTAGAACAGCGCACCGAGGCTGTAGATGTTCGAGCGCTGATCGACCGGCTTGCCCTCCGCCTGCTCGGGCGACAGGAAGGCCGGGGTCCCGAACACCTTGTCGGTGATCGGCTCGGCCAGCCCGAAATCGATCACCCGGACCCGCTCCCCGTCGACCATCACGTTGCGCGGGGCCACGTCGCGGTGGATGACGCCGACCTTCTGGGCCTCGGTGAGCGCCTCGCCCACCTGGAGCACGATCGCGCGCGCCTTGTCGAAGGACAGGGCGCCCTGCCGCGTTACCACGCTCTCCAGCGTGGCCCCGGCCATCATCTCGGTGGCGATGTAGATCAGCCCCTCCTCGGTGCGGCCCTGATCGACCACCCGCGGGATCTTGTCGGTCTTCACCTTGGCCAGCTGCTTCAGCTCGCGCAGCGCGCGATCGGCCATCATCACCGTCGGCAGGGTCCGCGCCTCGACCACCTTGAGGGCGACCGGCTGTCCGCTGGTGAGATCGCTCGACTGGTAGATCGCTCCGGTCGGCGTGCGCCCGATCTCCGCGCCCAGCATGAAGCGCCCCGCGATCGGGCGCGGCTGGTCCATCATCGTCGCTGCGACCATCTCACGGGCCGACACCGCGGGCATCGCCTGGGTCGCGCCGTCCAGGCTCGCATCGTCCGCGGGCGGCGGCAGCCGGCTCGCGTCCATCGGGCAGAAATTCGCGTCGTCAGGATACTGGCTACCGCACGCCGGACAGATTCTCATCCCAGATCCCCTGGTTGGCGCAGTCGTTGGCCGGCGGCCATTGTAGCTTCGCAGCCCCGTTCCGCAAGCGCCTTTGCGCCGACCCGCGAGGCGGGACGGCTACTTGGCAGCGCCGACCGGCTTGCCGGGCTCGCCGCAGGCGGCGAACAGGTCGGCCATCGTCGGGGTGGAGTGGCGGGCCTCCTGGTTCTTGCGCTTCCTCCCCATCCTCTTGTGGGTGCGCTTCCGCCTGTTCCAGGTTGCCATCGTGTTCGAAGCCATCGGGATCCTCCGGAGTCCGGCTTTATAGCCGCACCCCCGCGCCACTGTCAAGGAGCCTGCGATTCCAGAGTGCTTAACAGCGGAGGGGGCCCTCTTGCTGGCTCTTGCTCGTCACGTAGTCGTAGTCGTAGTCGTAGTCGTAGTCGTCCCGTCCGCAGCGACGGCAATCGAACTTCCTCCCGCAACAAATTCCTCCTGCCAACCGAGAGTGCCCCTGAATCGACTACGACTACGACTACGTGAGCGGAGGGACCCCCTCCGCCGTTAAGCACCCGCGATTCCAGAGAACTCCTAGAGGCGATCGACCGAGAACACGCCGCTGATCCGCTGGATCCCGCGGATCACCTTCTTCAGGTGATCGACGTCGGTGACGCTGAACTGGAAGGTGTTGATCGCCCGGTTGTCGTCGCCCGAGCGGCAGTGCGCCTGCGAGATGTTGACCCCCGCCTCGTGCAGCGACTGCGAGATGTTGGCGAGCAGCCCCGGCTTGTCGGCGCACACCACCTGGATCGACACCGGGCGGGGCGTGCGCAGCTTGCCGTCCCAATCGACCTCGATCCGCCGCTCGGGATCCTGGTCCTGGCCCTGGTCGCACTCCCGGGTGTGAACCGTCACACCGCGCCCGCGGGTGATGAACCCGACGATCGGATCGCCCGGCAGCGGCGAGCAGCACTTGCCCCACCGGATCATCACGTCATCCACGCCCGCCACCCGGATCCCCGTCGGTGCGCGCCTTGTGATCCGCCGCACCAGCTTGACGATCGGGTTCTCGGCGACCGGGGTGGGAGCCACCTTGCGCTTCTCCTCGGGGACCACCCGCTCCACCACGTCGGCCGGCAGGAGCTTGCCGTAGCCGAGCGCGATGAAGAGGTCGTCCACCGACGAGACGCGAAGGTCGGTCGCCGCCTTCTCCAGCTCCCCCGAGCGCTGGGCCTTGTTCAGCGACACGCCGAGCTTGCGCAATTCGCGCTCCAGCAGATCGCGCCCCAGCACCTTCGAGCGCTCGCGCTGCTCGGTGCGGATGTAGTGACGAATCTTCGCCTTCGCCCCCGACGTCTGCACGAACTTCAGCCAGTCCTTGTTCGGCTTCTGGTTCGGCGAGGTCATGATGTCGATCGTGTCGCCGTTGCGGAGCGCGTAGCGCAGCGGCACCATCAGGCCGTTGACACGCGCCCCCGAGCAGTGGTTCCCGACCTCGCTATGGATGGCGTAGGCGAAGTCGATCGGCACCGCGCCCTTCGGCAATGCCCGCACGTCGCCCTTCGGGGTGAAGACGTAGACCTCGTCGGTGAACAGCTCGATCTTGACCGTCTCGATGAACTCGGTGGGGTCCTTCAGGTCGCGCTGCCACTCCATCAGCTGGCGCAGCCAGGCGAACTTCTTCTCGTCCTTGGCGTCGACCGAGCTGGTGGTGCGGCCCTCCTTGTAGCGCCAGTGCGCGGCGATCCCCTCGTCCGCCACGCGGTGCATTTCCTCGGTGCGGATCTGCACCTCCATCCGCTCGCCGCGCGGGCCGATCACCGAGGTGTGCAGCGACTGGTACATGTTCGGCTTGGGCAGGGCGATGAAGTCCTTGAAGCGGCCCGGGATGGGGGTCCACTTGGAGTGCACCACGCCGAGCACCTGGTAGCAGGCGCCCACCGAGGGGACGATCACCCGGAAGGCGACGATGTCGTAGAGCTGATCGAGATCGCGCTCGGTGCGCTTCATCTTCTGGTGGATCGACCAGAGGTGCTTCGGGCGGCCCGTGACCTGGCACTCCACGCCATTGTCCGCCATCTCTTTCACGAGGATTCGGGACGCCTCCTCGATGTACTTCCCGCGCTCCTTCCAGTACGCGGCCAACTTGTCGGTGAGGTCTTTGTATTCGTCTGAATACAGGTACTTGAAGCTCAAGTCTTCAAGTTCTACCTTCACCCACTGGATGCCCAGCCGGTTGGCCAGCGGCGCGTAGATCTCCATCGTTTCGCGCGAGATCCGCTCCTGCTTGTCGGCCGGCATCGAGGCCATCGTCCGCATGTTGTCCACGCGGTCGGCGAGCTTGATCAGGATGACGCGGATATCGCGCGCCATCGCCAGCAGCATCTTGCGGAAGTTCTCCGCCTGGCGCTCCTCGCGCGTGTTCCAGGGGATCTTGCCGAGCTTGGTGACGCCCTCGACCAGGAAGGCGATCTCCTGGCCGAACACGCGGGTGATCTCGTCGGTGGTGACGCTGGTATCCTCCACGCAGTCGTGGAGCAGGCCGGCGCACACCGAGGGGACGTCGAGCTTGAGGTCGGCGATGATCGCCGCCACGCCGAGCGGGTGGATGACGTAGGGATCGCCCGATCGTCGCACCTGGCCATCGTGGGCCTTGGCGGCGAAGGTGTAACAGCGACGGACCAGCTCCAGATCCGCGGCGGGGTGATACGACTCGACCTTGGCAATCAAATCGTCGAGGCGCGTCTGCATGAGCGCATTAAGCTAACCCACGGAGCGAGCTGGATCAATCTTGCGGGGACGGCGATCCGGCTCAGAATCAGAACCCACGGGCGCCTCGTGCGTTGGAAGCCAAGGAGGCCCGCGCCTCGGGAGTCAAAGGCCCATGGCCGCAGAACCATCGCCAACCGCCCCGTCCTCCGGCGCGGCCCAGCCTGTCACCCCCGCCGAGTTGGTCGCCCGCGCGCAGCGGGGGGATCAGGCCGCCTTCAGCGAGCTTCACCGGCGCTACCGCCCGCGCATCTACGCGCTGGCGATGCACCTCACCGGCGACGCGCACGACGCCGACGACGTGGCGCAGGAGGCCTTCCTGCGCGCCTACCGCAGCCTCGGGGAGTTCCGCGGGGCGAGCGAGTTCTTCACCTGGGTGTACCGGATCGCGGTGAACCTCTCGCTCAATGTCAAGCGGGCGAGCGCGCGGCGGCGGACCACCAGCATGGACGACCCGCGCGTGGCGCTCGCGGTGCAGGTCGACGCCTCGGGCGACCCCCGTCGCGCGGCCGAGCTCCGGGAGACCTACAGCCGCTTGATCGTCGCGCTCGATCGCCTCTCGCCGTCGCTGCGCTCGACGGTGGTGCTGGTGGCGCTGCAGGGGCTCAGCCACGATCAGGCGGGCGCGGTGCTCGGCTGCCCGGTCGGTACCATCGCCTGGCGGCTCCACGAGGCGCGCCAGCAGCTCACCCGCGCACTGACTCCGCCGCGGCGGGTCGCCGACTGCGACTCGGGCCTGCACCTCCTCGTGCCGATCCCGGGGCGTTAGGTGAGTCCCTCGGAGCGGTCCTCGGCCTCGGCCTCCTTGACCAGGGTCTCGGCGATGTGGCCGGTGCGCTCGATCTCGCACTGTGCGGCGAGGTAGATCCCGCGCAGGCGATCGTAGGCCTTGGCGAGATCGTCGTTGACGACGAGGTAGTCGTAGAGGCCGTACTGCTTGAGCTCGTCGTGCGCCTTGCGGAGGCGTCGGGCGATCACCTCCGGGTCGTCGGTGGCGCGGTTCCGGAGGCGCGCCTCGAGCTCGCGCAGCGACGGGGGGAGCACGAACACCAGCACCGCCTCGTTCTTGAACTTGGCCTTGAGCTGGCGGCCCCCCTGGTAGTCGATATCGAACAGCACGTCCTTTGCGCCTTCGAGCGCCTGGCGGACCGCGGCGACGGTGGTGCCGTAGCGGTGGCCGTGCACCTCGGCCCACTCCGCGAACTGGTCGCGCGCCACCATCTCGTCGAACAGGGCCTCGTCGACGAAGCAGTAGTCGATCCCCTCCTCCTCGCCGCGGCGGATCGTGCGGGTGGTGTAGGAGACCGAGAAGATCAGGCTGGGGAACTCGCCCATCAAGCGGTGGCAGAGCGTGGTCTTGCCGGCCCCCGACGGGGACGAAACCACCACGAGCAGGCCGGGACGCTGGACGATCGGATCGCTCATGCGCGCACCGTAGCCGCAGCGGTGCGCCGCGCGCAACCCGGATGAGGCCTGGAAGTGATCAGTCGATCGCGGCGTGGAAATGCGCTAAGTATCGCCCACCATGTCGATGAAACGGTCGAAGCCGCGCACCTCCGCAGCGTCCAAGCGCGCGGCCGAGGAGCTCACCTTTTTCGGTCGCAAGATCGAGCCGCCACCGCCGGAGAAGAGCTGGGACGAGCAGACCACCGGCCAGCTCGACGAGGCCTTCACGCCCTACTCGATGAAGACGCACTTCGAGAAGGGGGCGCTGATCCAGCACCCGAAGTTCGGCCGCGGCGTCGTCACCGGCGTCGAGGGGGCGCACCTCGAGGTGATGTTCGAGGGCGGGAAGAAGACGCTCAGCCACGCGCTGCCCTGAGCCTCAGAGGCCCGCCGCAGGCGGCGAAGCAGCATCCTCTGGGTGCGGGGACTGAGCTAGCGTCCGGCGAAGTGCGCGATCGCCTCGGGGATCGCGTGCAGCGGCAGCACCTCGTCGACCAGGCCGGTGCCGATCGCCTCTCCGGGCATTCCGAAGATGACGGCGGTCTCCTCCGACTCGGCGATCAACCGCCCCCCGGCGGCATGGACCGCGCGCACCCCGCGAACCCCATCCCCGCGCATCCCGGTGAGCACCACCGCGAGCAGGCCACGTCCGGCCGCCGCCGCCGCCGCCGCCTCGAACATCCGGTCGACCGACGGGGTGAAGCGATCCCCTTTCCGGGGCCCGGCGATCGCCGCGTGCAGCGCCACCCCGGCCCGCGTCACGAGCAGCGACCCCGTCCCGGGCGCAACCAGAGCCAGGCCGGGCTCCAGGATGTCGCCGTCGCGCGCCTCACGCACCCGCCACCTCGTGGTGCGCTGGAGGCGATCGGCGAAGGGCGCGGTGAAGGGCCCTGGCATGTGCTGGGTGATCGCGACTGCGATGCCAAGGCCCGGGTCGATGGCTGCGAGGAGCTGCTGCAGCGCGGGTGGCCCGCCGGTCGATGCCCCGATCGCCACCAGGCGCGCGGAGGCCGTGGCAGCGACGGGCGGAGGCTCGCGTGGGTCCGGAGCGAGAGACGGCAGCGTCTGGACCACCAGGCGCGCCCGGGCCGCGAGGGACGCCCCGCGAAGGTGGGTCACCTGGCGCACCTTCTTGAGCAGCTCGGCCTGGATCCCGCGCAGCGCAGGAGTCGCCCGCTGGGCCGGCTTGGCGACGAAGTCGAGCGCGCCCGCCTCGAGCGCACGGAACACGTTCTCCTTTCCGGAGAGGCCGGTGATCACCAGGACCGGCGTCGGCATTTGCCGCATCAGGATGCGCAAGAAGGCGAACCCGTCCATCCGCGGCATCTCGAGGTCGAGCAGCACGATGTCCGGCTTCTTGGCGAGCACCTCCTTCAGCCCCTCCTCCCCGTCGGCGGCCCGGCCGATCACCTTGATCCCGGGATCCGACTCCAGCAGCTCGGTGATGGTCTGCCGCGCGTAGGCCGAGTCGTCGATCACCACCACCCGCACCGGGCTGGTCGTCATGGCTTGCGGTAGACCATGTCGTTGCGGAGCTGGACCAGCTCGAACGCCGTCGAGAGATTGATCAGCGATTCGGTGTGGCCGAGGAGCAGATAGCCGCCGCGGGCCAGCTTGCTGTGGAAGGCCTCGATCACCTTCACCCGCGACGCGGTGTCGAAGTAGATCAGCACGTTGCGGCAGAAGACCACGTCCATCTCGCCGACGATCGCGAGCATCTCCCGTTCGAGGAGGTTGATCTGGCCGAACGAGACCAGCGCCTTGACCTCCTCGCGGATCTGCTGCTTGCCGTCGACGGAGCGGAAGTAGCGGCGCAGGTAGCGGTCGTCGGTCTGGCGAAAGGAGTTCTTGCCGTACTGACCCTTGCGGGCGATGGCGAGGACGCGCCGCGAGACGTCGTTGCCGAACACCCGGACCTCCCAGCCGCGGAACAGCCCGCTCTCGAGGATCAGGATGGCGATGGTGTAGGCCTCCTCGCCCGTGGCGCAGCCCGCGGACCAGAGGTGGAGGCGGCGTCCGCGCGGCCTTGCGCGGTGGATCGCGGGGAGGATCTCCTGGGCGAAGGCGTCGAGCTGGTACTGCTCGCGAAAAAAGTAGGTCTCGTTGGTGGTGACGCGCTCGACAATGTCCTCGAACTCGCCCTTGCGATCGGGCGAGTAGCGGAGGTGGCGGTGGTACTCGGTGAAGTCCGCGACGCCCAGGCTCTCGAGGCGCGGCGCGAGGCGTCGCTCGACGAGGAACCGCGCGTCGTCGTCGAAGTAGATGCCGCAGTACTCGTTGATCAAATCGCGGACGAGGCGGAACTCCTCGTCGGTCATCTGCGGCGTCTTGTCGGAGCGGAACACGCGCCCTACCGGCGGGCCGCGACGGCGAGCGCGGTGGTGATCGCCTCGGTGACCAGGGGGTCCTCCTCGATCGCGCGGCGCTCCTCGAGCCATGCGACGGCGACGGCGCCTCCGCGCTCGCCGAGCGACCAGGCGGCGACGCGGCGCACGTCCCACCGGGGGTGGGCGAGGGCGTGCCCGAGGCCGGCCAACGCCGGGCCGTCCCCCACCCGGGCGAGCGCGCGCACGGCGGCTTTCACCACCTCGACGTCGTCGCGGAGGAGCGCCCCGAGCAGGAGATCCTGGTCCGCGGCGGGGAGATCGACCGACCGGCCCGCCGGGGCGGTGCGGCCGAGCGCTTCGAGTGCGTGCACCGCAGTCGCGCCGTCCGCGGATCCGGCCAGGGCCCGCAGGACCGCCAGCGCCCGCGTGGCCCCGGGCGTTGCCTCGCCGGAGGGCCCCACCATCCGGGCGAGCGCCCTCGCCGCGGCGGATCGCACCGCTGCATCTCCGTCGGCACAGGCACCGGCGAGCGCCTCCGCGGCCGGGACGGAAGGACGCGCGCCGAGCGCCCGCGCCGCCGCCACGCGCACCTCGCTCACCTCGTCGGCGAGCGCGAAGCAGAGCGCTCTCTCCACCTCTGAGCCTGACCGATCCGCCGCAGGCGGCACCACAGCGTCCCCTGGGTCCTCGGGGACATCCTGCGGGGGGGCGGCGGCGGGCGGCCCATCGTCCTCCGCCCGGACCAATCCGGCCAGCGCTTCGGCGGCGGCACGGCGCACCGCGGGCAGGTCGGAGCGGAGCGCCACGAGCAGCACGGGAGCATCCTCCGGGTGGCCCAGTGCGCCGAGGACGCGGCAGACATGGGGCGCGTCGGCCTCGTGCAGGCCCCGGGCGAGCACCAGGGTTCGTACCTCGTCGCCGTACGCTCCGCCGAGGCGCCCGAGGGCACTGGCGGCGCCCAGGGCGACCCGCGAGGGACCGGAGAGCGCGTGGCAAAGCGGTGCGAGCGCCGTCCGGTCGCCCACCTCGCCGAGAGCGCGCGCGGCGGCGGCGGCCTCGACCTCGTCATCGTCGAGCGCGGCGAGGAGCAGCTCGCGCACCGCGGCGTCCGCGGCGGCCCCCGGGAGCTCGGGCAGCAGCGCGTAGATCGCGGCGCAGAGCGGCCCGTCGAGGTCGCGCACCAGGCCGCACAGCGTCGGCAGCGCGCCGCCTCCGATCGCGACGATCGCGGCAGAGGCAGCCTCCTGCACGCCCGGATCGGCGAGGGCGAGGGCGAGCGCACGCACCGCGCTCCCCCGTCCCGCCCACCCGAGGAGCGCCGCCGCCGATCGTCGCGCCGACGGCGCACCCTCGAGGAGCGCCTCGATGAGCAGCTTCTCCGCGTCCTCGGGCAGCGCATGAAGCGCCTCCCTCATGTGGTCTCGAGCGGCCGGATCGGAGCCGGCAGCGAAGCGTCCGTGAAGCCGCTCCAGCGATGAGACAGCCGCCTCGCGCGCCCCGCGGGCGTGCGCCGCCACCGACGCGATGAGGTGGGGCAGAGCGGCCGGGTCGCCGGAGTGGCCGAGGGCATCGAGCGCCGCGGGCCGCAACACGGGCGTGGCGAGGAGTGGCACCAGGCGCTCGACCGGCAGCGGCGCCCCGATGCGGTTCACTCCCTCGATGCATGCCAGGGAGAGGAGCAGCTCGCCCCGGGCGAAGGCCTCCCATGCCACGCGGGTGAGGGTCTCCTTGGCGATCGGGCCGCCAACGCACCCGAGGCCCTCGGCGGCGGCCGCGCGGACGTTGGGATCGGCGTCGGCAAGCGTGCCTGCGAGCGGCAGGGCGGCGCGGTGGTCGCCGATCAGGCCGAGGGCGTCGACGATCAGCTTGCGATGCTCCGGTGCCCGGGAGAGCGCCTCGCACAGCGGCGCGACCGCGATCGGGCCGAGCCGCACCAGCCCTTCGACGGCGGCATTTCGGCGCCCGACGTTCTCCGGCTCGGCGAGCGCTTGGACGAGCGCGGCTGCCGCCGCCCCGGGGTCGCGCCAGTGGGCTGCCCGCGCCGCCGCCTCCTTGCGCACCCGCCAGCTGGTGTCACCAAGCGCCTCGAGCAGCCGTGGCAGATCCCCCTCGTCGCCCACGAGCCGCAATACGGCGGCGCGCCGCGCCTCCTCGTCGCCCACCTGCGAGGTTGCCCCGTCGCCCGGGGCTTCATCGGCGCCGCTCATCGCTGCTTCTCCCCGCGGCCGCTGGGGGCCGCCTCGTCGCTTCGCTCGTGCTGCCATTCGGCGAGAGCCTCGCCCAGAAAATCGTGTCCGCGGCGGACCTCCTCCGGCACCCGGAGCTCGAAGAGCAGCCGTCCCTCCTCGAGATCGAGGCGCAGCCGAGGGTCGTGCGGGTCGCCGCGGCCGAGGGCACCCCCGTTGTAGAGCGCCACGTCGGCGACGATCAGCCGCGCCAGCCGACGGGCCCTCTCGGGCCCCGCTCCCTTGGAGGGGTAGCGCATCGGCATGTCCATCTGCGCCTCGCCGGCCTGCCGGATCGCCTCGTACTGCTGTTCGAGGGGGTTCAAGGCCGCCGGACCCGGCGCTGGCGCGGCGCCGATCAGACGGACCAGCTTCTCCACCAGCGAGTCCGGGATGTGGTGCTGCTCGACGTAGTCGTCCGCTCCGTAGAGCGAGGTCGGCCGCCGCTTGTAGCCGGTGCGGTTGTAGACCGAGGCCACGAGGATGGCGCGGATCGGGAGCCGCTCGGCCCGCACGCGCTCGAGCAGCGCAAACGCAAACAGCCCGCCGATCGCCACATCGAGCACCAGCGCCGCCGGCCGCTCCGCGAGCAGGGCCGCCGCCGCATGACCGTCGCCCACTGCGGTCACCCGGTAGCCGGCCTCGACCAGCAGCCGCCGCATCGCCTCGCGGATCGTCGCCGAGTCGTGCGCCACGACGACGTGCGGCGCGGCCTGGCTCACGCGCGCTCCTGGCCGGGCGCCCCGGCGAAGTGCTCGAGGGAGGCGCGCTCGCGCTGCGACAGGAGCGCCTCCAGGTCGAGCACCATCACGATGCGATCGCGGTGATGGCACACGCCGCTGAAGTACCGTCCATCGGCGCTGACCGCCATCGCGGGAGCAGGGCTGATCTCCGCGCGGGGCACGCGGATCACCTCCTGGACGCCGTCGACGATCAGCCCGACGATCCACCGCTGGGGCGCCGGGTCGGCCGGGGCCTTTGCCGCGACGAGCCCGTCGATGGCCACGATCAGGTACTTGCTGGCGCGGGTCGCCGGCGCGGCGGCGAGCTCGAAGCGCTTCCGCATGTCGACCACCGGGAGGATCACCCCGCGCAGCTCCACCACCCCTTCGATGAAGGATGGCGCCTTCGGTACCGGCGTGATCTTGAGCGGGTTGATGATCTCCTTGATCCGCATGATGTCGAGCGCGTACTGCTCGCCACCGACGGTGAACGCGGCGAGCTGGACGATCTCCTTGGCGGGCGCCCAGCCGCCGTCGCGCTTCAGGCCGGACACGGCGCTCTTCATGGGGCACTCCTCGGCCGCGCGCGCGGCACCTCGAAGCGCAGGATGTGATCGAGATCCAGAAGCAGCACCAGGCGCTGCTCGCTCCGCCCGATCCCCGCGACGAAGTCGGTCTCGGTGCCGGCGAGCACCGGCGGCGGCGCTTCGATCTCGTTCTCGCCGACCCGCACCACCTGCCGCACCCGATCGACCAGCAGCCCGAAGCGCTCGTCGTCGCGCGCCACGATCAGGTAGCGTGCCGCCGCACCCACCGGCGCCGGCTCGTGATGCAGGCGCAGGCGCAGATCGATCACCGGCAGGACGATCCCGCGCACCGAGACGACGCCGATGATGAATGACGGGACGCGCGGTACCTCGGTGGCAGGGCGCACCTTGATGATCTCGCGGATCCGCAGAATATCGATCCCGTAGTCCTCGCCACCGACGGAGAAGATCAGATACTCGCGCTGGGGGACCGGCTCCGCCCGGGTGCGCCGGTGCCACGCCTCCTCGGTCGCCACGAGGCCGAACGGCGTGCCGCGGGTGCTCACGAGGCCGCCTCCCCGGCGCCCACGCCGAGGGTCTCCTCGACCAGCGTCGCCACGTCGAGCACCAGCACGGTCTGCTGCCCGCCCAGCTCGGTCGCCCCGGCGATCCCCGGGATCCCGTCGAGCGACTTGCCGAGCGACTTGATCACGATGTCCTGCTGGCCGATCAGCTCATCGATCACCAGGCCGACGCGGTGCTGTGCGAGGCCGACCACCACCACGAAGGACTTCTTCGGGCGCGCGCCCTCGCGACGCAGCCGGAAGGCATCCTCGACGCGCACGATCGGGAGCGTCTGCCCCCGCAGGTCGACCACCTCGCGCCGCTCGATGGTCCGCACGTCGCCGCTCTGGATCAGCAGGCTCTCGAGCACCGAGTTGAGCGGAACCGCGTAGGTGCGTCCGGCGGCGCGGATCACCAGAGCCTGGATGATCGCCAGCGTGATCGGCAAGGTCAACGTGAGGCGCGTGCCGAGCCCGGGCTCCGACTCCACGTCGATGATCCCCGAGAGGCGCGAGAGGTTGGTCTTCACGACATCCATCCCGACGCCACGCCCCGAGAGCTCGGTGGCCGCCACCTTGGTCGAGACGCCGGGCAGGAAGATCAAGTTGTAGATCTCGCGGCGCGAGAGCTCGCCGGCGGCCCCCTCGTCGAGGTAACCCCGCTCGACCGCGCTGCGGACCAGCTTCGCCTCATCGAGGCCCACCCCGTCGTCCTCGACCTCGATCACCACATGGTTGCCGCGCTGCGAGGCGGCGATCGCCACCGTTCCGGCCACCGGCTTGCCAGCCTGCGCGCGCACCTCGGGCGGCTCGATCCCGTGGTCGATGCAGTTGCGGATCATGTGCATCAGCGGGTCGGAGAGCTCCTCGACGAGCAGCTTGTCGAGCTCGGTCTCCGCGCCCGAGATGACGAAGCGGATGTCCTTTCCGGCCTCGCGCGAGATCTTCCGCACCACCCGCGAAAGCTTGTCGAAGACCTGCCCGAGCGGGACCATCCGCACTTCGATGATCGCTGCCTGCATCTCGTCGAGCTTGCGCCCGAGCACCCGCGCCTCGTGGTGCAGCGTGCGGGCGAGCCCGGCGCGTTCGCGGTCGACCTTCAGCTCGTCCAGCACCCCCTGGATCCCGGTGCGCGCCAGCGACAGCTCGCCGACCAGGTTCATCAGGTGATCGAGCTTGCGAATGTCGACGCGCACGGTCTGCGAGGCCGACTTGATGGAGGTCACGCGCTCCTCCACGACCTCGATGTCGGGGAGGACGGCGACGGCGATCGGTGTCAGTGCAGGAGTGGCCGGCGTGGCGACGGGGGGAGGCCGCTCTGGCGCGGCCTGGATCCCGCGGGGCGGCGTGGGCGCTGGCGCGCGCTGGGGTCCGGTGGAGCGACCGGCGCGCGGGACCGCCCGGAGGACGACTCCCAGCCCGGCGAGCGCCGCCTGGATCTCGCTCTCGGGCCCCGGCGCACCGACGATCAAATCGAGCTCGATCTGCTGCGGATCGCCGCTCTCCGAGGAGGGAAGGTAGGTGATCACCTCGCCGAGGGGCTTCAGTCGCTCCTTGAGGGCCTCGAGCCCGACATCGATCGTCGCCAGGTCGAAGGCGGCATGGACGCGGTAGAGCCCGCGCCCCGCCCGGACATTCTCGCGCAGGCGGTGCTCCTCGTACTCGGTGAGCACCGAGAGAAGGCTGGCGTCGAAGACGTAGCTGCCCCACGCCGGCTCGTCCCGGTGGCCGGAGTCTGCGCGCGCCAGGGCGCCCTCCAGACGGGCGAGGAGATCCCCGCTCGCGTCGGCCGAGCCCCCGTCGGAGCTGGCGCCCTGGCCGATGTCGGCGGCGATTCGCTGGAACAGCTCGCCGGCCTCGAACAGGAGGTCGATCACCTCGGCGGTCAGCTCCACCTTGTCGAGGCGGCACTTGTCGAGGAGGTCCTCGATCCGGTGCGACAGGTGCGCCATCCGCGCCAGGCCAACCGATCCCGCGAGCGCCTTCAGGGTGTGAACCGAGCGGAAGGCCTCGTTGATCATCCCCGGGGCAGCCCGTCCCGCGACGCGGTCCTCGTCGAGCTTGAGGAGGAGACGATTGAAGGTCTCGATGATCTCCTGCGCCTCGGGCAGGAACTCCTGGAGCGCCCTGTCAATCGGCCGGTCGCTCATCGCGCCTCACGCGGCGGGCGAAAGCGCTCGCCGCACCACCTCGACCAGCGCTTCGGGTGCGAACGGCTTGACCAGGTAGGCGTCGGCACCGAGCTTGAGGCCGCGCTCGCGATCGCGCTCGGCACCGTCGGTGGAGATGATCACCAGCGGCACCTTGGAGTGCACCGCGCTCTCGCGGACGAAGCGGATCAGCTCGAGGCCCGTGATGTCGGGCATGTTGATATCTGTGATGATCACGTCGAAGCGACTCCGCGGCAGGATCTTCAGCGCCTCGAAGCCGCTGCCGGCGGTGGTCACCGCGAAGCCTTCCGCCTCGAGGGCCGCCACGGCGAAGGCGCGCATCGTCGGCGAGTCCTCGACCAGCAGCACGCGCTTTGGTTCGCCCATCGGGGAAAGATGCTATCACGGACGGCGACGGACTGGCGCCTCGCGGAGCGTGCTACCGCTTCTCCACGTCGTCGGCGGCGACCTTGACCGCGAGCTTGCCGACCAGCACCTTCAGCCCTCCCCGGGCGTCGACCTCCTGCACGATCCCGAGCGTGCCGGCAAACATCCCGCGGACGATTCGCACCTCGTCGCGCTGGGCGAGGCCGCGCTGCCGCTTGCTCTGCTTCTCCTTCTGCAACGTCTCCCGGATCGACAGGAAGTCGTTCTCACGCGACCACGCGACGAAGTGGTAGATCGAGAGCAGCGATACGATCGCCGAGCGCGCGGCGTCGAGGAACCCGGCGCCGAGGGCAATCACCGCGGCGCGCGGGAAGGCGCGGCCGATGTAGAACAATCGTTGCGGACCGCCCGGGAGGGCCATCGGTGCAGGCTCGCCGAGACGGGCGACGAGCTCGGTGAGCTGCGCCTCGGTGATCGCGTCCGCGGCGAGGAGCGGCTCGGTCGAGAGGCCGACCTGGAAGCCGGGCGCCAGCCGCGAGAGCAGCACCGAGAGCTTCTCGCGTTCGAAGTGATCCTCGGTGCGGCGCTCCAGGTTCTGGCGATCGACGCGCGCGTCGGGGTGCAGCTTGAGCGCCACCTCGATCCGATCGTGGGCGACGGTGACGGCCAGGAACAGGTGGTTGCGCTGCGGGGTCGGATCGTCGAGCAACGACGCGAGCGACTGCCCCTTGGCCATGATCCCATCGAGGTGCTTGCGCGCGGCCTCGCTGCGCGAGAAGAAGATGTGCTGCGCCTCCACCTGCTTGTGGTTCCACTGGGCCGGGTGTTCGACCGAGGCCTCGAGCGTGAGCGGCGATCCGTCGGCCGCGGCGATCCCGGCCGAGAGCTCGCGCCCGAGGGCGAGCAGCTTCTGCTTGACCTCGAGGCGCTCGCGATTGAAGACGTTCGACTTCCACTTCTTCGCCGCGTAGGCGTCGAAGTCCGCGTCGGTGAATCCAGGGAACATGACCGCCCAGTATGTGGGCCGGGATCCGTCGGTGTCAACGCCGCGTCGACACGCGGGTGCTTAACAGCGGAGGGGGCCCTCTTGCTGGCTCTTGCTCGTCACGTAGTCGTAGTCGTAGTCGTCCCGTCCGCAGCGACGGCAATCGAACTTCCTGCCGCAACAAATTCCTCCTGCCAACCGACCACCCTGGCCACACAGGAGGATGCCCCGGCTGGCCTACCAGAAGCTCGACGTCTATCGTGGATGCCTTTGCGGTCCTGCAACTCGCCTTGGAAGACACTCGGCGACAGGCCATGGAGTTGCTGACCCGCATCGTGGAGATGCTCACGCGCTTGTGCCGGAGAGGTCATCCCCCGCGCGAGAGTGCCCCTGAATCGACTACGAC
>SHYY01000102.1 GCA_009692555.1 Myxococcales bacterium
TCAACCGTGCGGCGCTCTCCATTCCCTGGAACATCGCCGAGGGAGCGGGCCGCTTCGGAGCGCCGGATGGCGCCCGCTTCTACAGCATCGCCCGGGGCTCCGCGATGGAGTGCAAGGCGATCGTGGATGCCTTTGCGGTCCTGCAACTCGCCTTGGAAGACACCCGGCGACAGGCCATGGAGCTGCTCACCCGCATCCTGGAGATGCTCACGCGCATGTGCCGGAGAGGTGATCCCCCGCGCGAGAGTGCCCCTGAATCGACTACGACTACGACTACGACGACGTGAGCGGAGGGACCCCCTTCTCCGTTAAGCACCCCGGGCTCGCCTCGGGCTTGCTGGTGCGGACCCGGGGCTGGAACCGTCGCTACGGGGTGGGCATCGAAGCGGGGAACCGAGAGCATGGGAGTTGCCCGATGGGCCACGTCCTTCCGTTCGTCGAAGACAGCCTGCGCGCCTACCTGAACGACATCCAGCTCTACCCGAAGCTGGATCGCGCGGGTGAGGTCGTGCTGGCCGAGCGTTGGCGGACCGGCGGCGACGTCGAGGCCGCCCATGCGCTGGTGTGCGCGAACCTCCGCTACGTCGTCAAGATCGCCTACGGCTTCCGCGGCTACGGGCTGCGCGTGGCCGATCTGATCGCCGAGGGCAACATCGGCCTCCTCGAGGCGGTGAATCGCTTCGATCCGGCGCGGGGGCGACGCTTCATGACCTACGCGACCTACTGGATCCGCGCCTTCCTCCTCGCCCATGTGCTGAAGCAGTGGTCGATGGTGGGCGTCGGGACCGGGCCGGTGCAGTCGAAGCTGTTCTTCCGCCTGGCGCGCGAGCGGGCGCGGCTGTCGTCGGAGCTGGGCGATGTCGCGGACCTCGACGCGCGGCTGGCGCGGCAGTTCTCGACCACGCCGGAGCGGGTGCGGGCGATGGCGGGGCGGCTGGAGGGCAAGGACCACTCGCTCGACGCGCAGCGCTTCCACGACGGCAAGGCCACCGCGCTCGAGCAGCTGGTCGACCAGCACGCGGGCACCGAGGAGCACTGTGCCGATGCGGAGACGGCGGCGATCGTGCGAAACCGCGTCGCGCACGCGATGAAGACCCTCTCGCCGCGCGAGCGCTACATCGTCGACAGGCGGCTGCTGACCGACGACGCGCAGACGCTGGCGGAGATCGGGCGCCACCTCGGGCTGTCGCGCGAGCGGGTGCGCCAGCTCGAGGAGCGGGTGAAGCAGAAGCTCGGGCGGGTGCTGGGCGATCTCGATCCCGCGCCGGAGCAGCGCGTGGCGTGACGCGAAGGGGTCTCTTGTGGCCGCTGCCTTACCATGGTAATGGAACGCCATGAAGCTCGCGACCTCCAAGATCACCGCGCAGGGGCAGATCTCGGTTCCTTCCGAGGTACGCAGGCGGCTGGGTCTCGCCCCCGGCTCCTCGATGGACTGGGAGGTCGAGGGGGATTCGATCGTGGTCAGGCGGGCGGGGCGATACTCCTCCGACGCGATTCACCGCGCCCTCTTTCCCACGCCCCCGACCGCTCGCAGCCTGAACGAGATGAAGGAAGGGATCCGTCAGCACATGCGAAAGCGTCATGCGCGCGATTGACACGAACGTCCTCTGCCGCCTCCTGGCGCGCGATGATGAAAAACAGGTGCTCGCCGCGGAGGCGTACGTCAGCGAGGGGGCCTGGGTGTCTCACCTGGTCCTCCTCGAGGCGGCCTGGGTCTTGACGTCGATCTATCGGACCGATGCCAGGCAGCTCGCCGGCGCGATCGCCATGCTGCTCCAGCATGAGCACCTCGCGCTTCAGGATCCCGACGTGATTGCCGCCGCGCTCGCCCACTTTCGCAAGCGGCCCGCGCTCGGGTTCTCCGACTGCCTGATCTACGAGACGGCGCGCAAGGCCGGGCACTTGCCGCTCGGGACATTCGATCGCGATCTCGCAAAGCTCGACGGGGTGGACCGCATCGCCGGAGGTGAGCGATGAAGAACGCAGCGATCGGTCTGGGCGCGGTCCTGGTGATCGCCCTGGTCGCATGGCTGGTGGTCTTTGGCGCGACCGCCCAGTGCGATGCCATGCGGGCAGGGGTCGACGAAGCGACGCAGGCCGAGCCGCCGGAGGTCCGCCAGGCCGCCAGGGAGGCGACGATGGCCCTGGGCTCGATCCAGTGCACCGCGATCGCCGCGCGGCTCAAGGCAGGGGACAGGTCGGTCCTCACCATCGCCGTCGTGCGGAAGTAGCTTCGCTCACGCGGCCCAGCCCCCCTTCGGGTAGTCTATCGGGCATGTGCGTACTGAGGGCGGCGGGCGACCAATTCGACCCCGACGCCTTCCTTTGCGGGTCGCCGCTGCGCGCCTGCGCGACTTTTCGCCGGGGTGAGCCTCGATCTCCCGCCAGCAAGCCGGACGGCGCGAAATGGACCCGGAGTGGCTTGACTGTGGACGTCAGCGACGGTGAATGGGACAACCTGGCGGCCCAGGTCGTGGATGCGCGAGCATTCCTCGCACGGTTCGGCGGCGAGCTGCGCCGGCTCCGAGCCTACCCTGGCGTGGAGGGAGTCGAACTCGATTTCCCGCTAGAGCTTCGGATCGGATCGGACGACGTGGTTGTGCAGTCGGACACCTTCCCGCCCGAACTTCTCGTCGCTGCCGGTGCCCTTGGCATCGCGATCTCCTTCAGCATCTACCCCTGCTCGCCGCAGGACGCCGAGGAGGCCGGCTAGAAAATCGCCGCGGACCCCCTCCCCATCGCCGTCGTGCGGAAGTAGCTTCGGTCACGCGGCCCAGCCGAGGGTTCGCACGGTCTCCGCGACGGTGCGCTCCAGGTCCTCGGGCGAGCGGTCGGCGTCGCTCTCGTCGAACAGCGAGGGGTCGCGCTTTGCGAGGTCGTGGTAGACGCTGAGCAGGTAATGGAAGAAGTAGCGCTCGGTCTCGGTGAGCTGGCCGTCGACGATGCGGCGGTTCCAGGCCGCGACGAGGGCGGCGTGGATAACGCTCTGGCGGGCGCGGCGGCGGTGGTTCAGGCGGAACAGCGGGACGTCGATCGCCTCGACCTGCCAGGCGCCGGGCGGGCAGTACTTGCCGCCCGCGGAGACGCCGATCAGGCCGTCGGCGAAGCTGCTCGGGTAGGTGCGGCAGACCCCCGGGCGGATGCCGTAGATCCCGCAGCGGCCGCGGCTTCCGACGGTGAGCAGGAAGGAGCAGCGCTGGCCGGCGCCTCCTTCGGGGCCGTCGGGGACGCGGCGGA
Organism: Myxococcales bacterium; assembly: GCA_009692555.1. Taxonomy (GTDB): domain Bacteria; phylum Myxococcota_A; class Polyangia; order Palsa-1104; family SHYY01; genus SHYY01. The sequence goes on from SHYY01000102.1 coordinate 3,238, forward strand.
GCACGAGGCGATGGTGGCGCTCCTCGGCGTCCGGCGCGGCGGAGAGGCGGATCTGGTAGTCACCCTCGGGGCGGTCGAGCCAGCGCAGCTCCGCGAAGTCCTCGGTCGGGAGCTTGAGCGTGGTGGCGATGCGGAACACGTCGTAGCCGCTGACCACGAGGTGGTAGTTCCGGCAGCAGCCGGAGATGCAGCCGTCGCAGGGCGAGGTGTTCACAGGGCCTCCCGAGGCGCACGCTAGCACGGTCCCGGGTGCGCGGGCGCTCCGCGGGTCCCGGCGAACCTGGCGCGGTGGAATACTGGTATGGATGCTGGTATCGTTTGCCGTATGCCTCGGCTCAAGAAGGTGACCGTGATGCTTCCCCAGGAACTCCTCGACCGGGCGCAGGGCGTCTCCGGAGAAGGCGTGACCGGAACCATCCGGCTGGGGCTTGAGGCGGTGGCCGCGCGCCGCGCCTTCGAGGGTCTGCGACGCCTTCGCGGCAAGCTCGATCTCGGCATCGACCTCAAGCGCGTTCGCCGCGACCGCGAATGATCGCCGTCGACACCAGCGCCATGAGCGCGTTCCTGGCCGGCGCGCGTGGCGCCGATTGCGATCTGATCGAGGAGTCGCTCGCCACCGGAGCGGTCGTCCTGCCGCCCGTCGTGTGCACCGAGCTCCTGAGCGCGCCCCTCCTGACGGCCGAGGCGGCGGGCCTGTTTCGCGCCCTGCCGCTGGTGCCGCTGCTGGAGGGGTACTGGGCGCGCGCGGGCGGCCTGCGGGCGGCGATTCTCAAGCGCGGATGGAAGGCGCGGCTCGGCGACGCCCTGGTCGCGCAGGCGTGCATCGACCACGGGCTCCCGCTGGTGACCCGGGACCGCGACTTCCGCCACTACGCGCGCGCCGCCCGCTTGAAGTTGCTTCCCTGAGCAGCCCCGACGCGCTGAAAGGGCGCCACTCCTCGGGGGCGACCGGACTGAAGGAGGTGACAGCCTTCGCTCGGTCGTACGATGCTGCGCAGCGACGATGGGCCGGCGCGATCGGAAGCAGCATGGGCGGGGCGACTCCGGGCTCGCCGGCGACGAAGGGGCGCGCCTCGCGGCGCTGGTGGAGGAGCTGGCAGGCGATCCCGGGTACGGCGCGGGGACGCGGAGGTTTCCGCGCCCGGTGGCGACCGACGACGCGATCGCGATCACCCGCGCCCTCGAGCGCGAGCTCGACGAGGGCACGGCGATGCGGGCCGAGATGGCGCTCCGCGAGTTTCACCACATCGCGTGCGCTCGCGGCTGCACGGGCTGCTGCGAGGAGCCGGTGGTGGTCTATCTTCCCGAGGCGGCGATCGTCGCTGGCTGGCTCTCCCGCCCGGAAAACCGGAGGGTCCGCGGCGCCTTCCTCGCGGCCTACGAACGATGGCGTTTCGCCGTCGGTGAGGTGCCCGAGCAGCTGGCCGCGCTCACCGAGCGCGACGAGGACCGTCCCGCCTACGAGGCGCAGCACCGCGCGCAGTGGCGACGGCGCGTTCCCTGCGCCTTCCTCGACGAGGGCGATTGCACGATCTACCCGGTGCGCCCGCTGGTGTGCCGGAGCGCAAACGCCGTCGGGACCAGCGCCCGCTGCGTCGCCCCCGGACCGGGTGAGGCGTTCGTCCCGGCCACCCGGCTCACCTACCGCCCGGTGGACGATCTGCTCGCCCGCGCGTCGTCGCTGCTGCGCGCGGTCCACAACGCGACCAGCGACCGGCCCAATCGCAGCGAGTCGCTGTGCGTGCTGGTCCACCGCCTGCTCGCGGGCGACGGAGACTAGAGCATCGATCAGTTTACCGCTCCCGTCGCCGGCCGGTCCCATTTCGCGCCCGGCTTCGGGGGGCTTGCCCCCCTTCTGTAGACTTGAGGGGAGGCTCGTCGGTCACAGGCCGCCAGCCTGCTCCCTCCTCGCGCCTCACCGGACGCGAAATGGGCCTCGGCTGGCTCGGTCCGGGTAAAACCGGTCGACGCTCTAGTACTACTCGATCAGATCTTTGCTCACCGACGGCGTCCGGGGCCGGAGGGCGGCCCGTACGGGCTCCAACCGCCCCCGCGCGCCGGCCGACCGCCCCGCGCTTCCGACGGGAGCACGCCGTGACCGAGACGGGCTCCGACGTGAGCGAGTAGTACTAGAGCGCGCAGGTCTCGGCGCGGTCGACCGGGCCGGGCAGGTCGGGCACGGGGCGCGAGGCGAGGAGGTGGGTCAGCCAGAGGTTGGTCAGCTTCTCCTGCATCGTGTTGGCGCGCAGGCGGGCGGCGAGGTGCTTGAAGTCGACCGCGTCGAGGTCCTGGTCCTGGTTGAAGCACGTGAAGACCACCGTTTCCTTGCCCGTCTTCGGGTCGATATGCTTCTGGAGGCACTGCGCGCAGACCTCCTTCATCATGCACTGCATCGGCGAGTTGATCGACGCCACACCGATGGTGTTCGGGCGGAGGAACGCGCCGAGGAGCCCGCGCTTGGCGTGCTGCACCGCGCCCATCATGCGGTCCGAGCCGATGGCGATGATCCGGTCGACCTCGGCGAAGGTGGCGATCTCGCCCCCGAAGCGCCCCTGCGCGTAGGCGTGCATCGCCTCGACGATGTTGCCGACGAAGTGGCGGTCCTGCGGGCGGCGCGGGAGGATCGGCTCCACCTTCGGGCCGGCGTCGACCGACCACACGATCTGATCGGCGGCGGCCTCGATGTCGCCGCGGTGGTAGACGTCCTCGGGCTTCTTGTAGCCGGCGAAGTAGACCACCCGGTTGCCCGCCTCGCGCATCGCGCGGCCGATCGAGAAGAGCACCGCGTTGCCGAGGCCGCCGCCGCACAGCACGACCGTCTCGCCGCGCGGGATCTCCGTCGGTGCGCCGGTGGGACCCATCACCACCACCGGCTCGCCCGGGACGAGGTGGCCGCATAGCCGTGACGAGGCCCCCATCTCGAGGATGATCAGCGAGAGGAGGCCGGCCTCTGGATCGGTCCACGCGCCGGTGAGCGCCACGCCCTCCATCGTCAGCCGCGTGCCCTCGACGATCGGCGAACTGACCTCGTAGTTCTGCAGGCGGTAGAACTGCCCGGGACGGAACTTCTGCGCGGCGAGCGGCGCGCGGACCACCACCTCGATGATGTTCGGGGTGAGGCGGATCACCTCGTGCACCGTCGCGGTGAGCGCGTCCGTGAGCGTCGCGGCGAGGTCGCTCCAGGTCGCCTCGCGGGCCTGCTGCATTGCAGCATCGGCGGGCGCCTCGCCGTCGAGCAGGAGGTCGGCGACGGCGCGGTAGCCGTATTTCGCGGAGGCCATCGCCTTGACCACCGAGCCGGCGAAGCGCGGGTGGTTGTCGCCGTAGTAGGAGACCGTGCGCCCGTCACTGTGGTAGGAGGTGAAGAAGCCGCTCGCGTCGGGATCGAGGCGGACCGTGCCGTCGGCCTGCCGGGTGGCGCGATGCGGGGCGAAGAAGCCCTTCCGGTCGAGCTGGAAGGTGCCGGGGCGCTCCTTCTCGTAGATCGTGTTCGGGCTGGTCCCGGCGGCGACGCAGAGGGTGCGCGCGGGGAGCTCGACGATCTCGCCGGTGCCGCGCCACTTGCCGTTTTCCTCGGCCTGGCGCTCGAAGGTCACCGCCCTGAGCGCGCCGTGCTCGTCGGGGATCGCCGCCTTCGGGGCCATCTTCTCGACGAAGCGCATCCCCTCTTCGAGGCCCTTCAGGATCTCCTCGTGGTTCAGGCGATAGGCCGGCGAGTCGGTGATCTTCTTGCGGTAGGCGATGGTCGCGCCGCCCCACGAATCGAGGAGCGCGTTGAAGTTGGGCGGGCGCCCCTCGGCAGCGGCCAGCGCGCGCTCGGCCCGGATCGCGCGACCGTGGGCGAGCGCCTCGTCGAGGGCGACTCGCTCTTCCGGATCCCAGGCGTGCCGCACCTCGTGCTCGGGCTTCGCCGCGCACAGGCCGTCGTAGCGCGCGAGCGTCTTCTCGACCTGTACGACGTAGTAGGCGAGCAGCTCGGTGCAGGTGTCGATCGCGGTCAGCCCGCCGCCGATTACAACAGCCGGCAGCCGCACCTGGAGGTTGGCCAGCGACGAGCGCTTCTGCGCGCCGGTGAGCTGGAGGCCCATCAGGAAGTCGGAGGCCTTGCGCACCCCGCGGATCAGGTTGTTCTCGAGATCGATCAGCGTCGGCTTGCCCGCGCCCGCGGCGATCGCGACGTGGTGGAAGCCGAGCCCCCACGCGTCCTCGAGGGTGAGCGTGCCGCCGAAGCGCACTCCGCCGTACATGCGCAGCTTCTCGCGCCGCGCCAGGATCACGTGGAGGACGGTGAGGAAATTCTTGTCCCAGCGGACGGTGATCCCGTACTCGCTGACGCCGCCGAAGCCGGCGAGGATGCGCTCGTCGAGGTCGGTTTCGATGGAGCGGTAGTCGCGCACCGGGTTTTCGAGGAGGGCGGCGGGCGGCGGCTCGATCTTGAGGCCATCGATCCCGACCACGCCGAAGCCCTCGTTCAGGAGGTGGTGGGCGAGGGTGTAGCCGGCCGGGCCGAGCCCGACGACCAGCACGTTCTTGCCGTTGTAGGGGAGCGGGTAGGGGCGGGCGAAGTGGAGCGGGTTCCAGCGCGTGAGGAGGCCGTAGATCTCGAAGCCCCAGGGGAGCGCGAGCACGTCGGTGAGCACCGCGGTCTCGATCTGCGGGATGTTCACCGGCTCCTGCTTCTGGAACACGCAGGCCTTCATGCAGTCGTTGCAGATCCGGTGGCCCGTGCCGGCGATCATCGGGTTGTCGATGCAGGCGAGGGCGAGCGCGGCGATCACGTCGCCGTGGCGCCGGACGAGGTGCATCTCGGAGATCTTCTCGTCGAGGGGGCAGCCTTCGAGGGGGATGCCGAGGGGGTTCGTCTTGATCGCGCTCGTCTTGGCGTCGGTGAGGCCCTTCGAGCAGGAGTCCTTGTCGCGGTCGTGGCAGTAGAGGCAGTAGGTGACCTCACCCATCACCTCGCGGGGCTCCATCCGTCGATCGGTGAGCTTGAAGCCGTCGCGGGCGCGCAGGGTCGCAACGGGGCCAGCGATGAGTTCGGGGAGCCGCTCGTCGGGGCGGCGGAGGGCGACCAGGTTCTGGTAGTCGAGGTGATGCGGCTGGCGGTAGGAGATCCAGGTGCGGCCGAGCACGGGCTGGCGCGCCATCACCCACTGCTCGAGCGCGGCGAGATCCTCGCGCACGGCGACGAGATCGGGATCGTCCACCGGGCGCTGCTTGAGCTTCGCCTCGTGATCGAGCAGGTGGCACACCGTCGCTGCGACGCGCTCCTCGACGTTGTGGTGCGGGCGCGCGAGTCCAAGCCGCTCCAGCACCGCGCCGCCGCGGGCGACGACCTCCGCGTGCGCGTCCGGCGCCACCTTGCGCTTCGAGGCGCGGCGCTTGACGAACTCGTCCTTGAAGCGGAACAGGCCGAGCGCCGACGCCGTCGCGGCGCGGGCCGCGTCCCGCTCGGCGGTCACCCCGAACAAGCGGGCGACGTGCACACCCACGTGCGGCGCCAGATCGGTCAGCAGCGTCGAGAACGCCTCGGGGCCGAGCGGCTCGCCGCCTCGGTGTGCGAGGTAGCGCGCGTGGAGCGCCGGATCGGCGTCGGCCACCGCCTGTTCCCAGGTCGCGTGGAGATCGCGCAGGCACGCCGGATCGAACAGATCGGCGAAGGTGTGGCCTCCGAAGGTCGGGGCTGCGGGCTGGACGATCATCTCACCGGGGTCTCAAGGAGTGCCGTGGGCGACGGGGCTTTTTTTTACATGGACGCCGCAGAATTACAACTACAATGCGGCGGGGGGCGCGGGAAGAGGAGCCGGAGGGAGCTAGAACTGGAGGCGGAGGATGGCACCGGCGGAGCCGGGGCCGACGGCGGGGGCGAAGGTGACCTTCTGCGCCTCGGGCTTGGCGGTGGCGCCCAGGACCGCGACCACCACGCCGGCGGCGAGGGCCACGCCGCCCACCACGTCGAGCACCAGTCCGACGGTGCCGAACAGCTTGCCGCTGGACTCCAGGGCCGGATCGTAGACCATCGCGGTCTCCTGCGTCTTGCCCTTCGCCTGCGCCGTGAAGCCGAGGCCCAGGCCGGCGCCGAGGGCCGCCACACCGACGACGGCGATGACGATTCCGCCGATCAGCTTGCCGCGGCCGGGCTTGGCGCCGGTGTCCTCGGCGGTCGCGGGCGGGGTCCCGGGAGGGGTCTCGGTCTTCGCCTCGGTCTTGTCGGGCCGGGTCTCGGTCCCGACCTCGGTCCTGTCGGGCGGAGTCTCGGTGCGCGCGGGCGGAGTCTCGGTGCGCGCGGGCGGGGTCTCGGCGCGGGCGCGCGGGGTCTCGGCGCGGGCGGGCGGGGTCTCGGTGCGCGCCGGGATCTGCCCGATGCTGGCCGGCTTGTCGCCCTTCGGCGGGATCGCGTCCACCGACGGTGCGGTGGCCACCTTGACGGTCTGGGCGATCAGGTTCTCCATGTCGGCGATCTTGGTCTCGACCTCGTCGCGGTTGGGCGCCTTGGGCGACTTCCGGAGGTAGGTGCGATAGAAGCGCAGGGCCTCGTTGTACTTGTTGGCGAGGCGGAACGACTGGGCGATGTTGTAGAGCAGCACCGGGTCGTCCTTGATCTCGTAGGCCTGCTGGAACTCGATGATCGCCTCGTCGTACTTGCCGAGATCGTAGAGCGTCGTGCCGCGCTTGTAGTGCTCGCGCGCCGCCTGCGCCTCGTCGGCGGTGGGCTTGGCGTAGGCCGCCCCCGCGAACAGCGCCAGCATCGCCACCATCGCCAGACTTGCCACCACGGTACGCATCGGTTCCTCCGGATTTCTTCCAAGCGACGAGAAGGTCAAGGCGCCATTTTCACCCCCGGTCGCCCTCTCGTCAAGGCGATGGGTGATGGCGTGTGGAAGTCCGTGCGTTGGACCCCGGCCGCCCTGCGAACCTTGGGGCCTCTTCGGCTACTTGCGCCGCGATCGGATGGCCGCCGCCTCCCACGCCTCGGTCTGCCGGTTGGCCTCGTCGATCGTCCTGTGTTTGTGAAGGCCGGGCGGAAAGCGGGGCGGGCAGAGACGTTCGGCGAGGCCCCACACGGTGGCGATCGTGGGCCAGAAGAGCGGGTCCTTGGGATCGCGAAACAGCGTGGTCTCCGCGTCTTGCAGCGATCTCAGCCGACGGACGGGCATTCAGTCTCCGACGTCGAAGTGGCGGCGAAGTCGCTCCGCGTCGGCCTTGTCCTGCAGGCGCACGGTGTCGCGCTTCATCCGGTAGAGCATGCGCGCGGTGGCGACCGGGACGTGGATTCCCTCGACGGTGACGGGTTCGGTTTCGATGTCCTCGAAGCGGAACGCCTCGCCGAGGCGGTGGAGGATGTCGATGTGAAAGGTCCCCGACGGGGGGATGTACTGGATCGCCGGATACTCCCCTGCGAGGTCCGCCGCCGTGATCCCGTCGATCTCCGGATCGTCGAAGACGGAGCGCAGCGCAGTGCGGAGGCGGGCGACGTTTTCCTCGTCCGCAGCGACGAAGATGTCGAGGTCACCGGTGGCGCGAGGAAGCCCGAGGAGGTTGAGCGCCACGCCGCCCACGACCTTGTAGCGAACCAGTTCGCGCTCGAGCGCCCGCAGCACTGCGATGACCAGTCCGGCGTCCACCGTGCTGAGGATACCACCGCGCCCGGCTGGACGGTGCTCTGGAGCCGTCCTCGGCGGGTCGCGGATGCTCAAGGGGGCGTCGATCAAGTGGCGCAGGCCGTCTTGTCGGCGCCACCGCGAGGCGCCACACTCGCAGCATGGAGAAGCCGCGCGGCAAGGGCGTCCCCGAGGGTCCGTTCCGGGTCGATCAGGTCCGGGAAGGCGATCGCTACGAGCTGTCGCGCGGGCATCCGATCTGGTGCGCACCGACGGGCGGCAGCGGTGCGCGCGGCAATGGCGTCGGGTTCAAAGTCCTCGACACCGACCCGGACGTCGAGTCGGCGGGCATCGATGCGGGCTTCGCCATCGACGACAAGACGCTGCGCGCTCCGGACATCGCTTTGGGCAACGTGCCGGACGCTCCGGGCTGGATACTGGGTGTCCCGCCGCTGGCGGTCGAGTACGCCGGGACGGGGCAGGACGAGAGCGAGCTGCAGGCGAAGATCGGCGCGCTGATCGGGGCCGGAACGCGCTTTGTGTGGGTGGTGCGCCTGGTCGGCCCGCGGCGCGTCGAGGTTCACGAGCGCGATCGCCCGGTGCGCATCGTCGGGCCGGGGGAGTCGCTGGTGGCCCCGGGCGTGCTCCGGAACCCGGTGCCGATCGAGGCGCTGTTCGAGCGCGCGGTGGCGCACAGGATGACGCTGCGCAACCTCCTCCAGCGGGAAGGCTATGAAAGCCTGGACGAGGTGCGTGAAGAGGGCCTCGCCAGGGGGGAGCGCGCGGGGCTGGTCGAGGCGGTCGAGACCGCGTGCGCGCTCCTCGATATTCCGCTGGCCGGTGAGCGCCGCGAGGAGGTCCTGCGCCTCGATGCCACGGGGCTGCGCGCCTTGCTCGCGCGTCTTCGCGCCGAGCGGCGCTGGGGCTGACCGCGGCGCGTCAGCGACCAGAAAAACGTCAAAAGCTCGGCTCCATCACGTCGTCGTAGTCCTTCTTCTTCTTTTTTCGCTCGCCCTTCTCGACGCGCTTTTTTTGCGGCTCCTCGGGCGGCGCCTCCACCTTCGGTGGCGCCTTCTTCTCCTCGCGCGCCGTGAGCTTCACGACCAGCGCTGGCTCGCCGTCCGCCGCGACGCGCCGCTTCCCGTCGACGAAACCCTCTTTTTTCAGCACCAGCTCCGCCGACTCGCCGCGCGGGATCTTGAGCACGTAGGGCGTCTTCCCCACCTGCGTTTCCCCCTGCCACACCGCCGCGCCCGAGGGCTCGCTGGTCACCACCACCGACGCCGCCGCCTCGGTCTTGCCGCGCCAGAGCAGGAACCCCGCCGCACCCCCGCCGAGCACCAGGATCCCGACCGCCGCGAACAGCGCGATCCATAGCCCGCGCCCCTTGCCCGCCGGAACAGCGTCCTCCTCGAGCAGGTGGGACGACAGCACGACTGCCGCCGGCACCGACGCGGTGTTCTCCGGTATCACCGGCGCCTCCATCATGATCGTGTCGTGCGCCTCGGGCACCGACGGCGCGTCGAAGATCATCGTCGACTGCTCGGCGCGCACCGCCGGGGTCTGCGCCAGGAACTCGAGCGTGTTCGAATTGAGCGGCCGATCCCCGTCGAGGGCGCGCGAGTAGCGCTCGGGATCGGTCAGCGCCACCCGGAACTCGTCCATCGACTGGAAGCGGAACTCCTTCTTCTTCGCCAGCGCGTGCAGGATGATCTGCTCGAGCGGCTTCGGGATGGTCGGGTTCAAGCGCGTCGGCATCTGCGGCGGCTCGCGCAGGTGCTTCACCAGCACCTCGCCGAAGCCCTCCCCGGGGAAGGGCACCCGCCCGCACAGCATCTCGTAGATGATGCAGCCGAGCGCATAGATGTCGACGCGGTGATCGATGTCCGGCTTGCCCTCGCACTGCTCGGGCGCCATGTAGTGCGGCGTCCCGAGCACCGATCCGGCGCGTGTCTTGTGCGAGAGCGCCCCGCCGCCCTGGGTCAGCTTGGCCAGCCCAAAGTCGAGGATCTTCACGAACAGCGGGTCATTGCTGCGCTGCACAATGAAGATGTTGTCCGGCTTCAGATCGCGGTGCACGATCCCGAGCCGATGCGACGCCGACAGCCCGTCGGCCACCTGCCACGCGACATGGATCGCCTGCTCCACCGACAAGATCTTCTTCTCCTTCAAGATCTCGCCGAGCCCCTTGCCGTCGAGGAACTCCATCACGATGAAGTTGTCGCCGTCGGGGGTCTGCCCGTAGTTCTGGACGTCGATGATGTGCTCGTTCTGGATCTGGGTGACCGCGCGCGCCTCGGTGAAGAAGCGCGACACCATCTCCGCGTTCGCCGCGAGGTCCGAGTGGATCACCTTCAGCGCCACCCGCTTGCCGATGCTCGGGTGCTCGGCCAGGAACACCGCCCCCATCGCCCCCGAGCCCAGCTTGGCGATGACCTCGTAGTTCCCGACGGTGGAGCCGATGGTGATCATCGCGCGGCATAATTAGGCGGGGCGCTTTCCCCCTTGTCAAGAAGCGTACCTCCTGTGGTATGCCCCGTCCGCGGTCGCAAAACCCGGTGCTGTTGGGTGCGGCCGAAGGTGCAACCCGCAGGAGGATCTCGTGAACAAACGCCCGCTCTGCCTTCCCTCTCTGGCCTCGCTCGCTTCTGCCACCACCCTGGCCCTCGTGCTCGCTGCCTGCGGCTCCGGCGGCGGCGGTGGACGCGGCGGCGGCCTGTGCGCGGGTGTCACCTGCCCGGCCGGCCAGGTGTGCAGCGTTGTGAACGGCCAGTGCATCACCCTCGGTGGCGATGACCTCGCGATGGAGGCGGTCGACCTCGCCACCGACGACGGCCCGACCAAGGAGCCCGATCTCGCCCGCGAGGTGGACGCCTCCAAGCCGGCCGATCTCGGGGTTCAAGGCGACGCCAAGCCGGTCGATCTCGGCGGCGGCAGCGACGGTGGCCTGCTCGCGAGCTGCAACGCCCCGATCCCGATCCCGATCGCAAATAACATGGGCTCCATCAGCGGCGACACCAGCGCCTACAAGCACTTCACCGACGGGAGCTGCGGCGGCGCCTCGGGCCCCGATCTGGTCTACAGCGTCACCCTCGCCGCCAAGAACCAGGTGACCTTCACCCTCACCCCGAACGCCGTGAAGTCACCCGACTTCGAGCCGGTGCTCTACCTCCGCGACGTGTGCGCCGACAAGGCCAAGGAGGTGGCCTGCCACTACTCGGGCGGGCCCGCCAAAGCGGCCAGCTTCAACGTGGTGCTCCCCGCCGGCACCTACTTCCTGTTTGTCGACGGCTACATCGGCACCAAGGGCGCGTTCACGATCACGGTCGCCCTGGCGCCCCCACCGCCCGCGCCCGCCAACGACGCCTGCGGGGGCGCTCAGGCGCTCACCTTCGTCAATGGCAAGGCCACCGCGAGCGGCGATCTCCGCGGCGCAGGCGACGACGCCGTCTCCACCTGCGGCAGCAAGGGCGGCGACGCGGTCTACACCTTCACCACCCTCCAGGCGCAGTCCTTCCTCGCCACCCTCACCCCCGACAAGTCCACCCCGAACTACCGCCCCGTGCTGTTCCTGCGCAAGGTCTGCGCCAGCGCGGCGATGGCCGACGAGCTGGCCTGCACCAAGGGCGCGATCGGCGGCGCCGCCGACATCACCGTCGCCAACCTCCCCGCCGGCAAGTACTGGCTGTGGGCCGACAGCCTCGACAACGCCTCCGGCAAGTTCACCCTCGACGCCACGCTCGCTGGCCCGCCGCCCGCGAACGACACCTGCGCGGCGCCCGAGAAGCTCACCTTCGTGAACAACATGGCCGCCGCCACCGTCGAGACCCTGGTCGCCAAGGACGACGGCTCGGGGACCTGCGGCGGCACCAGCCCTGACGCGATCTACACCTTCACGACGCTGAAGGATCAGCAGATCACCATCACCGTCGCGCCCGATATGAACTCCGCCGCGTACCAGCCGCTGGTCTACCTCCGCGCCTCCTGCGCCGCCGGGGAGCTTGGCTGCATCGACGCCGGGAAGCCCGGTGTCCCCGCCAAGCTGGTGGTCCCGTTCGTCCCCGCGGGCACCTACTTCCTGTGGGTCGACGGTTTTGGGGGCACCAAGGGCAAGGCCGCGCTGACGGTGCTGCTCGACGTCGGCGTGCCACCCCCGCCGGGCGATAGCTGCCTCGTCCCCGCGACGCTGACGCTGATGAACAACACCGGGACGGCGATGGCCGACACCACCTCGCTGAAGGACGACACCTCGGGCGGCTGCGGCGGCACCGGCCCCGACCAGGTCTTCAAGTTCACCACCGTCGCCGCGCAGAAGATCACCGCGACGGTCAAGCCCGACCCGCTCTCGCCGACCTACCAGCCCGTGGTCTATCTCCGCCGCGACAACGGGATGGGCTGCCTGAAGGCCACCGAGGCGGTCTGCAAGTACGCGGCGAAGGCCGGCGACTCCGTCACCGCGGTGGTGCCGAACGGCCCGGCCGACACCTGGTACGCCTGGGTCGACGGCTACACCAGCACCAAGGGAAAATCGACGCTCACCGTCACCCTCGAGATGCCCGTCCCCGGCCCCGCCAACGAGAACTGCACCAAGCCGACCCCGATCGCGCTGAACGCGATGGCGATGGGCGACACCACCAGCGCCTTCCATGACATGGGCGCGTTGATCAGCCTCGTCTGCGACGAGAACGGCAGCGGCGACTTCCCCGGCCCCGACCTGGTCTACGTCTACACCCCGGCGATGAACGGGACGGCCACCATCACCCTCAAGTCGGACGGAACCTGGGACCCCGCGCTGTGGGTGATGCCGGCGATGTGCCAGAACGACGGCGCCAAGTGCACCGCCGCCTCGGACCTGATCGGCAACGGCATGGCCGAGGTGCTGAAGGTCGCGGTCACCGCCAACACGCCCTACTACCTCGTGGTGGACGCCTACCAGGGCAAGGAGGTCGGCGCCTTCACGCTCACGGTGCAGTAGGCCCGATCGACCAGCCGCGCCTGCCGGGCCTCTCCCGCAGCTCGAAATGGCGTCGCGCCAGCCGCTCGTCGTCGTCGAGGATCTCGACCCCGTGCTTCTGCAACTTCTCCTTCAGCGCGTCGCGCGTGGTTCCCTCGCGCCGCTCTACAGCGGTGAGCACGCCCACCTGGAAGGTCGCCGCGAACTCGCAGAAGATGGCGTGTTCCTGCACCATGTCCCCAAAAACGCTACGGCTGCCTTCCGCCAGGGAGAGGACCGGCCGGCACCCCCCGCAGGGCGTGTAGAGGAGCACCTCGCCCGTCTGCGGCAGGAAGAGCGCCTCCTGCTCGTGGTGGACGATCAGCTTCTCCGGCGAGGCTGCGATGTAGGTCACGCGCTCCGTCGACTGGTCGCGCGATGGGGCGAGTCGAAACAGGCGGCCAGCCCGGACGTAGTATTGGTCCATCCCCGGATCGAAGCTCTTGGTCTGGAAGCGCTCCAATCGGTGGCCCGACGGACACTGGAAGCCAAGGCGATCGTCGTCGCGGATGTCACTGATGATGGTGACGTGATCGAACATGCCCATGGGTCGTCCTGAACTCTGTCGGGAAAGATAGCGCGGCCGCGGCAGGGTGTCGATGCGTCGATCCCCCCCTTCTACCGGTGACGCGCCCGCTCCTTGGCGCGCTCATGCTGCTCGGGAGCCCGGCGCTCCGTCAAACTCCCGCGCGGCCGCGGGCTCCCGCCGGGCCCGCGTCGACCTCCGCCGTGCGAGGCGGTGCATCGTCGATGCAGGCCGTCGCTCGCCGAGGCAAACCCGTGCCTGCGGGAGGCAAGAGCCGAGACGCGCAACCCGCGACGTCAATCGTGCGAGGCAGAAGTTCAATCGTGCGGGGCAGAAGTTCAATCGTGCGGGGCAGAAGTTCAATCGTGCGAGGCAGAAGTTCAATCGTGCGAGGCAGAAGTTCAATCGTGCGAGGCAGAAGTTCAAACAGAAGAGGCGGACGCTCAAGCAGACCAGGCGGAGCGCTGCATGTGCGAGGAGGAACCTCCGCCGGGCCGGGCGCGCGCTCACATAGCCGACCCAAGCCGACCCAAGAGTCTGCAGCGCGCATCCCGAGCGCTTGCATCGGCGAGCCGGCGTCCCGCCTCCTCTACCTCCCTCGGGCCTCGGGCCGCGGGCCGCCGGCCGCCGGCCCGTCCGGAATCCGGACGGCGGGTGTCCGGCTGTCCGGCTGGCGGACGCGGTACCGGACGAGTCCTGGCCGGCTCCACGGTCCCCCGTCGGTGGAGCCCCATGGCACAAGGCCTGAATGGCGCCGCGCGATGCTCTCGATCGAGGCGCCCCATGGATACCAGCGCCGCGAGCCGCGCCTCACGCTCCTCCACCAGGTCGTCCGCGAGCAGCTCCCGGCGTTCCTCGCCGGCCCTGCGAGCGAGGGCGGAGGCGCCGACTGGCCTGCGTTCGTGGCACGGGAGCTCCACCGCTACCTGGACTGCGGCATCCCGGAAGGGGGCTTCCTGCGCGTCCACTGCGACGGCTGCGGCCACGACCGGGTGGTCGCCTTCTCGTGCAAAGGCCGCGCGATTTGCCCGTCTTGCGCCACGCGCAGGATGCAGGACACCGCGGCGCACCTGAACGACCGGGTCCTCGTCGATGCGCCCCATCGTCAATGGGTCCTCTCGATGCCGCGCAGGATCCGCTACCTGCTCGCCTACCGGCCCGATCTCATCACCAGGGTGCTCGATCGCTTCCTTCGCGTCGCCTTCGCGTGGCAGCGCCTGCGCGCCCGCCGCCTCGGCCTGCCGGGGGCGGTCTGCGGCGCGGTCACCTTCGTCCAGCGCTTTGGCTCGGCGCTCAACCTGAACGTCCACTTCCACGCGCTGCTCCCCGACGGGGTCTTCACCTTCGCCGCCGACGGAGATGCCCGTTTCCACGCCCTCTCCCCCCCGACGCCGCAGGAGGTCGAAGCGCTCACTCGCACCATCCGGAGGCGCATCCTCGCCTCGCTCGAAGGCCTCGAAGCGGAGGCCGAAAGCCCGCTCGCCGCCGCCGCCGCCCGGTCGATGCAGGTCTCCCTGCCCGGCATGGGCGACGATCCTCCGCCCACCGGCCGCCTTTGCGCGATGGTTCAGGGGTTCTCGCTCCATGCGGACGTCGCCGTGCGCGCCGACCGCCGAGACCAGCTCGAGAAGCTCTGCCGCTACGGCGCTCGCCCCCCGATCGCGCTCGGCCGCCTCTCCGCCACCCCCGAGGGCAAGCTCTCCTACCGCGTCAAGCGGCGCGGCGGCCGCGATCTCCGCCTGACCCTCGAGCGCAAGGATCTCCTCCCGCGGCTCGCCCCGCTGATCCCACCGCCCCGGATGCACGTGACCCGCTACGCCGGCTGCTTCGCGCCCAACTCCCGCCACCGCGCCGCCGTCATCGCGCTCGTGCCGGTCCCGGCATCTCTGACCCCCGACCACCAGCCGCCCGTAGTACCATCCGAGGGTACACCCCCATCGCCCCGCGCCCGTTACCTCCCCTGGGCCACCCTTCTCCGCCGCATCTTCGCCATCGACGCCCTCGTGTGCGAACGCTGCGGGGGCGCGATGCGAATCCTCTCGATCATCGACGACCCGGCCGTCGCGGAGGCCATCGTGCGCCACCTCGGCCTTTCACCTCCTTCCGCCCGCGCCCCACCGCCCGAACTCGACCAGGCCGCCCCGTGGAGCGATGAGGACTTCATCGATCCGCCCGCCCCGCTCCCGTTCGACTGACCTCGCCCGCCCAGGCGCCCGCCCCGCGGCGCCACGGCATCCCTGCGTGCGTAGGCCGAAATCCTACGTTATTTCGGTAACTTCCGCGGAAGTTGACATAACATGTGTTATCGGACGCTCCGCGGGCCGCCGACCAGGGGTGCCTACTCCGGCGGCCACCGGCGATCGGCGGGGTGTTCGTCCTATCCTCTCCACGGTCCGCCAAAAATTATTTAAAAATTCGCCGAAAGGTTTGTGGGTCGTTGTGGTATGTTCTCACAAATTGTTGATAAAGGTGGCCGTCGACGAATCAGTACTCCCCTCACAGTCCTCGATCAGATCGGAGAAACACAATGAAATTGACACAAATGCTGGCAAGCTTACTGGTCGTTAATGGCTTATTGATTACGGGCGTGGGAGCGGACGCTGCCGATCCTGCATCTGCTCGTCAGGTGCAACATGGTCGAAAGTTATTCAATAAAGCGACCTTCGAAGGGAACGGTCGTACGTGTCTGACGTGCCATACCCAAAAGACGGGTGCATTGTCGGTGGAACAGGTCAACCGCTCAAGCTCCCACGATGCATTGTTTCAACACGACGCCGCCGACGTCATCGGCGGTAATACATTCGATCGCGTCCACTTCAATGCCACGTTCCTAGTCACCATCGATCTTCCGGAGAAGGTTCGTCTTGCGGGTTCAACCGCTCGCTCCGTTACCGTGCCTCGTGGCGTCCCATCGGTTTTTAATACCGCCGCCTTAGATCCGGTGCTGATGTACGATGGCCGCCAACTGAACCTACAAGACCAGGCACTCGACGCCTACTTCCGTCACTCACAGATCACGGAAGTCCCCTCCAGCGATGAGCTCAATGACATCGCCTCTTTTCAAAAGACGCTTTTTAGTTCTGATAGTCTTCGTCAGTTTGCCGATGGCGGTGCCGCGCCCGAATTGCCCAAGGCGGTCACTGCATCCGAGAAACGCGGACGACTTTTCTTTACGGATGATAACCCGAGCAACGGAAATCCGATTAAAGGTCGGTGCGTACACTGCCACGGCGGTCCCTTGCTCAACGCCACTTCGCCTGGAGCCAACGCGATTTTTGGCATCCCTGTCGGCACCCGCTTCATTAGTGCATTTGTGTCCGAGTTCGAACTCGGCGGCGGGACTCCGCTCAGCTACGTCTTCAACGAGGGTGAGAGCAACGAAATAACTGTCACCTCGACAGATCTCGGTCGAGCCTTAATAACCGGTGATCCGGCAGACGCCAATGCGTTCAAAATCTCGACCCTGTGGGGATTCAAAGAGACAGCTCCTTACATGCACAATAGTGGCGCGTTGGACGTCGATCAGTTGCTCGATCACTACCAGCTTTATTTCAATTTCGTAGAGAACGTAGCCGGTATTGTTGGTTTTGGTATGAGCGACCAAGACAAAGCGGACATCAAAGCCTACATCAAACGCATGTAGCTGTGCGTGTAGGGCAGATGAACTGCATGATGGCCACCGTCGGCGAGTAGCTGCACGCCGTCGATCGTGCGCCCGCCGCCTCCCCGGAGTCAACTCTCGCTTCCCCGTTGGTGCGCTACCTCACCACCGTCGCTGCGGCACGCACACCTCCGCCCTCGCCAGCACGGCGCGGCGTCGAGGGTGTGCGGGGGGCGGCGGGGTGCGGCTACTCGAACTGGGACGGGGGGTCGACTGTTTGATGCAGTATTTCTTGCGCTGTCCTTTCAGCCAGGCGCGGATGATCCAGGTGACTGCTGAGGGCCAGGTGATCTACAAGACCGGGGACAATCGCCTCGGGCGATTTCCCGAGGCGGCCAGCGAGGATCTGCTGGACGGTCCCAAGCGCAACTTTCAGGTGTTCGAGCCGTTGGATTTCCTGGCCGAAGTGACCCAGCACATCCCGGACAAGGGAGATCACCAAATCCGCTATTACGGATGGTATTCGAACAAGAATCGCGGGCAAAGCTATGGCGCTCAGATAAATTGACCCACAGCTGCTCAGATAAATTGAGCCATGGGTTGAGTGCTTGAAGCGATGGTTTTTCTTTCCAAGGAGTCAGATGGTTTGGTTTTCCAAGTAGTGAGGCTGAAAGATTTCCCAGATCAGCTT
>SHYY01000103.1 GCA_009692555.1 Myxococcales bacterium
GTCCTGCGACTCGCCTTGGAAGACACTCGGCGACAGGCCATGGAGCTGCTGACCCGCATCGTGGAGATGCTCACGCGCATGTGCCGGAGAGCTGATCCCCCGCGCGAGAGTGCCCCTGAATCGACTACGACTACGACTACGACTACGACTCCGTGAGCGGAGGGACCCCCTTCTCCGTCAAGCACCCCCGTGTTCCCGGCGCGTTCTTGGCGCGCTCCTGGCGTGTTCTTGAACGCGCCTGCCCGATCCGCTATCACTCGGCGGTGAGCGCCGACCACGGATTGAACCCGCCGCAGCAGGAGGCGGTCGACCACGGCGAGGGCCCGCTCCTGGTGCTCGCTGGCGCCGGCTCGGGCAAGACGCGCGTGATCACCCACCGCCTGGCGACGCTCGTCGGGCGCAACGTCAAGCCGTGGCGGATCCTCGCCGTCACGTTCACCAACAAGGCCGCCGGCGAGATGCGCGCCCGCGCCACGAAGCTGCTCGGCGACGAGGCGAACAAGATCTGGATCAGCACCTTCCACTCCACCTGCGCCCGCCTGCTCCGCATCCACGCCGAGGCCGCCGGCTTGCGCCCCGACTTCATGATCTTCGACGACAGCGACCAGCGCTCGCTGGTGATCCGGATCATGCGCGACCTCCAGCTCTCCGACCGCGTGATCACCCCGCGCGCGCTGCTCTCGGGGATCGATCGCGCCAAGAACGCCGGCATCTTCGCCGACGCCTACCAGGGCAACGACTACATCACCGACCTCATCGCGCGCGTCTACCCCGAGTTCCAGAAGCGCCTCCGCGCCGCCAACGCGGTCGACTTCGGTGATCTCCTCCTCGAGGTGCTCCGCCTCACCACCCACCCCGAGGTCGGCCCGCAGCTCGCGTCCCGCTTCGATCACGTCCTGGTCGATGAGTTCCAGGACACCAACGTCGTCCAGTACCGGATCGTCGATCACCTCACCCGCCGCACCCGCAACCTGTGCGTGGTGGGCGACGACGATCAGGCGATCTACCGCTGGCGCGGCGCGAACGTGGAGAACATCCTCGGCTTCCCGCGGGAGCAGCCCGGCTGCCGCACCGTCAAGCTCGAGCAGAACTACCGCTCGACGCAGCTCATCCTGGAGGCCGCGAACGGGGTGATCGCGCGCAACCGTACGCGGATGGAGAAGCGCCTCTTCACCGAGCAGGGCGCCGGCCAGGAGATCCTCTACCACACCGCCACCGATGAGCGGCGCGAGGCCGAGTTCGTGGTGCAGGCGATCCGGCGCCTGCTCGCCGACGGCGACCGCCTCCCCGGCGACTGCGCGATCTTCTACCGCACCCACGCCCAGTCGCGGGTGATCGAGGAGGCGATGCGGGCGGCGGATCTCCCCTACTCCGTCGTCGGTGGGACGCGCTTCTACGACCGCGCGGAGGTGAAGGATCTGCTCGCCTACCTGCGGGTGATCGCCAACCCCGGCGACGATGTGGCGCTCGAGCGGATCGTCAACGTGCCGACGCGCGGGATCGGCGACACGACGATCGAGCGGGTGCGCGCGGTGGGGCGCGCGGCGGAGCGCTCGCTGTGGGAGGGGATGCGCGAGGCGCTCACACCGACGAGCGATGCCCTCGGCTCGGGGCCGCGGCGGAAGCTGATCGCGTTCGTCGACCTGATCGTTCTGCTGCGGGAGCGGGCCGCCTCCGGGATGGGCCTCGCCGACCTCTCCGACGAGGTGCTTGAGCAGAGCGGCTATCTCGAGCGCCTTTCGCTCGATGGCACGCCCGAGGCGAGGGACCGCATCGGCAACCTCCAGGAGCTGGTCGGATCGATGCGCGACTACGAGGCGGCGGCGCCCGAGCCGTCGCTGGTGGCCTACCTCGAGCGGGTGGCGCTGGAGTCGCCCGCCGATGGGCAGGTCAAGGGCGTCGCGCTGATGACGGTCCACGCCGCCAAGGGCCTCGAGTTCCCGGTGGTGTTCGTCACCGGGCTCGAGGAGGGGACCTTCCCGCGCGTCGATCCCGACGACGACCCGTCGGAGATGGAGGAGGAGCGGCGGCTGGCGTACGTCGCGATCACTCGCGCCCGCGAGCGCCTGTTCCTCACCAACGCCGCGCACCGGCGGCTGTTCGGGCGCGAGGTGCGGGTCCACTCCAGCACGCCCTCCCTCGACCGCTCCGATGCCTGGAGCCTCCACGAGTCGCGCTTCATCGCCGACATCCCCGCCGAGTGCATCGCCCGTCCTGTGACCCGTCGCCCGCCGCCACCGCGCGGACTCCCGCCGGCGCGGCGCGAGGAGCGCGGGGGTGGGGTCTATGTCGAGCGCGAGGATCTCGACGACGCCCCGAGGCGCCCCGCTCCGCCGTCCCCCGCGATCCCGGGTGCCGACCGCCGCGTCGAGTACGAGGACGACCGGGCCCACTACCAGATCGGCCAGCGCGTGCGCCACAGCCTGTTCGGCGTCGGCGTGGTGCGCGCGTGCACCGGCCAGGGCGAGGGGTTGAAGCTGACCGTCTACTTCGCCGTCGCCGGCCCGAAGACTGTCGTCGCGCGCTTCGTTGAGCCCGCGTGAACCTCCTCCGGAGCGTGCGCCGGCTCCACGCGCGGATCCACGCCTGGTGGTTGGCCCTGCTCGCCGAGCACAGCGATCCGGGCCAGCTCGCCGCCGCCGTTCTCGTCGGTGCGATCGCCGGCTGCACCCCGCTCTTCGGGCTCCACTTCCCGCTCTGCCTCGCGCTCGCCTGGGTGCTTCGCCTGAACAAGGTGACGGTCTACCTGGCGGCCAATATCTCGATCCCGCCGCTGGCGCCGTTCCTCGGCTTTGCCAGCGTGCAGATCGGCGAGCGGCTCCTCCATGGCCGCTGGCTGATGCTCGATCTCGCCGAGTTCCGGCACCACTTCCCGTCGCTGGTGGCGCGCTTCTTCGTCGACTGGCTGGTGGGCGGGCTGCTGGTCGGCGCGGCGATCGGCGCGGTCCTCGCCAGCGCCGTCTACGGGATCGCCACGGCGCGCCGACGAACAGCGGTGACCGCCGCCGATCCGGTGCGCGCCGCGATCCTCGCCGCCTCGCGCCGCTTCCGCGCGGTGGCCCGCCCGCTGCGCATGTACGCCTTCTTCAAGTACCGCCTCGATCCCTGCTACCGCGCCATCGCGCCGCTGGTCCCCGACGGAGCGTTCGCCGTCGACCTCGGCACCGGCATGGGCATGCTCCCGCTGGTGCTGGCGCTCCTCCCCGGCAAGAGGCGCGTGCTCGGGGTCGACTGGGATGCCCCCAAGCTGGCCGCGGGGCGCACCGCCGCGGCCGGTCTCGACGGCGTGGAGCTCGCCTTTGGCGATGCGCGGGACTTCACGATCCCGCCCTGCGATGTCATCACCCTGGTTGACGTGCTGCACTACTACGAGCCGCCGGTGCAGCGCGCGCTCCTCTCCCGCTGCGCCGAGTCACTGCGTCCGGGCGGCCTCTTGCTGGTGCGCGAGGGCGACGCGGCCCGGCAAAGCGGCGCGCGCTGGACCCGCTCGCTCGAGGCTGCCGCGGTCGGGATCGGCTGGAACCGCGGCGACGGCCGGCCGAAGTTCCGCTCCCTCGATGATCTGCGCGCGGAGATCGAGTCGCTCGGCTTCCAGGTGCAGGTCGATCCCGTCGCCGGGAAGCTCCACCCGGGCAACGTCCTCCTGCGCGGGGTCCGCGAGGGGCAAGCGCGCACCACCTAGAATTTTCCGCCCCACGTTCAAGAAAAGCTTGAAGTGGTCGCTACCGGAGGGCATCGTCTGACCCGGTAGCTGTTCGATCGCGTCGCCTTGGCCCCCCCTCCTTTGGCCGCGGTTGGACCGCTACCATTTTTTTGCCGCCCCCGGGCCCCGCTCTATCCCTGCTTCTTCGCCTCCACGTACTTCAGCCGGAGGTCGTACAGGAGGTGCTCGAGGAGCTGCGCCTCGTCGGAGGTCAGGTTGCCGCGTGTCTTCTCCGCCAGCATCCCGAGGATGTCGATGGTCTGCTTGGCCAGCGGGAGATCGCGCCGCGACTCCGCCTCGCCGGGGACCGAAAGCTCGCCGAGATGGACCAGCACCGACGACCCGAGCGAGATCACGAAAGTCCCGAAGTCGACCTCCTGCGTCGCGCGCGACGGTGCGGGCTTCGCCGCGGGGACCTCGTCACCCCCGGCCGAAGCGCGGCGGTCGACCACCTTGAAGCCCTTTTCGGGAGTCTCGGTGCTCATCAGTCGTCGCGGCGGTCGTCCGTCTCGTCGTCGCGTACCGAGCCGTAGGCGACGTTGGCCGAGCAGTCGGGGAGCGCCTTCAGGTACTTCTCGAAGTCCTTCTTGTTGATGACGCCGCGGCGCATTCTCCGCTCGAGCGTTCGCACATCGTAGAGCTTGGATTCGTCGCGCGTCGTCATGGGGCTCCTCTGTCGGCTCCGCGATGTACCGCGCGCCTTCGGCGCTGTCAATGCGCGCAAAGAAATTGGCGCGTGGATCGCCCCGGGAATAGGCTTCAGCCAGTGCCCGGTTGTAGCCGCGGGCGAAGGCTGCCTGGCCCTCCCACCGTCCGACGAGGAACCCACCGTCCATGTCCTACGACGTCCGCGTGATCAACGAGCTGGTGCAGAAGGAGAGCGCGTTCGCCGAGCGCCTGCTGGCCGAGGTCGGCCGCGTGGTGATCGGCCAGAAGTACATGGTCGAGCGCATCCTGATCGGCCTGCTCACCGGCGGCCACGTCCTGCTCGAGGGCGTCCCCGGCCTGGCCAAGACGCTCACCGTCAAGACCGTCGCCGACTGCTTCCAGCTGCGCTTCCAGCGCATCCAGTTCACGCCCGATCTCCTGCCCGCCGATATCGTCGGCACCACGATCTACCGTCCCCAGACGCAAGAGTTCGTCGCCAAGAAGGGGCCGATCTTCACCAACCTGGTGCTCGCCGACGAGATCAACCGCGCCCCGGCCAAGGTCCAGTCGGCGCTGCTCGAGGCGATGCAGGAGCGCCAGGTGACGATCGGCGATCAGACCCACCCGCTGCCCGACCCGTTCCTGGTGATGGCGACGCAGAACCCGATCGAGCAGGAGGGCACCTACGCGCTCCCCGAGGCGCAGCTCGACCGCTTCATGCTGATGATCAAGGTCGGCTACCCGACCAAGGCCGAGGAGCGCCTGATCATGGACGCGCAGACCACCGGCGAGCGCATTACGCTGCAGCCGATCGCCGACGTGGATCAGCTCGCCGC
The DNA here is from genome assembly GCA_009692555.1 of Myxococcales bacterium. Taxonomy (GTDB): domain Bacteria; phylum Myxococcota_A; class Polyangia; order Palsa-1104; family SHYY01; genus SHYY01. The sequence continues at coordinate 5,188 of SHYY01000103.1, forward strand.
GGCGCGCGCGGTGATCGGACAGATCTACATCGACGAGAAGATCCGCGACTACATCGTCGACGTGGTGAGCGCGACACGCGATCCCGCGGCCTACGGCCTCAAGGACCTGAAGGCGCTGATCGAGTACGGCGCCAGCCCGCGCGCGTCGATCTTCCTCAACATGGCGGCGCGCGCCCACGCCTTCCTCCGCCGCCGCGGCTACGTCACGCCCGAGGACATCAAGGCGGTGGGCGCCGACGTGCTCCGCCACCGGGTGATCCTCACCTACGAGGCCGAGGCGGAGGAGGTCACGTCGGAGGACGTGGTGCGGCGCCTCTTCGAGCACGTCGAAGTACCTTGAATGTCCGGCCCCGGAAATTCGCCGCATTGGTCGCTGCCGATCCATCCCGCGGCGCTTCGTTTCTCCTCGGTCACTTGCACCCAGCAAGCTCCGTCGTCGCGCCTCGCGCGGCGGGCGCCTCGACACCGAAAAACGCAGCGGCTTTCCGGGGCAGGACACTAGGCCGCGCGATGCCCCCGGACCAGCGCGCGCCCGAGCGACGGGAGAAGATCCCCAAGGAGCTGATCAAGAAGCTCAAGCGGATCGAGATCATGACCGCGCGCAGCGCGAACGCTCAGCTCGCCGGGGCCTACCACTCGGTGTTCAAGGGGATCGGGATCGCGTTCTCCGAGGTGCGCCAGTACCAGCCCGGCGACGATGTGCGCATGATCGACTGGAACGTCACCGCGCGCATGCAGGACGCCTACGTCAAGCTGTTCGTCGAAGAGCGCGAGATGACCGTGATGCTGCTCGTCGATGCGTCCGGGTCGCAGGACTTCGGGACGCGCCGGCAGAGCAAGCGTGAGGTGGCGGCGGAGGTGGCCGCGCTGCTCGCCTTCACCGCGATCAAGAACAACGACCGCGTCGGCCTGATCATCTTCACCGACCGCGTCGAGAAGTTCGTGCCGCCGAAGAAGGGCAAGAAGCACGTGCTGCGGGTGATCACCGAGATCCTCACGTTCAAGCCGTACTCGCGCGGGACCCACCTCGCCTCGGGCCTCGAGTTCCTGGGCAAGATCGCCAACCGCCGCTCGGTGGCGTTCCTGGTCTCCGACTTCCTCGACGCGGGCTACGAGCCGGCCCTGAAGGTGGCGCAGCGGCGCCACGACCTCGTGCCGGTCACGATCACCGATCCGCTGGAGCTGGAGCTGCCCGCGGTCGGGTTCCTCACCGTAGAGAACCCCGAGACCGGCGCGCTCGAGGAGATCGACACCTACGGCTCCGGCCGCGCGGCCTACGCGAAGCGGGTGCGGGCGCAGGCGGCCGAGCGCGACCAGCTCTTCAAACGACTGAAGATGGATCGCGTCGACATCGTGGTCAGCGACGACGAGGACGCCTCGCTGGCGTCGCTGATCGCCTTCTTCCGCGCGCGCCAGCGGAGGCTGCGCCACTGATGCGCCCGGGGGCCACTATAGCTCTGCTCGCAGCCCTCGCGGCCCAGCCGGCGTACGCCGAGGGGCCCGATGGGGGAGCGCAGGCGGGCGATCCCGATGCGCCGCGGGTCGGGGCGTCGCTCGACCGCACCGAGGCCCACGTCGGGGATCGACTGACGCTGACGGTGAGCGCGATCGCCCGGGGGGCACAGAGCGCGACGGTCCAGCTCCCTGGCAAGATCGATCTCGGCAAGTTCGAGCTGCTCGACTCGTCGACCACCGATCGCGACCTCGGCGACGGCAATCGCAGCCGCCGCTTCGTCCTCCAGATCGCCGCTTACGAGACCGGCGAGCTGGAGCTGCCGCCGATCCGGCTCGAGTACCGGAGCGCCAAGGGCGAGCGTCGCACCGTGGAGACCACCGCGATCCCGGTGACCATCCGCAGCATGGTCGGCGAGGACCCCGCGGCGGAGATCCAGCCGCTCAAGGCGCAGCGTCAGGTGATGGTCGAGGATCGCCGGCTGTTCGTTGCCGCACAGTGGGCTGGCGCCGGCGCTGCGGTGCTCGCCCTCCTGCTCCTCGGGCGGGCGATCCTTCGCCGGCGCGCGGCACGGCCGAGGCTGGTGATCGCGGTCGCCTCCCGTCCGCCGGGCGAGGTGGCGCTCGAGCGGCTGGCCGAGCTGCGCCGCCGCGGCGACTTCGGCGCCGACGGCTACCGCCCGTTCTTCTTCGCCGTGTCGGAGATCCTGCGCGCCTACCTCGGTGCCCGCTTCGGCTTCGACTCGCTCGAACTGACCACCACCGAGCTCGAGGCGGAGCTTGGCCGGATCAGCGATCCGCTGCTGAACAGCTTTCGCGGGCAGATCCGCGAGTTCCTCCTGCTCTCCGATCTCGTGAAGTTTGCGAAGGCGCCGTCGAGCGACGCCGAGGCCCGCGCCGCCCTCGACGAGGCGGAGGCGATCGTATGGGGCACGCAGGCGGTGATGGCAGTCGCCCGCGACGGTCGCCAGGGCGAGAAATCCGCCGGCCCGGCGACGGCGACGGCGACGGCGACGGGAACGGCAACGGGAACGGCAACGGCAACGGGAACGGCAACGGCAACGGGAACGGCAACGGCAACGAAAACGGCAACGAAAACGGCAACGGAAACGGAAGCGGGAACGGGAACGAGCAGCGATTCGCGCGGCACCGGATAGCCATGACTCCCGCGACCCCCACCCGCCTCGCGCCCGCTCCCTCCGCCGTCAGGGAAGTTGCTCCCTCGACGCTGCGCCTGATCGCCGAGGCGCTGATTCCGTGGGGCCTCCTCGCCGCGATCGCCCTGGTGCTCTTCCTCGGAGTCTGGCTCCGGCTCGGCAGCGGGCCCCTCGTCTGGGGCCGCTCCTACGTCCTGCCCTTCCTTGCGCTCGTGCCGCTCCTGGCAGCGTTCCACTTCCACCTCGGTCGCCGCCGCGTCGCCACCCTGACCTTCTCGCGCACCGCCGATCTGCGAGCCGCATCGCGCACCTTGATGCGCCGGCTGGTCCACCTCCCGCGCGCGCTCCGCCTCGCCGCGATCGGCCTCGCCCTGCTCGCGCTGGCCCGCCCACAGCGCACCTCCGCCGACATCGCCGAGGTGGAGGGGATCGATATCGTGATCGCCCTCGATGTCTCGAACTCGATGTCGGAGCCGGATATGCGCCCGAACCGCCTCGAGGCCGCCAAGCGCGTACTCCTGAAGTTCATCGCCCCGCGCGAGAGCGACCGCATCGGCCTGGTGATCTTCGGCCGCGAGGCCTTCACCCAGTGCCCGCTCACCCTCGATCATCACGCCCTCGCGGGGCTGCTCGGCGACGTGCGCCTCGACCTGATCGATGGCCGCGGCACGGCGATCGGCAACGCCCTCGGCACCGCGCTCAACCGGCTCCGAAAGTCGGACGCGAAATCGAAGGTGATCATCCTCCTCACCGACGGGGACAGCAACGCCGGCAACCTGGCGCCGCAACAGGCCGCGCGTTATGCCCAGTCGCTCGGCGTGAAGATCTTCACCGTCCTGATGGGGCGCGACGCCGACATCAACGTCAACCAGGACCCCTTCGGCGGCGCGGTGCGCGCGGTCCGCTACCCGGTGAACCCGAAGCTGCTCGAGGAGATCGCCGGCCTCACCGGCGGCACGCCCTACCTCGCCACCGACGCCAGCGCGCTCGAAAAACGGCTCCAGGCGATCCTCGACGAGCTCGACCGCTCGCGCCTGAAGGACCAGAAGGGTCGGCCGCAGGAGCTCTTCCAGCTGTTCGCCGCGCTGGCCCTCCTCCTCCTGCTCCTGGAATTTGTCCTCGCGCTGACCCGCTTCCGGAGGTTCCCATGATCGATCTCCGCGAACCGCGTCTGATGTGGCTCCTCCTGCTGGTGCCGGTGCTGGTGATCGCGCTCGCCCTCGACGGGCAGATCCGGCGGCGCGTGCTGGAGCGGATCGGCCACCTGCCCCAGATCCAGCGGATGACTGCCGGCGTGAGCAGCGCGCGCCGTCGCTGGAAGGGCGTCCTGCTGGTGCTCGCAGTGGCGTGCCTGGTGGTGGCGATCGCGGCGCCCGAGACCGCCGGGACCGCGCACCTCGAGCCCCGGCGCGGCCTCGACATCGTGGTGGCGCTCGACTTCTCGCGCTCGATGCTGGCCCCCGACGTCTACCCGTCGCGCCTCGAGCGCGCCAAGCGCGAGCTCGACAAGCTGATCGATGGGCTGAAGGGCGATCGGGTCGGGCTGGTCGCCTTCGCCGGGGTCAGCCTCTCCTACCCGTTGACCTCCGACTACCCGGCCGCGAAGCTCTTCTGGCGCGACCTCGGTCCCGACGACATCCCCGTCGGTGGCACCAACCTCGCGGGGGCGCTCCGCGACGGCCTCGAGCTGCTCCAGCACGGCAAGGCGCGGCGCCAGGCGGCGGCGCGCCAGCCGGCCCAGGTGATCATCCTCCTCACCGACGGCGCGGACACCGAGGGCGGGGCGCTGGAGGTGGCGCGCGAGGCGGCGAAGCGCGGTGTCAAGATCCACGCGGTCGGGATCGGCACCGCCGCCGGGGAGTTCGTCCAGCTGAAGAACGCGGAGGGGGCGCGCGAGTTCGTCGAGGAGAACGGCGAACCGGTGCGGATGCTACTCGACGCCAAGGGGCTCTCGGAGATCGCGGCGGCCACCGGCGGCGACTTCTTCCAGGTCGATCCCGAGCGCTTCGGCGTCGAGCGGGTGCAGCGGGCGATCGCCGCCCTGGAGCGCACCGAGGAGGAGGCGCGGGTGGTCCACGATCGCGCGCCGGCCAGCTGGATGTTCCTCCTGCCCGCGCTGCTCTTCCTGATCGCCGAGGGCGTGATCGGCGATCGCCGCCGCGGGTCGCGCCCGAAGGCGCCGGTGCAGTCCGCCGTGGATCCGGGACGCGGCATCGCGCCGATTTCCTCGTCGCTGCTGGTGCTCGTTCTGCTCGCCCTCGCGCCCGCGCTGGCGGGCTTCGAGCTGCTCGAGCGGCCCAACCCCGACGTCGAGGAGGGCAACCGGCTGCTCGCGGCGGGGAAGGCGGCGGAGGCGCTCACCGCCTACGATCGCGCGCTCGACGCGCGGCCGGACGATCCGGCGATCCACTACGATCGCGGCGCGGCGCTCTACGCCCTCGGGCGGCTCCCGGAGGCGCAGCGCGAGTTCCAGCGGGCCTCCGAGGAGTCCACCGATCCGTCGTTGCGCGCCGATGCGATCTACAACATGGGGAACGCGCTGCTCAAGCAGGAGCGCCCGAAGGAGGCTCTGGCGGCCTACAAGCGCACGCTCGGCCTGCGCCCGGATGATCGGCGCGCGAAGTGGAACCTCGAGCTCGCGCTGCGAAAGATGCGCGAGGAGCAGCAGAAGAAGGACCAGCAGTCCAAGAGCAGCGACGACAAGAGCGATCCGAAGAAGGGCGACCCGCAAAAGAGCGATCAGCCGCCGTCCGATCCCAAGAAGGACTCGCCCGATCCGCAGCAACAGAAGCAGGAGGAGCAGGCGGCGAAGGAGCAGGCGGCGAAGGAGCAGGCGGCGAAGGAGCAGGCGGCGAAGGAGCAGGCGGCGAAGGAGCAGGCGGCGAAGGAGCAGGCGGCGAAGGAGGGGCCCCCGGAGAAGGGCCAGCCGGAGGGGGCCCAAGGCAAGCCCGAAGACGGAAAACCGGATCCCGTCCGCGATCCCAAGGCCGCCGCCCAGGTGGCCGCCGGCCGCGCGCCCCGGGACATCGACCGCCAGGACGCCGAGGCCGTGCTGGAGGCGTTCGAGCGCGTCGAGCCGACGGTCCAGAAGGATCTCGCCCGTCGCAAGGCCGGCAATCGCCGGCCGAGGAAGGACTGGTAGATGCCAAGGGCCCGAGCTGCTCCTTTCACCCTGGCGCTGGCCCTCCTGGTCACCGTCGGGAGCGCGCGCGCCGACGAGCCGCAGATCACCTCCACCCTCTCGGCGTCCGAGATCACCCTCGACGAGACGGTCCAGCTCACCGTCCACCTCACCCGCGACGCGTCGCAGCCCTACCAGGGCTACCAGCGCCCCGATCTGAAGGACTTCGACATCCTCCACCAGGGCCAGGCCGAGTCGACCCAGTGGACGATCAACAACGGCCGCCAATCGGTCCGCACCGTCGAGCAGCACGTCTACCTCCTGCGCCCGCGCCACCGGGGAAACTGCGTCGTCCCGCCGGCCGTGGCGCGCGTCGCCGGACGCGAGTGGAAGAGCCGCCAGCTCAGCGTCCTGGTCACCGCCGCCGCCCGCCGCCCACCGGGAAGCACTCCACAGCCGGCCGAGCAGCCCCTCCTCGATCCCGACGCGATGCGCGGCGACGAGGAGCTGTTCCTCGACGCGCGCGCCGACAAGCCCACCGTCTACATCGGCGAGCAGCTCCTCGTCACCTGGTCGCTCTACACGCGCGCCGACATCCTCCGCTACCGCGCCGTCACCGAGCCGAAGCACGAGGATTTCTGGAGCGAGGATCTGTTCTCGCCTCCCGGCTCGCTCTCCTGGACCCGCCAGACCGTCAAGGGGCAGGAGTTCCAGGCCGCGCTGCTGCTCAAGAAGGCGCTCTTCCCGCTCCGCTCGGGCAAGCTCACCGTCACCCCGCTCGAGGCGGAGGCGACCACGCTCCAGACCGCGTTCTGGGCTGGCGGCTCGGCGGTGCGCGCCTCCCGGCCGATCGCCGTCGAGGTCCTGCCGCTGCCCGCGCAGGGGCGCCCGGAGGGCTTCGAATCGGCCAACGTCGGGCGCTTCGAGGTGGCGGCGATGCTCGACAAGACCCAGGTCAAGGCGGGCGACGCGGTGACGCTGCGCCTGATCGTCCGTGGCGAAGGAAACTTGAAGAACGTCAAGCTCCGGAAAATCGAGCGGCTCGACGGCTTCAAGGTCTACGAACCGACCGTGGCGGAGCACGTCGAGAAGGGCGATCTGGTGCGCGGCGATCGCGTGTGGAGCTACCTCCTCCTCCCGCAGAAGGGCGGCACGCTGGCGCTCCCCTCGATCGAGATGCCCTACTTCGACCCCCACGAGAAGCGCTACGCGATCGCGCGCTCGCAGCCCCTCACCGTCGAGGTGCTGGGCGATCCCGCGAAGATCGGGAGCGGCCCCGCCGAGGCGAGCAAGGAGAACGTCCTCGGCGCGCGGCTCCTGCCGCTCCGCAACACCCATCACGTCGCGACGCGGATCGGCGAGCGGATCATCCGCGGCCCGCTCTTGTGGGTCGTCGTCGGCGCGCCGCCCTCCCTGCTCCTGCTCGCCACCGTCGGGGGTGCGCTCCGCGCCGCGCTCGTGCGGGAGACCGCGCGCACCCGTCGTCGCCGCGCCCGCGCAGCCGCCCGCCGCCGCATGCGCGAGGCCGAGGTGCACCTGAAGGGGCAGCGCCCTTCCCAGTTCTTCGGCGCATGCGCGCGTGCGATCTACGAGCACCTCGAGTACCGCTGCGAGGTCAAGTGCGAGGCGCTCACCGTCGACGAGCTGCGCCGCCTGCTGTCCGGACGCGGCTTCGATCCCGAGACCACCTTGGCGATCGTGAGCGAGCTCGAGATCTGCGACTTCGCGCGCTTCGCCCCCTCGGCCTCCGGGCCGGGCGAGATGCGGGCCGCGATCCGGCGGGTGCGAAACCTCCTCGCCGCGATCGAGAAGGCTTCGCTCACCGACGAGGACGCATCGTGAGCCGCCTCCTCTGCGCGCTCGCGCTCCTGGCAGCCGCGGCGGCGCCCGCGTCGGCCGACGCGCCCGAGGGCGGTCCCGACACCGCCTTCGAGCGCGCCAACCAGGCCTATCTCCACGGCGACTTCAAGGGCGCGATCGACGCCTACGAGCAGGTGGTCGCGGCGGGGGTGGTGCACGAGGACCTGCACTACAACCTCGCCAACGCCTACTTCAGGGCCGATCGCCTCGGGCCGGCGATCCTCCACTACGAGCGCGCGCTGCTGCTCGATCCGTCGCAGGAGGACACGGAGGCCAACCTGAAGCTCGCCCGCGACACCGCCGCCGCGCGCTGGCAGGACCGCCTCCAGGGCGCCGAGAAGGACCCGCTGTGGATGCGCGCGCTCGCCCCGTTCACCCTCGGCGGGTTGACCCTGATCTTCCTCGGCCTCTACTGCGGTCTGTTCCTGCTCGCGCTGGTGGTCTACCTCGTGCGGCCGGGCTTCGTGCGCACCGCCCTCGGGGTCCTGCTGGTGTTCGTCGGCCTCGGCACCCTCTTCGCGGGGAGCCTGCTCGGCGGGCGCTGGTGGCTGGCCAACCGCGTCGAGCAGGGGATCGTGCTCCCCGACGAGCTGGCGGTGAAGGAGGGCTCCGGCGCCGACTACCAGACCTCGTTCCTGATCCACGGCGGCCTGCGCCTCCGCGTGACGGTGCGCGAGGGCGAGTGGATCCGGGTCCGCCTCGCCAACGGCCTCGAGGGCTGGGTCCGCGATCGTGACGTCGGCCGGTTGTAGATCCTGGACTCTACGGGTCGACCAGCCGCCAGGTGTCGCCCTCGTCGACCGCGCGCCCGTCGTCGCGCAGCTTGAGGAGGTGGGCGAGCAGCGAGCGCGCGGCGAGCGGCCAGATCGCCGGCGCCACGTCCGGGTAGGCGCGTGGCACCAGCTCGGCGACGGGCGCCGCCCCCAGCGCGAGCGCCGCCACCACGCGCGCCTCGCGCTGCAGACGATGCGCGACGTAGAAGGCGAGCAGCCGCTCCGGGTCGTCCACCGGCGGCCCGTGCGAAGGCAGGAGCCAGCGTGCATCGAGGGCGCGCAGGCGCTCCAGCGACGCCAGGTAGAGGCGCATGTCCCCTTCGGGCGGGTCGACGATGATCGTGCCCACCGACGCCACCATGTCGCCAGCGAGCACCGCCCGCGCGCGCGGCTCGAAGAACGCCAGGTGTCCGGGCGCGTGGCCGGGGGTGAAGAGCGCCGTCAGCTCGACCCCGCCGTAGCGCAGCCGCGCGCCCTCGTCGATCGTGCGGGACACCGCGATCCGCCCGGCCAGGAGCGCCGCCGTCACGGGGTGCGCCGCCACCGGGACGCCGAGACGCGCCGCCAGGTGGGCGGTTCCCGAGACGTGGTCGACGTGGTGATGGGTCAGGAGCAGCTCCACCACCCGCTCGCCCGAGGCCGCCCGCTCGTCGAGCCAGCGATCGAGCGCCGCGCGCTCCTCGGGGTAGGGGCTGGCTGCATCCACCAGCGCCAGTTCACCCTGTCCCACCACATAGACGTTGGTGTGGGTGGCCGGAGGCAATGTCGGTGTGCGCACCGGAACGATCCGGATCCATTCGGCTTCCGGTAATTCCTGCGGGCCCGTGACCGAGTGCGTCAAAGCGCGTGCCCGCAGCGTGCCGGCTTTTTTCTCCGTGACTCGGCGATTCCTCCAACATACAATCGCAGCAGGCTGAAGGGCACTGAATGGTCAACGTGACGGCGCGCAAGATTCGAGACCATGGCCGCGAGCGACCCGCGGTGGGGGTGGGCCGCGTGTACAGCGGCTTTCTCGTCAGCTATCCCGTGGTCGGTCGCGGGATGGTCATCTTCCGCGATCCGAACGGGCACCGGATGATCACCACCCCGGTCCGGCGGGTTCTCGGGGAGCCGGATCAGGAGACGGTCTACGTCGAGACCGAGAACAGCGTCTATCGTCTGACGTTCCATAAGGGCGCCGCCCCGCCTCCGGCGCCTCCCGCGACCACCCCGCCGACTCATCCCGGGGAGTAACCCGAGAGCGCCAGGGCCGTAGCGACGGCCTCTGGCAGCGCCCGCTCCCGTCCATCCGTGCCCAGTGAGCGCGCGCCGTGCGCGAAGGCCGCCGTCGCCTGCTGCACCGCCTCGACGAGGCGCGGGTGGGACGCCACCTTCGGTACGCCGCCGCGATCGGGCGTGCAGTACGCCTCCGTCTCGACGACGTGCACCGCGCGGCAGATGGTGGGCCGCACCTCGTAGATCTCGCACCGTCCGTCCCGGTTGAAGGGGCACAGGTTGCGCTTGCGGGTGTAATCGAGGCCGATCCTGCTGTAGTCCTCCCACTCCGGCCCCTCGGTGGGGGTGCCTCCATGGCGCGCCAGCAGGTCCTCGATCACCGCTGCGTCGGCGCCCGCCGCCGCGCGCCATCCCGGCAGCGCCGCCTCGAAGCGCGAGCGCACCGCGGCGTGCTCCGGCTCGGCCAGCCACTCGGCGACCACCAGCGCCTCGGGGAGGCTGCAGCGCACGAAGTTGGCGCAGCAGGCGTTGCAGCCCTCATGGCAGGCGATCTTGTGCTCGCCGCGCGACTCGATCAGCGGCAGGAAGACCCGGAGCACCTCGTCGATGGCGCCGAGCCCTGCGCGCGCCACGCCGCGGGCGTTCTCGAGGGCGCGATGGCGAGCGTAGCAGCAGCTCTTGTAGCGCCTCCCGCTGCCGCAGGGGCACGGGGCCTTCCGGTCCGGCTTGATCTCGACCCGCGTCACGGTCCTCCCGGGGATGGTCACACCACGCGGCAGAGCACGAACTTCAGGTAGCGCCCCTCCGGGAACGCCGGCGGCACCGGGTGGTCCGGCCCCTGCGACGCCACCTCCAGCACCTGCACCCGCCTTCCCGCCGCCTGGGCCGCCCCGGCGATCACCCGTTCGAAGGTCTCCCCGTCGACGTTCTGCGAGCACGAGCAAGTGGCGAGCAGCGCGCCGGGAGCGCAGGCGTTCATCGCCAGCGCGTTGAGCCGCTCGTAGCCCTTCAGCGCCGCCTCCAGATCCTTCTTTGCCCGCGCGAACTTGGGCGGATCGATCACCACCACGTCGAAGCTCCGCGGGGTCACCTGCTCGAGGAAGCGGAAGGCGTCGACCTCGTGGGCCTCGAGCGGGCCGAGGTGGTTCTTCTCGGCGTGCAGCCGGATCCGCTCGAGGGCGCGCGCCGACGAGTCGACGCAGGTCGCCGAGGTCGCGCCCGCGGCGAGGGCGTTGAGCGCGAAGCCGCCGGCGTAGGCGTAGACGTCGAGGACCCGCGCGCCGCGGCAAAACTCGGCGAGGCGGCGCCGGTTGTCGCGTTGATCGAGGAACATCCCGGTCTTCTGGCCGTGCAGCGGCTCCACCTCGAGATCGAGGCCGTTCTCGCGGCACGGAACCGCGGTCACCTCGGGCCCGCGCACGGTCCGGCTGGCCGACGCGAACCCCTCGATCTGCGCGAAGCCCCCGGCGGCCACCTCCACCACCGCCCGCACCCCCTCGCGGCGGGCCAGCGCGTCGAACACCACCCCGTCGAGGCGCTTCATCCCGAGTGCGGTGAACTGCACCGCCGCCACGTCCCGGTAGATGTCGACCACCAGCCCCGGCAGCGCGTCCCCCTCGGAGTTCACCAGCCGGTAGGCGTCGGTGCGCTCGGAGGGCAACCCGAGCCGCCGCCGGAGCCCGGCCGCCTCGTCGAGACGCCGGGCGATCAGCGCCGCGTCGACCGGCTCGTCCTTGCGCGTCACCATCCGCACCCGGATCTGCGAGCGCGGGTTGACGAAGCCGCGGCCGATCAACCGACCGTCGCTGTCGCACACTTCGGCCACGTCGCCGGGCTCGTAGCCGCCCTCCTCGCGCGCGATGGCGCCCGAGTAGACCCACGGGTGCCCGTGCCACAGGGGATTGGCCCGACCGCGCTTGAGAAAGATCTTCGCCATGAGCGCGCCAACCTACCACAGGGACGGAGCGCGAATTCATCTGATATGCTCCCGCGTCCGCGTGACCCTCGTCGCACCATTGCCCGGCCACATGCTGCTGCTTCTGCTGCTGCAGATGTCGGTGATCCTGGCGGTGTCGCGCCTGCTCGGCGAGCTGTTCAAGCGGCTCGACCAGCCGGCGGTGATCGGCGAGCTGCTGGCGGGGATCGTGCTCGGCCCGTCGCTGTTCGGGTGGCTCCTCCCGGACGCCTTCCTCGCCCTCTTTCCTCCCATCGCCGCGCAGTCGCACCTGCTGGAGGTGGTGGCCTGGATCGGGATGGTGCTGCTGCTGCTCCTTACCGGCTTCGAGACCGATGTGCGCCTCCTGCGCCATCTCGGCCGGGCGGCGCTCTCCGCGTCGCTGTTCGGGATGGTGATCCCGTTCGCCGCGGGCTTCGTGTTCGCCCAGTACCTCCCGGCGGCCTACCTCGCCGACCCGTCGCAGCGCCAGCTCTTCGCCGCCTTCTTCGCCACCGCGATGTCGATCTCGGCGATGCCGGTGATCGCCAAGATCCTGTTCGACCTGGAGCTGACCAAGCGCAACATCGGCGTGGTCATCCTCTCGGCGGGGGTGGTCGACGACACCACCGGTTGGGTGATCCTCTCGGTGATCGCCGGCGTGGCGGGCCCGGTGGGCTGGAGCGGCCTGCAGCTCGGCAAGACGGTGCTCTTCACCGGGGGATTTGTCGTCGTGGCGTGGTTCGTGGCCCTCCCGGCGGCGCGCTGGATGTTCAGGATCGTCGACGACCGCTTTCGCACCCGTAACACCGACCTCGCGCTGATCGTGATCCTCTCCTTCCTCGCCGCGGCCGCTACCGAGTCGATCGGGATCCACGCCGTCTTCGGAGCCTTTGTCGCCGGTTGCGTGATCCGGCAGGTGCCCCGGATCCGGCCGGCCACGATGCACCGGCTCGAGGCGGTGGTGGTGGGGGTGTTCGCGCCGATCTTTTTCGGCCTGGTCGGCTTGAAGGTGGATCTGCACGCGCTCGAGGGCCCCTGGGTGCTGCTGGCAGTGCTCGGCGTCGCGACGTTCGGCAAGGTGGTGGGTTGCACCGTCGGTGGGCTGGTCGGGCGCCTGACGTTCTGGGAGTCGCTCTCGATCGGGATGGGCATGAACGCCCGCGGCGCGATGGAGCTGGTGGTGGCGCTCCTCGGGCTCACCCTCGGAATCCTCAACCAGGAGATGTACTCGATCATCGTCGCCATCGCGGTGCTGACCTCGTTCATGGCGCCGCCCACCTTGAAGCTCACCATGCGCCGCGTGCCGATCTCCGACGAGGAGCGGGCCCGCCTGGCCGCCGACGCAGCGGTCGGGCTGTTCGATCCGAAGCGGCTGAAGGCGCTCCTCCCCACCGCGGGTGGGCCCAACGCCCTCGTCGCTGCGCGGCTCGCCGCGGCCCTGGTGCGCGGCGAGAGCGCGACCATCACCGCGCTCTACATCGACCAGAAGCGGCGCGGTCTGTGGAGGCTGCTGACCGGCTGGCTGCGCCAGGACCTGGCGGGGCGGAACCTCCAGGAGCACCTCGACGGCATCCGCGTCCTGGCCGATCTCCGCAAGGCTCGCCTGGAGGTGCGCAGGCTCGACGGTGCCGATGCCACGGCGGCGATCCGGCGGGAGGCCTCGCGCGGCTTCGATCTGGTGCTGATCGGGGCCGGGTCGCGGGCGCACCAGGCGCTGCGGGGCGATCTGATCGCCGGCCTGATCGACGACGCGCCCTGCCACGTCGGCATCGTGCGCGGGGGTCGGCTGGCGCTCGATTACCGCCATGTGCTCGTGCCGTTCGACGGCAGCTACTTCGCCCGCGCAGCGGTGGAGACGGCGGTGCTCTATGCCGAGGGCTCCGGCTCGGAGGTCACCGTCCTCTACGTGATGGAGGAGGCGTCGAGCGGCGGCGATGGCCCCGACGGTGCGCTGGACGAGAACTTCCGCAAGCTGATCGCCACCACGATGATGGCCACCGTCTCACCCGTGCTCACCCAGACCTCCGCACGGGTCAGCGTGCTGGTGCGCGAGGCGAACCAGCCGACCGCGCCGGTGCTCGCGGAGGTCGCCACCGGCCACTACGATCTGGTGATCGTCGGAGCGGAGAACCGCGCGGTGCAGCATCGGCTGTCGGTCGGTTACGACGTCGAGCGAATCGTCGAGGAGTCGCCCTGCACGGTGATGGTGGTGGTGCCGCGGATCGGCGGTGGGGGGACGGGGAGGGAGAGCTGACGAGGAGGGCCTTCGAGGCTTTTCAGGCCCAGGTGGCCTTTGCGCCGTAGACCAGCTCGATCTTCTCGCAGTACATCTCGACCCGTACCGAGCGGATCTTCTCGCTGCCTGCCTCGCCCTTGTCGGGCGTGAACTTGAAGATGCCGAGACCCTTGAAGTTGAGCGTCAGCAGCGTCTCCTTCAGGTTCGGAGTGAGGAACTCGAGCGAGCCCGTCTTCTCCTTCTCGTCGCCGCAGTTCCCCTTGATGACGAAGTCGTTGTACCAGTCGAGGAAGGTGCCGGCGTGTGACTCGGGCACAGTGAAGACGATGTTCGGGTACTCGATCTGCACCGGCTCGCGCATCGCGCCGCGCTCCTCGCCCAGCGACAGCTCGACCACCTTCTGCTTGATCACGATCGCCTCGACCTGCGAGACGCTCTTGCAGTCCTCGGCGTTCAGCCCGTCGATCTTGAAGCGGAAGTCGGAGCAGTGCCAGCGCTGCTGGATGTCCTGCCTCTTCGAGCCCGTCACCTGCTGGCCGCCGTTCGGGGACACGCTGAACTTGGTGTACTCCGGGCTGAGCTTGACGTTGACCCGGACCGGATCCTTCGAGGAGCCGCTCACCATCGGGAAGCCGACCTCGGTGATCAACGCGCTGTAGAAGGCGAGGCGCGAGGTCTCCTTCATGTCGAAGTTGGACGCCACGACCGCACCGTTGTGGCGGACGTAGTCCTGGTTCAGCGACTGCTGCAGCCAGAGCCAGAACTCCTTCGACATGCCGCTGCCGAAGGTGAGCCCGATGTCCTCGTATTTGGTCGTGGAGAGGTGCTTGTGGCGGAGGTGATCGGGGCCGATCTTCTCCTGGATCACCTCGGCGGTGCCCATGCCGCCCTCGCAGCTCCCCAGCCAGCCGGCGTTCGGCGAGCCATCGAGCTCAAGGCCAAAATTCCCTGCAACATACCCGCGCTTCAGTGCCATCGTGAACGCTCCCGCGTGCGATTCGCCGGTGCCAGCGTATCGAGTTCGTTCGGTCGGATCAATCCCGGTTCAGGGATCTCCTGGAAGATTATCGGCAGGGCGGGCGGAAAGTTGTCTCGGGCCCTCAGTGGGCCTTGGCGGGGGCGGTGGTCAGGGGCTCGTGGGCTCCTGCGCCGACCTGCTTCTCCGGTGGCGCGAACTTGAAGAAGGCGAGCGCGATCAGGAGCAGGAAGATGACCCCCGCGATCAGCTGACCGCGCGGGATCCCGCCCGGGGCGGCGACCGGATCCCCGGCCCGCTGAGGGTCGTCGTGGCCCTGAAACTGGCGGCGCGAGTCGTAGAAACCCTTCTGGTTGGGCAGCTCCATCGGCGAATTCTTGTATCAGATCGCGTCCGTCCGGTAAAGCGGGGTCTTGACCGGGGGTGCTTGACGGAGAAGGGGGTCCCTCCGCTCACGCAGTCGTAGTCGTAGTCGTAGTCGTAGTCGATTCAGGGGCACTCGCGCGCGGGGGATCACCTCTCCGGCACATGCGCGTGAGCATCTCCACGATGCGGGTCAGCAACTCCATGGCCTGTGAC
>SHYY01000104.1 GCA_009692555.1 Myxococcales bacterium
AAGGCGATCGTGGATGCCTTTGCGGTCCTGCAACTCGCCTTGGAAGACACTCCGCGACAGGCCATGGCGCTGCTGACCCGCATCGTGGAGATGCTCACGCGCAGGTGCCGGAGAGGTGATCCCCCGCGCGAGAGTGCCCCTGAATCGACTACGACTACGACTACGACGTGAGCGGAGGGACCCCCTTCTCCGTTAAGCACCCGGCCCGTAACCCGCTGTTGACACTCCGCCTGCGCCGTTGCATGCTGCACGGCACAAATCCGGCGCGCCCGCGCCCCTCGTGCTAGAATCCCATTTCGTTGCCACACCCGTCACAACCACAGCTTCTTCGACATCCCTCTCGCCTGGCGCCCGGCGGCGCGGCGGGCGGAGCGTCGATCCTGCCGGGGCCGGGTTCTGGACGATGGGAGCACTGCTTCGCTCACCGGTTGCCGCGCGGACAGGTCCCGCGTGCGCCCCTCGCGCCCGGGCGGGCGTCCGGGGCGTGACACGCCGCAGGAGGCGCCGCGCGCGCCGGTAGAGCTTCTGGAGAGATTGCGATGATGGAAGAGACAGCGGCGGCCCTCGGCGACGAGACCGTCCCGGCGACGATGACAACCCTCGATTCAGCCCCCGATCTGCAGGCCGATCCGAGAACCTTCGAAGAGATGGGCCTGCTGCCCGACGTGATGCAGTCGCTCACCGCGATGGGCTTCGCCGAGCCGATGGAGGTCCAGCGGGCCACCTGGCGGCGGATCATGGCCGGGAAGGACATCCTGGTGCAGTCGCGCACGGGATCCGGCAAGACCGCCGCCTTCGCGATCCCGTTCGCACAGAAGCTGATCGACGCCCGGGAGCAGCATGTCCAGGCGCTCTGCCTCTGCCCGACCCGCGAACTGGCCCTCCAGGTGGGCGCCGAGTGCGCCCGGATCGGGCAGCACAGCGCGCTGCAGGTGGTGCCGGTCTACGGCGGCGCACCGATGGGCAAGCAGATCGAGGGGCTCAAGGCGGGGGCGCAGATCGTCGCCGGCACACCCGGGCGGGTGCTCGACCACCTGCGCCGCGGCACGCTCAAGCTCGACCGCCTGAAGGTGCTGGTGCTCGACGAGGCCGACGAGATGCTCTCGATGGGCTTCTACGAGGAGATCTCGGAGATCCTCAAGCGCTGCCCGAAGGAGCGCCAGACGCTGCTCTTCTCGGCCACCATCCCCGAGGAGATCGAGCGGATCAGCCAGCGCTACATGCGCGACGCGGAGAAGATCGAGCTCTCGCGCGACTACGTCGGCGTGCTGGAGATCACCCACGCCTACTACATGGTCAGCGGGATGGGACGGTCGCGCGACCTGGTGCGCATCCTCGCCGTCGAGAAGCCCGACTCGGCGATCATCTTCTGCAACACCCGCGACGAGACCTCCTTCGTCGCCGAGCACCTGCGCCGGGAGGGGCTCGACGCCGAGTCGATCTCGAGCGATCTGGCCCAGAAGGACCGCGAGCGGGTGATGGGGCGGATGAAGGCAGGAAACCTGCACTACCTCGTCGCCACCGACATCGCGGCGCGCGGGATCGACATCAGCGATCTCTCGCACGTCTTCAACTACACCTTCCCCGAGTCGTCGGAGGTGTACGTCCACCGCACCGGGCGGACCGGGCGCGCCGGGAAGTCGGGGGTGGCGATCTCGCTCATCTCGCCGCGCGAGCTCGGCAACTTCTACTACCTCAAGCTGACCTACAAGATCCGGCCCGAGGAGCGGATGCTCCCGACGGAGGAGCAGGTCCAGAGCCGGCGCGACGGAGAGCGCATCGCGGAGCTGCAGAGCGCGCTCGGGAGCGCCACTCCGGCGGCCGAGTGGGTCTCGGTGGCGCGGCGGCTGTCGCTCGGCGGCGGCGGAGAGGCCACGGTGGCGCTGCTTCTCCAGCGGTTCTTCGCCGAGCCAGCGGCCGCACTGCCAGCGCCCGCGGCCCTTCCCTCACCCTCCCCGGCGGCGCCGGCCGCTGGCACTCCGCAGCTTT
The DNA here is from genome assembly GCA_009692555.1 of Myxococcales bacterium. GTDB lineage: Bacteria > Myxococcota_A > Polyangia > Palsa-1104 > SHYY01 > SHYY01. The sequence continues at coordinate 1,990 of SHYY01000104.1, forward strand.
CCACCGCGCCTGTCGAGCCCGCTGTGCAGCCCGCAGCGAGCAGGCCGCACGCGCCGCCGACGGCCTCGCAAAGGGAGCCCGAGCGCACCGAGCCAAGGCGGGAGGATCGCACCAGCCGGCGCCGCGATCGCGACGGTCGCCGCGATGGCGGGCACGGTCGCGACGGCGGCCGCGGCCAGGGACGGGATCGCGATCGCAGCCGCGAAGGTGGGCCGCGCGCCGCAGCCCCGGCTGCCGCTCCGCGCGCGCCGTCGAGCAGCCAGGCGACTGCGCCGCCGCGCCGGCCGCTCCCGGGCGCTCCGATCATCGTGCCGTCCGAGGGACGGGAGTTCTGGGAGGCGTGGGTCGACGGCCGCGCCTCCGACGGCAGTGCCGAGGCCGCACCCGCCTCGGCGGAGGGCACCACGGCTCCGCCGGAAGGCACCTCGCGCCCTCCTGAGGCGGCCGCCGCGCCTGCCGGCGAGGCCCGCGGTGATCGCCGACCGAGGCAGCGCGAGGAGCTGCCGCCCGGCGTCGCGCGCCTCTACTTCGCGCTCGGTCGCCGCGACGGCGTGGCGGTGGAGGCGGTCGAGAAGCTGGTGGCCGATCGCGGCGTCCCCGTCCAGCGCCTCGACCTGCACAACTCCCACACCTACCTGATCGTCGCCGAGGAGACGGTCGACGCGGCGGTCAGCGCGCTCAACGGCCTCCAGCGCGGTGATCGCACCCTGCTCTGCGAGCGCGCCCGCCGCTGAGCCTGATCGACCCACCAACGCTAACCGAGTAGCTGGCCGCCGTCGCTGGTGGCGGCCAGCATCCCGCACGCCGCCTGCACGTCCTTGCCCCCGGAATAGCGCCGCACGATCGGCTGCCCGAGCACCTGCAGCGCGTCCCGGAACGCCGCCAGCTCGGCCGCGTCCGGCGGGCTGAACTCACCCCCGGCATCGTTCACCTCGATCAGGTTGAAGCGGATCGAGATGCCGCGAAGGAGCGCGGCCAGCGCGGTCGCGTCGTCCGCCCCGCAGTTCACGCCGGCGATGGCGACGTACTCCAGCGTCACCCGATTTCCCGTCGCTGTGGCGTACGCCCGCACCGACTCGATCAGCTCCTCGATCGGCCACTTCCGCTCGATCGGCATCAGTGCCCGTCGCTTCTCGTGCGTGCCCGCGGTGAGCGACACGGCCAGACGAAAGTCGTGCCCCTCGTCGGTGAAGCGCCGGATCGCGGGGACCACCCCGGCGGTGCTGATCGTGATCGCCTTCTTCGCGATCGCGAGGCTCGATGGATCGCTCATCGCATAGGCTGCCGCGATCACACCCTCGTAATTGAGGAGCGGCTCGCCCATCCCCATGAAGACCACTCCGCGCACGGGGCGGTCGGCCTCGCGGCGGATGGTGCGCACCTGCTCGACGATCTCCCACGGCTCGAGATCGCGCACGAAGCCCATCCGACCGGTGGCGCAGAAGACACACCCGAGGGCGCACCCGACCTGCGACGAGACGCACACCACGTACTTGGTGTCGAAGAGCGGGATCCGCACCGCCTCGATCTGCGCACCATCGGCGAGCCGGAACAGGTACTTCACGAACCCGTCCCGAGGCGAGCGGCGCCGCTCGACCACCGCCAGCGACGGCACGTGGAAGCGCGCCCCGAGGCTGGCCACGCGGGCGCGCGAGAAGTCGCGGACCGCGAGATCGTCGTGGCCGTGGTGAAGGACATGCCCGACCAGACGGCGCGCGTGCGAGAGATCGAGGAGGTCGGGCGCGGCGGCCTGCAGGCGCTCCGGAGTCAGCCCCTGGATCGCAATGCGGCGTACCAGCGCGTTTTCGGACAGCGGGGGAGGCACTGGCTTCGCTACGGTCCGGTCGAGAAGGGATCCTTGAGGTCGCGGAGCTTCGCGTTCTGCTTCGGCGCGGCCGTCGGCTTCACCGGCGTCGCGACTGGCTGGTCCCGGAGATGCGGGAGAGCACGGCCCGGGTCCTTGACGCCCTTGGTGTGATCGGCGCGCAGGTCGAAGACGAAGTCGCGCTCCCGATCGGCGATCACCTCGATCTCGTAGTCCTTGAAGGACTTCTTCCGCACCACCAGATCGATCGCCTTGCCACCGTTCACGAACTCGATCGTGGCCGGCGTCGTGCCGAGCAGCTCGTCGCCGCGGAAGACGTCCGCTCCCGAGGGCTTCGACTTGAAGGTCATCTTGAAGCTCTTCTGCGCCGGCGGCGGCGGCGTCGGCCTCACCGGCGCTTCGGGGGGCGGCGCCACGACCACCGGCGGCGTCTCCGTCGGCGTCGACGCAGGCGTCTGCCCCATCAGCACCACCGCGACGGCGCCGACCGCGAGCACCATCGCGCTGAGCACGCCGACGATCAGCTTGCCGTTGCCGCGCGGCGTGGCCGCCCGCCGCTCGGCCCCGCTCAGCGCCTCCTGCGTCAGGGTGGCGCTCGCCACCGGCACCGCGGCCTCGGAGCGCCGCGGCTGGTGGAGGCCGCTCATCGTGCCTTCGCCGAGGCCGATCACCTGCGAAGGCTCGTTCCCCCACGCCTCGGACGCGCTGCCGCCTCCGCACGCCGCGAGCGCGATCGACATCTCCTTCATCGTCTGGAAGCGGTGATCGCGATCCTTGGTGAGCGCCTTCATCACCACCGCTTCGACGTCGGGCGGAACGTTGGCGTGGGGAGCGCGCACCGTCAGCGGCTCGGGCTGGTCGAACATGTGCTTGGTGAGCACGCCCATGAAGGTGTCGGCGTGGAAGGGCACGTCGCCGCTCAGCATCTCGTAGAGGATGCAGCCGACGGCATAGATGTCGACGCGGTGGTCCGGCCGGTCGCCCCTGGCCTGCTCGGGCGACATGTACTCGGGCGTGCCGAAGATCATCCCGGTGCGGGTGAGCCGCGCCCCGCCCTCCTCCATCGAGTTCATCTTCGCGATCCCGAAGTCGAGCACCTTCACGAAGTCGTCGCGCCCCTCGCGGTCGACGAGGAAGACGTTCTCCGGTTTCATGTCGCGATGGATGATGCCCTTGCCATGCGCTGCGCCGAGCGCGCGGCAGATCTGGGTGATGATGAGCCGGCTCCGCTCGAAGGACATCGGGCCCTGGCGGACGTGGTGCGCGAGATCCTTGCCGTCGAGGTACTCCATCGAGAAGAAGGGCGCGCCCGACGGGGTCTCGCCGAAATCGGTGATATCGACGATGTTCTCGTGGCCGATCTTCGAGGCCGCCTTGGCCTCCTGGATGAATCGCTGCACGAGATCGGTCTTGCGCGCGAAGTCATCGAAGAGGATCTTCAGCGCGACCTTCTTCTCGATGATCACGTGCTCGGCGAGGTAGACCACGCCCATCCCGCCTTCGCCGAGCTTCCGGATGATGCGGTAGCGGTCGGCGATGATGCTGTCGAGATAGGGATCGGTGCCGACCGGTACCACCCGGCTGGCCCCGGAGGGAGTCGGCGTCGGCCTCGCGGCGGGCGTGGGGGTCGGCCGCGGCGTGGGCGTGCCGCGGGGAGCGGTGGCGGCGACCGATGACACCATCGTCGGTGCGGTCGGGCGCGCGGGCTCCTCGGCGAACTGGCCGGGCATGGTCGCCGCGTTGCCGCGCACCTCCGGGACGGCCACTGTGAGGTCCTTCGGAGTCGCGCCCTCGATCCCTCCCACCATCCCCTCGGGTCGATGCGCCGCGGTCACCATCTCCGTCGAGTCGTCCCAGGCCATCCCCGGCGAACCCGCCTTCTCGGGTGGCTTCACGCCGCCCAAAGTCTGTTGCAGCGCCGCCTTCTGCGATGGAGACGCTACTTGCGGTTCCGGTTTTTTGGTCGTCGACACGCTGGAAGTGGTCTCTGGAATCAGTCCCTGGAATCAGACCCGTAACGCATGGAGCACCGGGCGAGAATTTACCATGGTATACGCGCCGTCTCCAAGCGTTCTGTCCATGACTGAGTCAGTTACTCTCCGGCCTGCGGCCGGGAACCTCGGGTTCGTCAGGGCGCCACGGGCGCCCCGGCCGGCAGTCCGGCCGTGAGCCGGGAGGGGGACCCCAGCGGCTCCGCCGATGGCGGGAGGGCGGCACGCCCTCTGTAGATGGCTAGAAAGGGATGAGCGCAGCGAGTTCCTTTCTAGAACGGATTTCGGAGTTCGTGCGACGGCGGGGGATTCGCGCTGTTGGCCTCGGGATCGGGCGGCGGCACCGCCCCCCCGGGCTTGATGTCGCCGCGCGAGACGTGCTTCGTGCGCGCCTCGCGCTTGATCTCCAGGAGCGAGACCTCGACGTCGCGGTTCTCGTCGGGGACGACCTCCCGGGTAACGTCCTTGCGCCCGGCCAGCCGGAAGGTGAAGTGCAGCGGCGTGGCATCGGGTGCGTGGGTGTAGGTGACGGGCGCCGAGCCGAGATCCTCCGGGCCGAGGAAGATCTCCGCGCCGGGCGGGTTGCTCCGCAGGACCAGCTTCACGTCGCTCGGCACGCCGGGGAGCGGAGGGTCCTGCTTCTTTGCGACGGCCGGGACAGGCGGCGTCGAGGGCTGGGGCGCCGAGTTCTCCCCTGCCCCACCGAGGAGCAGCCAGCCCGCCACGCCGCCGACCACCGCCACCGCGGCCAGGATCGACGCGCGACTGCGCCGGCCCAGGAGGGAGTTGCCGTCGGTGACCGCGGAGATGTCCTGCGCCATCATCCTGGGACGCCCGCGGTCCGCGATCGCTTCGCTGGCCCGAACGGCCTCGCGGCCGCTATCGATCTCCGCCCCCGCGGCGTCGAGCGCATCGAGCAGCTCGCGCATCCCCGGGTAGCGATCCTCCGGCCGCTTCGCCATCGCCTTCAGCGTCACCGCCTCGAGCGTCGGGGAGATCTGCACATCGGGGCGCTTCCGGGAGGGCGGCACCACCGCCTCGAAGACGTGCTTGGTGAGCGTGCCCGCCGACGAGTCGCCGCGAAAGGGCACGTCGCCGGTCAGCATCTCGTACATGATGCAGCCGAGGGCATACTCGTCGACGCGGTGGTCGGTCTCCTTGCCGGTCGCCTGCTCCGGCGACATGTACTCCGGCGTGCCGAGGACCATGCCCACCTGGGTGAGGCGCTGGCCCGCCTCGCCTCCGGGCCCGCCCGGTTGATTGACCTTGGCGATCCCGAAGTCGACGACCTTCACAACGTCGGATTCGCCGTCGCGCTCGAGCAGAAAGATGTTCTCCGGCTTGAGGTCGCGGTGGACGATTCCCTTGGCGTGCGCCGCGTTCAAGCCGCGCGCCATCTGGGCCGCGATGGCGATCACGCGCCGTCCCGGCAGCGGTCCGCGGGCGATCGCCTTGCCCAGCGTCTGCCCCTCGAGGAACTCCATCACGAAGTAGGCGCTCTCGTCGGGGAGCACGCCGAAATCGGTGATGTCGACGATGTTGGCGTGGCCGATCTTCGAGGCCGACTTGGCCTCCTGGACGAAGCGCTGGCCGGCGGTCGGCTCCTCCTGCGCCTCCTTCTTCAGGACCTTGATCGCGACGCGCTTGTCGATGATCACGTGGCGGCCGGCGTAGACGACGCCCATCCCGCCCTCGCCAAGCTTGGCCTCGATCAGGTAGCGACCGTCGATGGTGCTGCCGAGGTAGGAGTCGTACATCGCCTCGGTGTGCCCGGGCAGCGCGGCGCCGTCGCGGGGGCAGATCAGGAGCGCGTCAGGGTACTTGATCTGGCACTGGGAACAGGTCTTCACTGGCCGCGGATCGTATCGCGAGACCCCGGGGGGGTCAATGAATCGGCGGGGGTCTGCCATGGGTCTGGGGCGGCGCGAGCGCCTCGCCGCGGAGGAGCGCCGAGCAGGCGTGCTGGATGAGGTCGATGCGGATGGTGCGCTTGACATCGCTCATCAGGAACCCGCCGCGGGCGGCGCCGGGATCGGGCATCAGCCACGCGTTGTCGTCGCGCACCTGGTGATCCAGGAGGAAGCGGAGGGAGCCGAGGACCTGGGCCCGCAATGCGTCGGCCTCGGCGGCGTGGCCGCGGCGCTCGGCCAGCCGAAGGGTCGAGAGCATGGCCTCCGATCGCGAGGCCACCGGGGCGGAGTGCGGCGGCATCAGCGACGAGAATCCGTAGGAACCAAGGAGATCGGGCTGCTCCTGCAGGGGCCCTTCGCCGGCGACGAACTGGCTCTTGCGCAGGAAGGCGCCGAAGCCTTCGCAGTAGTCGGCGAAGCGTTCGCGCCGGCGGTCGGACGGGAGGAGATCCCACGCCTCGTCGACGGCGATGCAGGTCCAGTGCTCCTCTCCGTAGAAAAAGTTCGCGGCCAGGGTGTCATTGCTCTTTTCGGTCAGGTAGTGGAGCGCGTTGTCGACGGCGGCGATGTAGCGGGGTTCGGGGGTGAGGTGGGCGAGGCGGGCGAGGGCGAAGGCGGCTTCGCCGGAGAAGTAGAGGAGCTTGCTGCGCTCGTCGCGCAGACCCTCGAAGGGGCGATAGAGATGGCAAAACTCGCCGTCGGGGCGCTGCATCGCGAGGAGGAAAGCGGCGAGGCGGCGGGCGAAAGGGGCGAACTCGCTGTCGCCGGTGGCGTGCTGGTACTCCGCGGCGGCGAGCAGCGCGAGCGCCGAGGAGCCGAGATCCACCTGCTCGCTGCCGGGAGCGCCGACACAGGCCAGGTCGGGGCGATCGCACCCCGCGGGGCGGCTCGCGGCAAGGTGGCGAAGGGCCTGGCGCGCGGCCTCGCGGAAGCCGGGATCGCGGGTCGCGCCGTGGAGCTGGGCGAGGTAGTACGCGGCCCCGGCGTGCCGCGGCAGCGAGTAGTCGTTCTCGTCGGTGGTGGGCTGATCGGCGAGCGTGTGGTACTGGTAGTCGAAGCGTCCGCCTTGGCGCTGGTGGTCGCGCAGCCAGGCGCCCCCGGAAACGGCGGCCTCGCGCAGCGCGGCGCGGGTGAGCGGCGGGCCGGGGGTGTTCCCTCGGAAGACCGGCAGCGGCGGACGATCATGGGCCGCAGGCTCGATGAAGCTCTCGGTGCGAAAGCGGAACAGCCGGTGCGGCGTGCGGCGCCACGCGTCGGCGTCGAGGCCGGCGCGCAATGCGAGGAGGCGGACCGCTCCGCGGGCGTCGAGCCCCAGCGTCAGGTCCGGCACCGGCAGCGGGCGGTGGCCGGCGAGGAGATCGGCCGCCAGGAGATCGTCGGGCAGGAGCAGCACCTCGCGATCGGGGAGCTGAAGCCCGAGGCCATCGACGCCGGCGATGAGCGAAAGGACAAACAGCGGTTCGATCCCCGCCGCGATCGGGGCGCGTCCCGTCAGGACGTCGACCTTGATCCGGCAGGCCGCGCGGTCGCTGGGTGGGAGCGCGCGCAGCGCCTCCGAGCCGGCGAGCGCCCCGTCGACCGCGGTGTGCCCATCGCGCGACTTCACTTCGCCGCGGACGAGCGCGCGGCCACGGCACCAGACGGTCGCGAAACCGTTCCACTCGCCACCGCCGGTCGCAGCGTCGGGAGGGAGGGTCCCATCAACGAGAGCGCGCAGTCGGGCGATCAGCGCGGCGCGCTCGGGGGGAGGTACCACCGTCGTCCCGGGCGGGACCGCCACGCGCCGGGAGATGCCCAGCCAGAGCGCGGCGAGGAGCAACGAATAGCCGACCACGAGGCCGAGGAGCGCGCGGCGCATCATTCCGCTTCGCCCGCTAGCCGCCGGCGAGGTGGCGAGCGACGTCGCGGCGCAGGAGGAGGCGCAGCTGGAAGATCGGCAGCAGGCCAAACAGCTCGATCACCAGCGCGGCGGCGACCACGCTGCCAAAGGCCATCCCCTGCCCGAGCGGACCGTAGATCCCGCGCAGGTAGGCCACGCCGGCGACCAGCAGCGCGACCACCACCAGGCAGAAGGCGAGCAGCAGCGTCGACGCGGCGATGCCGAGCGGTCGGCCGATCCGGGCGCCCGCGAGGAGCGCGAGGCCGGCCACCGCGAGCAACGCGACCACCGCGCCGAGGGCGATATCGAAGACCATCGATCGGCCCCGCACGACGGAGAACCCGACCCATGCGTAGAGCCCCGCGAAGCCGAGATCGAGCGCCCCGTGGAGGCGCAGCGCGCCCCGGATGCTCAACCGACCGCGATGCCGACGGCGCGCCGCAGCTCGGCGAGCTCGTCGGTGATGGCGAAGCGCAGGAGTTCGCGCACCTGGGCGTCGTCGCCGCGGCGGCGAAGCGCGGCCAGCGCCGGGCCGATCGATCCGACAGCGAGGAGACCGGCGCGCTGGGCAGTGAAGGTGAGGGCGTGCGAGAGCGCGCGCAGGTCCAGGGCGGGGTCGGCGCACTCCAGGGCGAACGGCATCGCCTCGTTGTGCAGCTTCTTTGGCACTACCTTGGCCAGCCGCGCTGCCTCGGCGGCGATCGGGCCCTCCTCGAAGCCGGCGGGGACGAAGTCGGACACGAACTGGCGCACGATCCCGCCGACGAGCACGCCGAGCTCGTCGGGGCTGGCATGGAGCGGAACCGCCATCTGCGAGCGGATCATGCGCATCACGCCCGCGAGATGGAAGCGCACCTCCTGCTCGTGTGCGCCGGTGACCAGCTTCTCGCCGATGATGATCGAGATTGGATCGGTCAGCTCGACCGTCAGCGCGGTCGGTACCAGCGCACTCACGTAAAGATCGAAGTCGCGCAGCCCGATGTCGGCGGCGAGCCGGGCGGCGAGATCGCGGATCGCGTGGCCGGAGCGCGGGAGCTTCTCCGCCTTGTTCAGGCCGGTGCGCCTCGGGTCGGAGCGCATGAGCTTCTGCAGCGGCTCGTCGAGCAGGCGGAAGAGGTGGCGGAAGCCCGCCGGAATCGCGGGGTGGAAGAGCTGGTCGTCGAGAGCGATGTCGTGGAGCGCGGATCCGGCGCCCGTGGCGCGACCGCCGAGCTGGGCGAGGAGCCCCTTCTCCTCGGCGTCCGCTTCGCCCATCCCCTGGAGCAGCCCGGCGACGGTGAACGCCTGATCGACGGAGCGCCGCCAGGAGAGGATCCGGAAGAGGCTGTGATAGGCCGCCTTGTCGAACGGGTCGCCGGCCAGGACGGCGCGCACCGCCTGCGCGGAGCGGTCGAGGTGCACGCGCGCGGAGGTGGCGTCGCCTTGCCGCTCGTAGTACTTGGCGAGCTGTCCGATCGCCGGGATGCTGTGCGGATCGACCTCCAGCGCCTTCCGCAGCGCACCGTGCGCGTTGCGCGGATCGTGAAAGCCCTCCTCGTAGATCGACGCCACCCGATGCAGGTGGGCGATCCTGCGTAGCGGATCGGTCTCCAGCTCCGCGAGCCGCGAGGTGGCGCCGAGCGCGCCCTTCCACTCGCGCTCCTTGAGGTGCAGATCCGAGAGGTACTCGATCGCGGTCCGGTGGTCGGTTTCGAACTGGAGGACGCGGGTGAAGCTGACAATCGCGCGTTTTGCGTCGGGGGTGTGGTCGGCGTAGATCAGGCCGAGGCGGAAGAACACGTCCTTCAGTACCGCTGGCGTTCGCTCAACGCGTGCGCGCCGGATCAGGGCGTCGGCGGCCTCGGGCCAGAGCTGGTCCGCGTAGCAGAGATCGGAGAGCGCGGTGAGCGCCCCCGCGTGCCCACCTTCGACGGCGAGGACCTGGCGGAGCTGCTGCCTGGCCTGCTCGCGATCGCCGAGCCGGTCTCGGTAGACGGCAGCGAGATCGAGGTGAAGATCCCGGAGGAGGGCGGGATCGGTCTCGACGCCGACCCGTGCCTGGAGCGCCCCGGCGAGGCCCGCGTGGTCGCCGCTCGCCTCGAGGATCAGGCGGGCGCGCGCAAAGGGTTCGCGGGCGCCAGGCTGAGCGGAGAGCGCGGCGCGAAATGCGGCCAGGGCCCGCGGCGGATCGGCCAGCTCCGCCTCGGCGATGCTGCCCGCCACCAGCCAGGCCCGCGCGCGTTCGCCGGGGTCGTGGAGGCTCTTCCCCGCGGCCTCGGCACCGAAGGCGGCGGCGGAGAAGGCTTCGCGCTCGAGGCCCAGACGCATGAGGCCGCGCATGGCCGGGAGGTGCCCGCGAGCGATCGCTTGCTGGTAGCGCTCCACGGCTTCGTCGGTTCGGCCCAGCTCGGCGAGACACTCGGCGGCGCGCGTGAGGAAGATCGCCGCGGCGCCCGGTTCGGCCCCCGGCGATTCGGCGAGACGGAGGCTCAGCTCACCCGTGATCACCGAGTCGCGGCGGGTGCGCCCGATCGCCAGAACCCGCTGCAGCGCCGGCCGGCAGTGACCGTTCTTGAACAGCGCCTGGCGAAAGTCGTTGTCGACGTCGTCGCTGTGACCGCCCACGCGCTCGCGGAGCAGCGCGCGGTCGAGGATCACCGCCGTGGCGAGCTGCGGGTCGGTCGCAGTGAGTCCCATCTGCTCGTAGAGATGGACCAGCTCCGGCCAGTTCTGCTCCTTGAGATAGTGCTTCTCGAGGACGCGGAAGGTGGGGTGGTGGGCGTGATCGACCTCGAGGATCGACTCGTAGCTGAGGAACGCGCTCTGCGGATCGCCGCGGCGCTCGCTGTCGAGTCGCGCGAGCTGCTCGTAGGCCGCGACGCGACGCGCCACACCGGGGGCTTCCCGTAGCTCGGCCAGCGCCATCTCGCCGAGCTCCGCGAAGCGGCCCGACGCCTCGAGGGTGCGCACCAGCCCGGGCAACGCGAGGGGGCTGCCGTGTCGCACCTCGAGCGCAAGGCGGTAGTGCTCGGTGGCGGTGTCGCTACGGCCCAGGCGCAGCTCGCTCCATTCGGCCAGCCGCAGCTCGTCGGCGAATCGCTGTTCGGGGATCGGCTCACCGTCGGCGAAGCGGGCGAGGATCTCGACCGCGCGGCCGGTCTCGCCCGCGGCCAGCGTCGCGGCGACGAGCATCTCCTCGATCGCACGCGCGTGGGGGCCCTTTCTGAGATCGCCCTCGGGGAACCTCGTGAGCGCGTCCGTGCAGGCCTGGGCGGTCGCTGCGGGATCACCGATCGCCTCGGAGAGGAGGGCGATTCGCAGGTGCAACGCGATCGCCTCGGGGCGATCCGAGGCGTCGCCACCGTCAAGGCGACCCTGGTGCAGTGCGACGAGCTCCCCGAGGCCGGTCCCCGGGCCACCGGCCAGACGGACCGCCAGCGCGAGGAGCGCGGGGGTGTGCGCCGGCGCGAGGGCAAGTGCGCGCCGTTGCGATTCGGCCGCCGCCTCCCCATCGAGCTGCCCTTGCGCCAGTCCGCGCCGATGCCACAGCTCGGCCGACCAGCCGGCGTCGACCGTTCCCTCGGCCTCGAGGCCGAGCGCCTCCACCAGCTCGCCGGTGCGGCCCGCTGCAGCGAGGAGCCTCTGCTGGTGCCACCGCGCCACGGTGGCGAGCTCCCCATCGACCAGACGGGAAAGCTCGCCCAGCGCCGCTGCCAGATCACCCGAACGCGCGTGCAGTCGGCCCGCGCGCTCGCCGAGCAGCGCTGCGGTCTCCGCATCCCCGGCTTCGGCGACGGCGCGCGCGGCGCGGGACAGCGCCTGCGCCGCGGCGGCTGGATTGCCCAATCGAAGCGCGACCTCGACCCGCTCGACGAGCGCGGTCTGGGAGAGCGGGTTCGCCTCGAGCGCGGCGTCGAGCTCGGCCGCCGCCTCGTCGAAGCGATCGAGGCCGCAGAGCAACCGCGCCGCGTGGATTCTCTCCGCCTCGGCGGACGCGATGTCCTGGGCCGCGGCCCGCGCACGATCGATCAGGCGAACCGGATCCCCGATCGCGCGATCGACCCGATCCAGACCCAGCGCAGCCGCCAGGTCCGTCGGGACGGTCCCGCTCGCGCGCTCGAAATGTCGCGCCGCGTCGTGGAGACGGCCCGCCCGCTCGTGGACCTCGCCCGCGAGCAGGAGCACCTCGATCCGCGCGTCGGCGCTCCCGAGCGCTGCCGCGAGGCGATCGAGCGTCGCCGCGGCTGCCTCCTCGCGGCCCGCCGCCAGCTCGGATCGCGCAAGGAGATCGAGCGCGATGGGATCCTCCGCATCGACGAGCAGGTCGACCGCCACGGCGGCCTGCTCCTCTGCCAGCCGAAGGCGGGCGAGCTGCGTCACCAGAGCGCCCTGGAGCGCGCCCGCCGTCAACGGAAGCGCGCGCTGGTAGGCCGCCGCGAGCTCGCCACCGTCGCCGAGATGTGGGCCCCGCAGAGCGATCCGGAGGAGACCCATCGCCGCCGGTCGGCAATCGGCCGCAGCTTCGATCGCGGCGCGGTAGCCCGCCCGGGCGGCTTCGTCGTCGCCCGCCGCCTCGGCCAGACGGCCCACCTCGGCGCGCAGGAGCGCCGTCAACGCGGGATCGCCGACCCGGGCCGCCAGCGCCGCAACGGCCGACCAGGCCTCGCCTCCCCCACCGTCGCCTGCGGTGACATCGACCAGCCCGGAGAGGACCCGCAGGTCGAGCGGAACCTGCTCGGCGATCTGCTGGTAGACAGACCGTGCAGCGTCGCGCTCGCCAGCGGCGACGAGCAGCTCGGCGCGCTCGAGGAGCAGGCCGGGCCGCTCCGCCGGTGTGGCGCGCTCTGCCTCCCGCTCCAGCAGCGACTGCGCATCGTCGAGCCTCCCCTCGGCGACCGCCACCCGACGCAGGCCGCGCAAGGCCATCCGCATCGCCGGGGCGGTATCGAGCGCCGATTCGTAGCGCCGGCGTGCCCCGTCCCGATCCCCGGCCCGGTCGGCGGCACGGCCCGCCGCGTAGGCGAGCTCGGCGCCCCGGTCGGAATCGCCGCACAGCATCCGCTCACCGTCGAGCAGAGCGATCCACTCGGCCAGAGCCTCGGCGGTGGTCGCCGGAGGCTCGCCGATGTCGGGGAGGGCCAGCGCCACCGGTCCCAGCGTGGAAGGAAGTCCCGAGAGCGGCGGTGATGCGTCGTCGGGAAGAGCGGGAACACCGGAGTCTACTCGCAAGGGATCGGCGCCCGCGTCCGTCGGAGACGACGGCTCCTCGGCGACCACCTCCTCCACGGGCGGCGTTTCCGGATCGAGGGACGGCGCGAGCGAGACCGCCGCCGCGACGATCTCGTCGAACGGGTCGCCGAAGGCCGGCGCCTCCCCGACCACCTCGAACGCGTCCGACTCGGGTGCCACCTCGGGATCGGCGGTGATGACTTCGAACGGATCCGACGACACAGGCTCGGAGTCGATCACCTCGAACGGCTCGGACTCGGGTGCGCCGAAGTCGGCACCCGGGAGCGGATCCGACGCGATCACCTCGAACGGATCGCGAGCGACGACCGTCTCGGGCGCCAGCAGATCGAACGGGTCGGCCGGCGGGAGCGCGGCGTCCACCGACGGGAGATCGGCCAGGAGGGCGGACACGTCATTCGAGCTTGCGTCGCGCACGACCTCGGGGCCGGAAAGGCTCGGACCGAGGACGTCGATCGAGATGTCGTCGTAGAATGACTCCTCGCGCGACAGGTCGAACGCGACCGGATCGGCCACCGCTCCCCCCACCGCGCCCGGCGCCACCAGCGGATCGCCCGCCCGATCGAACGCCGCGACCTCCGCGTCGAAGTCGGCCAGCGCCTGCTGCTCGATCGCGCTCAAGCTCCCGGCGGTGCTCGGAGGCGCATTCGAAGCACCACCCACGAGCGGATCGCGGGCGGGATGGGGTCCTGCCTGGGCTGGCGGCAGCGGGGTGATGGTCGGCGCGTCCTGCTCCAGCGCGGGCGCACCTCCGGGGGTCTCCGACCGCGTCTCGACGATCAGCTCATCGAGGTGGGCGTCCCACTCGTCGATGGCGGCGTTCCAGTCATCGGCCGGAATGCCGCTCTCGTCGGGCGTCTTTCCCTCAGAGGCCAAGTCGCCGCTCCTCCCTCATTCGCGCATCCCGAGGTCACGTCGCAGCGTGGCGAACTCCTCCGAGACGATGAACCGTACCAGATCCTGGCCCTCGTCGCTGCGGAGGGCGATCTTGAGCTCCGAAAGCGCCGCCCCGAGGTCGCCCGCGACCGCCAGTCCGAGCCGCGTCGCCCCGTGCAAGACCGCGCTCCGCCACGCGCCGACGTCACCCACGGCGGCAAAGCGTGGGGCATGGGATTGAAGCGCCTTCTTGGTCTTCCGGTCGATGATCTTGCCGATCGCCTTGGCGCGCTCCTCGACCCGTGCCTGGGCGCGCGGCGGTCCGGCCAGCGTCGCTCCGGCGATCCGGGCGCAGCCAGCGAAGAAGAGGTCGAGGTCGGCGACCTCGGCAGTCTCGAGGGGCCCGAGCCGCTCGCGCATCAGGACCACCTTGCGGGCGACGCGGAAGCGAGTGACGCCGGTGAGCTTCTCGCAATGCACGCTGCCGAGGACCAGCGCGAGCCCGCTGGTCCTGGCCACCTCCCGTCCGAGCGGGCTGCGGTAGAGCTCGTAGTCCTTCACACCGAGGGCGCGCGCGATCTTGTCGACGGGGATCCACGCCAGCGGGATGCCCTTGGCGTTCTGCCGCTCGGCCTTCTCCACGCCCAGCTGCTCCAGTTCGGGGCCGAAGATCCGCGCCGCCGCCTCGTGGACGTCGCGCCAGATCTCGAGCGCCGCCCCGCGCGCCGAGGGCGGCATCGCCAGCTCCCACCCCGCCGGTGACAGGTCGCGCGCCGGCTCACTCCCACCGTCGCGGGCTGCGGTAGCTTCGCCGCCGGTCAGGGCCGCGACCTGGGCCACCACCACCCGCGCGTCCTCGTCATTCGACCAGGCGAGGATCTGCTCCAGCATCCGATAGCGAGCGGGATCGTGGGGCGCGCGCTCGATGGCTGCGCGCGCCTCGCCGGCCGCCCGGGAGAGCAGCGCATCGCGGAGCTGCCGCTCGCCCTGGGCGTCGCACAGCGGGACGATACGCCCCAGCGCCTCGAGCAGCAGCGGCTGCTGGTCGAGCGCGCGCGCGAGTGCCTCCCGCGCCGCGTCGCCGTCCTTCATGCGCTCCTCGCACAGCGTCGCGATCCGGAGCTCGAGCTCAGCCCGCGCCGGTCCCTCCGGGGTCCGGTGAGTGCGCGCCCGCAGCAGCGCAACCGCGGCGGCGTACTCGCGCTGGGCGAGCAGGAGCGCGACCAGGCGCTCCGTCGCATCGAGATCGTCTGGCGTCAGATCGAGCAGCCGTTGCAGATTGCGCGTCGCCTCGGGGAGCGCATCCAGCGCCTCGTTCAGCTCCGCCAGCAAGAGGAGGATCGGCCGCAGCTCGTCAGCGTCGCCGCACCGATCCACGAACGCGTCCAGCGCGGCGACCGCTCCCGGGCGATCGCCGTCCTCGGCGAGCAACGTGCCGAGCCTTCGCAAGGCCTCCGGGTGCTGCGGGTCGAGATCGAGCACCGCCCGCAGGTCATCCCGGGCCGCGTGCCGCCGGCCGGTGCGCACCCGCAGGTCGCCGCGCTCGAGGAAGAGCGCGACCCGACGAGGAGCGTCCGCCACTTCGACGAGCTGCCCACCGAGCAGATCCTCGAGGCCACCGTCGTCTCCGCTCTCGAGGATCAGCGCGTGGGCGCGATCATACGCCTCACCGTCGAGGGGCTGGCGCGCGAGCACGGCGCACCAGCTGATGATCGCTTCGTCGCGCACACCGACCAGGTCGAACAGCCGGCCTGCCTCGGCGAAGTGCGCCGCTGCCCGCGCCGGATCGGCCAGCGCCTCCGCCAGGTGGGAAGTGGCGAGCGCCTGTCCAAGGCGGTCGCCGCCGCTCCTTGCGATCCGCCGCGCGAGATCGAGCAACCCGAGGTGGCGCGGCGACTTCGCGAGACCGCGCAGCACCTCGGTGGCGGCCTCCCGCAGGCGACCGCGCGCCGCGAGCGCCTCGGCGAGCTCCAGACTCCACTCCACTGCTGTACCCGCGCCGGCCAGTTCGGACCGCCGAGCGATGGCCTCGGGATCGTCGGTGAGGTCGGCAGCGGCGACCACCGCCAGCGGATCCTCCGGCGCGCCGGTGAAGGCCTCCGCGATGCGCGGTCCGGCCTCGCCGCCGGCTGCCGCCGCGAGCAGTCCCGATCGGAGCAGCAGCGCCGCCCTCACGTCGACGGAGGAGGAGCGCCGCGCGATCGCCGCCAGCCCATCGCCGAGCGCGCCGGGATCGCCGCGGCGCGCTGCGAAGCGCGTGCGCGCCACCATCGCGGCCAGGTCATCGTCGACCGGCGGGCCCGCGTTGTCCTGCGGGCTTGCTGTTGCGGCACCCCGGTCGGTTCCGCTCAGCCGCTCTTCTCCCGCGTCAACCTCCCCTCCGACGGTGCCAGCCAGCCAGGAGCGCTCCTCCGCCAGCGCCGCCGCCGTGGCCCCATCGGTGTGGGTGGCGAGGGTACCCATCACCTGATCCAGCAGCCCGTGCTCGCGGCGCCGCGCCAGCGCACGGAAGCGGCCGAACGCAGCGTGGACTCCCAGGGCCGCCGGGCCACGTTGCAGGACACGGGCGAAGGTCTCATCGGCGAGCTCGGCGCGCCCCGCCTCCTCGTGGACCTCGGCCAGCCGCAGGAGCTGGATCGCCTGGGCCTCCTCCGCAGGGGTTGCTTCCGCCGTCGCCTCCAGGACCTCGCCGAGATGTGCCGTGTCCCCTGCTCGTCGGTAGATGGCGGCCAGGGCGCGCAGGGCCGCGGGATGGCCGGGAGAGCGGTCGAGGAGGCTGCGGTAGATCTCGGCGGCCTCGTCCGGCTTCCCGAGGGCGCGCTGGTGGAGATCCCCGATCTCGAAGAGCAGGCGATCGATCCGGTCCGGCTGCAGCGTACTGTCGATCTCGCGACGGAGCGCAGCCGCCAGGTGGAGGTGGCGCCCCGAGGCGCGCAAGAGCCGGGTCAGCTCGGCTGCCGCCCGTGGATGCGATGGCACGGCGCGGACCACCTGATCGAGGATCTGAATAGCTTCGTCCGAGCGGTCGAGCCGGCGCGCCAGGAGATCCGCTCGCTCCAGTCGCGCCTCGGCCGCCCGATCGAGAGCGCCCTGCTCGGCCAGCGCATCGCCGAGCCTGCCGAGCTGATCGGCGGCCTCCCGCCACCTCCCCGCACCCCGCAGCAGATCGATCAGCCGCACCCGGTTGCGCATGTCGCTTTGTTGTTCGCACAGCGCATCCGCGAGCGCGATCGCGCCGTCGCTGTCGCCCAGCTTCTCGAGGCGGAGATCGATCAGTTCCTCCATCAGCCGTTCAGCCCGCGCCGGAGTTGCCGCTGCGAGCTGTCCGGCGAGCAGCGCATCGCGCTCGGCGTGTCGACCCCCGTGGTCGAGCAGGCGGTCGAGGGCGTCCGCGGCGGGCAAGTAGCCTTCGTCGACCGCAAGCGCGGCTCGGTAGGCCGCCACCGCACCGTCGGGATCGTCCGCTCGCTCGCACGCTGCGCCGGCCGCCGCGAACGCGCCCGCAGCCCATTTCGGATCGGGCGCTCCGGTCGGCGTGGTGCCGGAGCGTGCCAGCTCCGCTTCGGCGCCATGGAGCGTGCCCAGCCGCACCACGTCCCCCGAGCGCAGCGATCGCAGCTCCTGGAGCAGCAGCAGCGGCAGGGCCGCTCCGCCTGGAGCTGCCGCCAGCTCCGCCTCCACGCCATCCGCATCGCCGTCGCGGCCGGCTCGCCGGAGCGCCTCGGCCTGCTCGAGCAGCAGCCCCGGCCGGGCCACGGCCGAGGCCCCCGCCGCGCGCCGCGCCACGAGGTCGGCGTGGTCCGCGTACCGCCCCGTCCCTTTGGCCAGGTCGGCCAGGTCGGCCAGCAGCACCGGCTCGTCGGGCAGCAGCGCCAGCGCCTGCTCCAGATAGCCCTGTGCACGCTCCGGGCTGCGCTCCCTCGCGATCAGGGCCTGGCGCCGCCGCAGGGCAACGATCGCCTCGGCGGAATCGGGCCGCTCGGCGATCAGCGCCACCCGCGCTTCAAGGGCCGCCAGGACCCCCTCGGGGCGGCCCGCAGCCTCGGCGATCCGCTCGATCTCATCGAGCACTCGCTCGCGCTCGACGCCCACCTTGTAGGCCTCGTGCAAGAGCCGCAGCGCCTCGTCATCGGGGGCGACGCCGTCGCGCGCCGGCAGCGACCCCTGCAGCCGCGCAAGATCGAGCAGCAGCGCGACCCGGCGCCCAGGCTCGCCCGTCGCCGTGGCCATCCCGCGGTAGATCTGCGCCAGCGCGCCGACGTCGCCGGCGTGGCTGGCGATCTTCTCGAGCGCCATCAGCGCCGGCAGCGACGTTGGATCCTCCACGAGCGCGCGCTCGAAGGCCTCCCGCGCCCCGATCGGATCCTCCAGCCGGTCCTCGAGAAGATGCCCCTTCTCGGCCCACAGCTCGCCGCGCAGCGCCGGTTCGGCCGCCATGCGGATCTCTGCCTCGATCAGCTTGAGGAGATTCGGCCACAGGGCGCGCCGCTGGCAGACCCGCCGGATCGCCCAGAGATTGGGCCGCAGCGACGGGTCCGAAGCGAACGCCTGTCCGTACGATGCCACCGCGGCGCCCTCATCGTCGCCGTGGAACTCGAGGAGCTCCCCGATCTCGTGCTCGAGGACCGCTCGCCTGACCTTCTCTCCTTCGAGGGTGATCTCCCGCTGATAGAGCGCGACCCGCTCGCTCCATCCCTCGCCGAGGAGCGCGGCGCGCGCCGCTGCGATCGGGGAGGCCTCGGGCGCCGCCGCGAGCGGAGCGGGCTCGGGCGCG
>SHYY01000105.1 GCA_009692555.1 Myxococcales bacterium
CATGGAGTTGCTGACCCGCATCGTGGAGATGCTCACGCGCTTGTGCCGGAGAGGTGATCCCCCGCGCGAGAGTGCCCCTGAATCGACTACGACTACGACTACGACTACGACTACGTGAGCGGAGGGACCCCCTTCTCCGTTAAGCACCCGCCGGCGATGCGCCTCTTGACCGGATGGGGCGGGAGCGGTACCTGTGGCTGTCGATGACACCCCGTCGTCCCCCCGATGCGCACCTCTGCGAGCGCCGCGAGCTGCTCGATGCGACGGGGATCGCCCGCGCGCTGCGCCGGATCGCGCATGAGATCGTCGAGCGCAACGGCGGTGGAGCGGGGCTGGTCCTGGTGGGGGTCCGTACCGGTGGCGTGCCATTGGCCGAGCGGCTGGCGCGGGCGATCGCGGACGCGGAAGGGAGCGCTCCGCCCGTCGGTGCTGTCGACATCACGCTCTATCGCGATGACGTCTTCATCGGGCTGCCGAAGCCGGAGGTGGGGCGCACCGAGCTGCCGGCGGCGATCGAAGGGCACAGGGTGATCCTCGTCGACGACGTGCTCTACACGGGGCGCACCATTCGCGCGGCGCTCGACGTGCTGATGGACTTCGGGCGGCCGCGCGCGGTGGAGCTGGCGGTGCTGGTGGACCGCGGGCTGCGCGAGCTGCCGATCCACGCCGACTACGTCGGGCTCAAGGTGCAGACCGTGCGCAACGAGTCGGTGCGGGTGAACCTGGTCGAGACCGACGGCGAGGACCGCGCGGTGCTGCGCGAGGCGACGTAGGGAGCCTTCACTCGTCGAGGCGCAGCAGGCCCGGCGCGATCGGCACGCGTCGTCCCGGCGGCAGCAGGGCGTCGACGTTGGCCGGGGTGATGCCGAAGTGGGCCAGCTCCTTCCAGCCGTCGGCGGCGCCGGGCTCGTCAATGCGCGCGAGGAACACCTGGGCACCGCGGGCGCGGGCGTCGATCACACGGTGAAGGAGCTCGCGGCGCATCGCGTCGGCCCCGCCGAGGTCACCGCAGAAGTAGACCATCGGGAAGCGGTCGATCGGGATCGCCTGGTAGAAGCCCACGTACTCGTCCCACGAGTGGCCGGGGGAGATCACGAGATCGCTCGGGCGGACGCGCGCGGTGAGGCGCTCGGCGCGCTCGCGGATCGTCCGATCGCGCGCCACCGGCAACCCGAAGGCGAGGTCGAGGAGGAGCAGCCCAGCGACGAGGAGAGCCGCCACCCGGCCAGCGCGCGGCGAGGTCTCGGCGGCGGCGCCTGCGCACAGCCAGACGGGCGGGAGCAGGAACAGCCAGCGCTCGTTGTCGGAGGCGAAAAAGGCGATCCCGACAGCCAGGTAGGGAGCGATCCAGGCGAGCGCGACTCCGCCGTGGAGCACCGGTGTGCGCCCCGGGCGACGCCACAGCCACGCGAGCACCGCGAGCGCGAACACGCCCGCCGCCGTCTGCGCGATCACGCGCCCCCAGGACGCCTCGTAGGGGTAGGGCGCGTAGACCAGCGTCTTCGCCATGCCGTAGAGGGCGATCAGGGGCGTGGTCGGCCCGACGGGATAGGCGAAGCCGTGGCCGGCGTGGAACACCCAGTCGATCGCCGAGCGGAGATCGTCACCGCGGGCCCGGAACGCGACGAGGTAGGCGGCCAGAACCATGACCCCGGACACGCCGGGAACGAGGAGGGCGTCAGCGACGCGGAAACGCCCCCCTCGGACGGGATCGCGCCGGGCGCACAGGAGGGCCGCCGCCGGGGCGAAGATCACGTTCTCGATGTGCAGAAGCGCGGCCGCTGCCACGCAGGCGGCGGCGGCGACGGTCCAGCCGATTCCCCCGTCCCGCCGACGCACCGCGCACCACACGCCGAGGCACATCGCCGCCAGCGCGGGGGCGTAGGTCTCCACGTCGCTGCCAACCTGGAGCGACCCGAACGAGACACCGAGGCCGAGCCCCGCCCAAAGCGCGCCGCGCCCTCCGTAGAGCCTGCGCGCCGCCGCGTGGAGAGCCGCCCCCGCCGTCGCCGCCGCGACCATCGACAGCGCGCGCGCCGGCCCGAGCAGCGCCAGCGACTCGGTTCGTCCGGTCGCAAGACCGACCAGACGAAGCAGCGGCAGGTAGGCAAGATGGCCAGGGTAGAGCGTCCCGGTCGGCGCCGCCTTGAGGTAGCCGAGGCCGTCGCCGTTGACCACCGCCGGCGCCAGCAGGGCACACAGGAGCGCCGTCGCCGCGGCGATCGCGAGCCGGGTCCATGCTGGTGCCGAGGGAAGCCGAAGGGGAAGGAGTTCCGCCAGCCAGGGCCGCGCTCGCACGGCGGGAGAATATCCCATGGGGCGCCGGAGACGAGGGCGCAAACAATATCGCGTCGGGGCCCGAGGCTGCTATAGTTCCGGTCCGCTGAAGGGGTTGCCCCTGCAACCTGGTGCCCCTGGACGGGACGGTGGATGAGCCTCGCTCTTGAAACGGTGATTGACGGCAAGTACCGGATCATCCGAACGCTCGGCGAGGGCGGCGTGGGGGTGGTCTACGTCGCCGAGCACAAGTTCCTGAAGAAGCAGTTCGCGCTGAAGGTGCTGCGGGCGGAGATGGCGGCCTACCCCGAGGTCTCGGCGCGCTTCGAGCAGGAGGCGCGCACCACCAGCCTGCTCGAGCACGACAACATCGTGCGCGTCACCGACTTCGGGCGCACCAGCGACGGTGAGCTGTATCTGGTGATGGAGCTCCTGCCGGGCCGGCCGCTCTCCGATGACCTCTACCACACGCCCAAGGTGCCGCGGGATCGCGCGATCTGGATCATCTGCCAGGTGCTCCAGGGGCTCGAGGCGGCGCACGCGGTCGGGATCATCCACCGCGATCTCAAGCCCGAGAACGTGCTGCTGGTCAGCCGCCCCGACCTCACCGAGACGGTGAAGCTGCTCGACTTCGGCATCGCCAAGCTGTGCACCGAATCGACGCAGAACCTGAGGCTCACCCAGACCGGCACGGTGCTCGGCACGCCGCAGTACATGGCGCCGGAGCAGGCCCGCGGCGTCTCCGACCTCGACCACCGGGTCGATCTCCACGCCGCCGGGGTGATGCTCTACGAGATGCTCGCCGGGCAGCCCCCCTACAGCGGCGACAACTACAACATCGTTCTGTTCGAAATCCTGAACGGGAAGCCGCCGCCGCTCACCCGGGTGGCGCGCGAGGTGGACCCGACGCTGGCGGCGATCGTGATGAAGTCCTTCACCCACGAGCGCGACCAGCGGTTCCAGACGGCGCGCGAGCTCCGCGAGAAGCTCGAGGAGTACCTCGAATCGGTGTCGCCGAAGATGCGGCTGCATACCCCCTCGCCTGGCGGGACGCCGTCGTCGGTGGCGAAGGTCCCGCCGCCGATGGAGATGCCGCTCAACCTGGAGGTGATCTCGCTCGGGGAGACGCATCTGCCGAAGCCGGCCGGCACCGCCGAGGAGCGCGACGCCAAGATCGCCTCCCGCCAGGGCACGGCGCTCGAGCTGGCGGCCTCCGACGGTGCGCCGATCGAGCTCGCCCCGGTCGATCCCTTCCGGCCGCCGCAGAAGGACGACCCGCGCGCGGAGCTGTCGCTCGAGGACGGCGCACCGGTGCAGCTGGCGCGGCCGAATCTCGGGCAGACGAAGATGCTGGCGGAGCTGCCGTCGACCTACGAGAAGAAGAAGGAGATCACGCTGGCACGGGCGGTCAAGGAGCCGGTCAATCCGCAGCGCGGCAAGAGCGGCGCGCTGGTCGGCGTGGCGGGGGCGATCGCCGTCGCTGTGGCCCTCTGGCTGTGGCATCCGTGGTCGTCCGATCTTCCGCCGCCGCCGCCGGCGAAGATCACCGTGACCCTCGAGGGGCTGCCCGAGAACGCGGTGGTCTCCCTCGACGGCGTGCGCCGCTTCATCAATCCGATCGAGGCGGAGACGTCGGCGACGTCGCATGAGCTGCGGATCGAGTGCGACGGGTTCCGCGCCAAGATCCTGCGCATCGATCTCTCCGGAAACCAGGTGGTGGACGCCCACCTGGAGCGGTTGCCGAAGAGGTAGCGCTTCTCAGCGCGGCCCACAGGCCGCAACCAAAAGCGCAGCCCGTGGGCCGCGCTGAACGATCCCACGGGGTGGGCCGCCCCGCCCCGCCGGCAGAGCCGTCGGGGTCCCCACCCCTGCCCACGGCGCGACTACGCGCCGACGCGGCCTCTGGCCGCTCGAAAATCTTCGCGCGCCGCGACGATTCTCGGAAGTAGTAGATCAGGGGCGCGGCGGACGCCTGAGCAGCCCCGATTCGCCGTGGTCCATCGACGCCGGGGGGGGGCCCGGAAGGAGCACGCTCTCGACCGACTCACGCTTGGGCGCGCGCGTCTGGTGGGAGTTCGAGAGCTCCTTGATCTCGTCGTTGATCAGCCGGAGGTCGGTCTGCATCGCCTCGAGGTGCGACTGCAGGATGCGGACGCGGCGCGTCACGAGCGCGAGGGCGTACAGCATCACGAGGAGGATCGCCGCGGCGTAAAAGCTGCCCAGCGTGATCGGGTCGTTGATGACATCCCAGACGTGTTCCATTCGCCCACCTCGCTCGCAGGAGCCTGAATCCCTATCTTCGCGCAGATCGTCCCGCGGCGCCAGCGTCGGAAAGAGGGCGATCGGAAGACTGGACTTGGACTCTAGAGGTTCACCGCGACGCGGAAGAGCAGCTCGTGCTCGGCGCGCCCGTAGAAGAAGTTCTTCTTGAAGACCGGCGACGCGTCGTCGCCCGAGCCGAACAGGTTGGCGATGTAGTTCGCGGTGAGGCGGACATGGCGCGTCGCCCACGCGTTCACGCCCAGCTCGACGACGTCGAGGGCGTAGTGGCCCTGCCCGGCATCGCCCATCGGGAGGCCGGTCACGTCGAAAACGATTCGCTCGTACTTCGCCGCCAGCATCAGCCCGAAGCGCGGCTCCTTGGCCGGCTCGAAGGGCTTGAGCTTGGCGAAGCCGCCGACGCCACCCGGGGTCGAGATGAAGTTGACGTCGCCCAGGATCCAGCCGAAGGCCTCGACGTAGAAGGCCGTGCCGTCGAGGTGGGCGCCCGAGACCGGGGCGGCGCGCTTGAGCTGGCCCGGGATGTCGTTGTACTCGGCCAGCGACTGCGACGAGTGGACCAGCTCGAAGCGCAGCCCCGCGCGCTTGATCGGGAGGCTGGCCTCGATCGCCCACTTGATGGTGTCGCCGTTCGGAGCGAGGTGGGAGCGGATCGCGGCGCCGTCGGCGTCCTTGCCGTTGCCGTAGCTCGACGAGAAGAGGGGCGCGCCGCCCTGGGTGCTCATCCCCGCGAGATCATTCTGGGCGCCGCCGCTGGCGTTCGGCGCGACGAAGCCGCCGAGGTTGGTGTGGCGGCTCCACCAGAACGAGCCGCCGACCCACACGTCGTTCATCCACTTGCGATCGCGGGCCCAGGGGGCGAGCGGAGCGACGAGCACACGCGCCAGAATCAGCGGGGAGTTGTCCTGGTTGCGGAAGTTCTGGCCGTCGCCGTTGAAGACGCCGGCCGAGTAGTAGACGGCGTTGCTCGGCAGCCACCCGAAGAGCATCGCGCCCTGCTCCTTGTTCTGCGGGATGCCGAAGCTGCGCACGGTGACCGAGCGCTCCATGAAGTCGAGGGTGTTGTTGGAGGTGCGGTTCTCGAGGGTGAAGGGGGCGTTGAACTGCCCCAACTGGAGCTTCAGCCAGGGGAGGTAGTCGATCACGATGTAGGCATCGGCGACGCTGCCGGTCGAGCCGGCCCCGGGCGCGTTGGCCCACTCGCCCTCGATGTAGAAGTCGAAGTGCTTGATGAAGGTGCCGGCGACGCCGACGCGGGCGCGGCGGACGAAGATCGTGTCCTTCAGGCGCGGATCGGCGGCGCTGTTGGGCACGACGTCCGCGGGGGCGTCGCCGCGGTTGACGAAGAGGTAGCTGTCGACCTGGAGGCGCCCCTTCGGGTAGGCGATGAACCAGTCGTTTGGATCGCGCAGGAAGAACAGGCCGCCGGAGTAGCCAGCGAGCGGTGCGGCGGGCGCCAGCGCGGTGGGCAGCGTGGCGGTGGGCGGGGGCGGCGGCGGTGCGGGTGCGGCCGGAGGCGCCTCCTCGGCGAGGAGGGGCGCGGCGGCGAGGAGGATCAGGCTGGCGAGCGCGCGTTTCATGGCAGGTTTTTTACCCCACGACCCGATCGGCGGGCGCAACATTCGGGTGACAATGGCCCGGCGCACCGATGGTATCGTCCCCGCCATGCCGACCGTCGACCGCTCCGGCGTCCCGATCTACTACGAGACCCACGGCGACCTGGGCGACCCCGTGCTGCTCCTGATGGGCCTCGGCACCGACGCCCACGGATGGGAGCTCCAGGTGCCGGCCTTCGCCGCGCGCCACCGCGTTCTGCTGCTCGACAACCGCGGGATCGGGCGCTCGGGCAAGCCGCCCGGACCCTACAGCATCGCCCAGCTCGCCGACGACGCGGTGGCGGTGCTCGACGCCGTGGGGCTGGCGCGGGCGCATGTGGTCGGCCTGAGCATGGGCGGGATGATCGCGCAGGAGATCGCGCTGTCGCATCCCGCCAGGCTCGGCGCGCTGGTGCTCGCGGCGACCTTCGCGCGCCCGGCCCGCGAGGTGCTCGAGACCACCGAGCGGGGATCGCAGGCGGTGGCCGGTGCGCCGTCGCTGCTGGGCCTGCTCGGCCGGGGGGCGGGCGGTGCCGCGGTCGACCCGCTCCAGATGATGCGCTTCCTGATGCCACTGGTGTTCTCGAAGCAGTTCCTGCGCGAGAGGCGCGACTGGCTGTTCCAGTTCTTCGCCCGGTCGATGGGCTACGGCTTCTCGATGGAGGCCTTCTTCGGGCAGGTGTCCGCGGTGCTCGCTCACGACACGACTTCGCGCCTGGGCGGGCTCTCGCTCCCGACGCTGGTGATCACCGGGACGGCCGACGCGCTGGTGCCGCCGCACCACTCGGACGAGCTGTCCCGGCTGATCCCGGGCGCTCGCCTGCTTCGGTTCGAGGGCGCGACGCACGGGCTGCAGCTCGAGATCGCCGACCGTTTCAATGCGTCGGTGCTCGAGTTCCTGGCCGCGCACCCGCTGTGATTTCTACTGTGATTTCTGGCGCCGGTTGACCGACGGGCGAGCGTCGCCTAGGCTACCGGCCATGGGACACTTTCGCGCCATGATTCGCACCCTCTTCGACCTCTCCGTGTACCGGGAGGTGGCCGAGCAGCGCACCCGTCGCACCGTCGGGTACTTCGCGCTGGTCGTGCTGATCGCGTCGCTGATCGCGGCGACCGCGGCGACCCTGGCGGTGCACAAGGCGATCGATCAGCACGTGGTGCCGGAGCTGGACAAGCTGCCGGTGGTCACCATCAAGAACCACAAGGCGTCGGCCAACGTGCCGCAGCCGTGGGTCAAGTCGTTCAAGCCCGACGACTCGAACCTGAACAGTATGTTCGTCATCGACACCACCGGCAAGACCACCGGCTTCGCGGCCAACGAGCAGGGACTCATCCTCACCCGCGACGCGGTGCTGATCAAGGACGCGCAGAAGTATCGCGAGCAGACCTTCCCCCTCCACGGCGTCGGTGACATGGTGATCGACGCCGCCTACGTCCGGAGCTGGATCGGACCGGCGCTGAAGATCTGCTTCGCCTCGGTCTTCGCGGGCGGGCTGTTCTGGTACACCGCCGCCAAGCTCTTCCAGGCGCTGCTGCTGACGCTGGTGGGGCTGATCTTCGCCTCCGGCCGCCGCCGCCCGCTCTCGTTCGGGACGATCTACAGCCTCTCGATCTATGCCCTCACCCCGGCGATCCTGCTCGACCTCGGGCAGATGTTCGTGGGCTTCCACATCCCCGCGCTGTGGGCGATCTACATGCTGATCGGCGCGGTCTACACGGCGCTGGCGGTGCGCGCGATCCCGGATCACGATCCCGCCCTGCCCTTCGAGAACCCGCGCCCACCGACGGGCTTTCAGCCGCCCGGCGTGCAGGCCTGATCGACCGAGGAGCCGCGATGTCGCGCATCGATTCCATCCGCAAGATCGTCGAGCTGCAGCCGAACGATCCGTTCCCGCGCTACGGCCTGGCGATGGAGCTGAAGAATGGCGGCCTGCTCGCCGAGTCGACGGAGGCGTTCGACGAGCTCGAGCGGCGCCACCCCGACTACCTGCCGCAGTACCTGATGCACTTCAACGTGCTGACCTCGCTGCAGCGGAAGGACGATGCGCGATCGCTCGCGGAGCGGGGTCTGGTGGCGATCCGCAAGAAGGGCGACGGCCACGCCCAGGGCGAGCTGCAGGCGGCGCTCGACGCGCTGTCCGACGAGGACTGAGCCGATGGCCCGGGCCGTCGGGGACTGAGCCGTGTTGGCGCCGTCCGGCGAGCTCTACTTTCCGTTTCTCGACGGCAGCCTCGGCTACGACTGCGTCCGCTGTGGCTCGCGCTGCTGCCACGGGAGCGGCTTCGGCGTCGGGCGATCGCAGCTCGTCCCCCTGCTGCTCAGGCGACCCGCGCTCGCGCCCTTCGTGCGCGCCAGCGGAGCGGTCGCCACCGTCCTCGATCTCACCGACGAGGGCTGCTGGTTCCTGCGCGGCGATGGGCGGTGCGGAATCGAGGTCGAGGACGGGCGCGACGCCAAACCTTCCGTGTGCCGGCTCTTTCCGTTCACGAGGCTGCACCGGATCGGCGAGGTCACCGTGGTCGAGCCGCACCTGCTCCTGTGCCCGATCGAGGACCGCGTCGGACAGGGCGTCACCTGGCGCGAAATCGAGGCCGAGCTGGCTGTGGCGGGATCCGAGGTGTCGCACCTGCCGACGGCGCCGCCGGCCGGGCTCTCCGACGACTGGAGCGCTCGCGAGCGCGCGATCGTGGCGCTGTGCGAGGAGCACCTCGCGGCGCGCGATCCGCTGGCGCTGGCAGCGGCGCAGCTCCCGTCGTCGGAGGCGCGGCTTTTGCGTCTCCGGGCCTGGTGGTGGCGCTCGCTCGCGCTCGACGAGGCGGCGGCGCGGGCCGACGAAGCGGAGCTGGCGCGCCCGCTGGCGCTGCTCACGCCCGCGTTCCGCTTCGCGAGCCTGTTCACCGTCGGTAAGACGCCCTACCCGAAGGCGCTCGGCCGGCTTCCGGCGCTGCTCCTCGCCACCGCCCTCTTCGGCGGTCTGGCACGGCGCGCCCTGGGCCGGACGCCCGGGCTGCGCTCGCTCGGGGAGCTCTTCCGCGCCACCCCCTTTCAGCGCGAGCTCCTGGCGCGCTGGGATCGCCCCGTCTCCTGCGAGGGCCTGCGCCCGGTCGATCTGCCGCCGCCGCTCGACGGTGCGTGGAGCCTCCTCGCCGCGCGGCTCGACGGTGCGCGCCCCCTCGGCACGGCCTTCGACGAGGCGGTGGCCGACCTCCCGCCGCCGCTCCGACCGCTCCTCCTGGGCGCCCTCGCGGATCGCCACGGCGCGCTCCGCTTCGGCTGATCGTCCCCTGGGTTCGTGGACTGAGCCCAATTTGACACGCCGAATGTGGCTCCTTGGCGTCCCCGGGCACAGGGACTGATACTCTCCTCTCCATGGCCCTCATCACCACCACCGAGGATCTCGCACTCAAGGCGGCGCGCAAGCTGGTCACCGACGGGCAGGTGGTCTGCCCGGCGTGCAAGCAGCCGTTCACCAAGACCGGCGTGACGCTGGCCGCCTGGAACGCCGCGATCGGGCTCGAGGGGCATCGCTGCCCCGGGTGCGGCCACCTCCTGACGCTGCGCCTCCCCTCTCCCGACGGCCTTTGACTCCCCGCATCCAGGGGACGATGTGGCGCGCCTTCGGCGGGTCGCTCAAGCTCGGCCGTGCTAGGCTGGCGCCGTGAAGATCCTGGGCAAGGGACTCTCGCGGCGCGGACTGCTGAAGCGGCTCGCGATCGCGATCACCGTCGGTCCGGTGGTCAAGCTTGGCGAGGCCGTGGCGAAGGCGGAGCAGAGGCGGCGGCGCCACCGCGGGGCGGCGTCGGACGCGATCTGGATCGGGCACTGCTGATCCGCTTCGGAACGTCCCGCACCACCGAGCACGAACGCTGACGCGCTGAACGCCCCTTGACAGGTTTGTTCCTTGTGTGTATCAGTATAGCAATACACATGAGCCAGCGCTTTCGGTTCCAGGTTTTCCCCTCGTCCGGGCTGCCGCTCTACCGGCAGCTGATGGACCAGGTGCGTGCACAGATCGCGAGCCATCGCCTCCTGCCGGGTGAAATGTTGCCCTCGGTCCGGCAGACCGCCGGGGAGCTCGAGATCAACTTGATGACCGTCTCGAAAGCCTATTCGCAGCTCGAGCGCGAGGGGGTCATCGAATTCGTGCGGGGGCACGGCATGCGGGTCAAGGAGCCGCAGACGCGAGGGACGCTCAAGGAGCGGCACGCCGAATTGAAGCCTCTGCTCGAGCAGGCGGTCGCGATGGCCTACCAGCTCTCGCTCTCGGCGCACGAGGTGCGCGTGCTGCTGGGGCCCATGCTCGTGCAGCTCGACGCCGCAAGAAAACCTCCCAGGGGACAAGACAAATGAGCGATGCACTTCTCGAGCTGCAGCAGGTCCACAGGAGCTTCAAGAAGCGAGCGGTCCTGAAGGGGTCGACCTCACGTTGCGAAAGGGCTCCGTCCTCGGCCTGATCGGCAAGAACGGCACCGGGGAGACGACGCTCCTCCAGTGTGCGCTCGGCCTTACCAGCGCATTCTACCCGCGCTGGAATCAGGCGCTCGCCCTGCGCCTCCTTCGCGATCTCGAGCTGGACCCGCGGGAGAACGTCGCGACCCTCTCGGTCGGCCAGGCCCAGAAGGTCGGCCTCGTCCTCGCGCTCGGCCACGAACCCGACCTCCTGATCCTCGACGAGCCGGCGGCCAGCCTCGATCCCGCAGCGCGGAGGCAGCTTCTTGCGCGCGTTCTCGAGATCACCCGGGGGTCCGAGCGCTCGGTGCTCTTCTCGACCCACTTGACGACGGATCTGGAGCGGGTCGCCGATCAGGTCGTCCTGTTGAAGGACGGCCGCACGCACTATGCGGGCGCGCTCGACGATCTCAAGGAGG
Source organism: Myxococcales bacterium (assembly GCA_009692555.1). Lineage (GTDB taxonomy): Bacteria > Myxococcota_A > Polyangia > Palsa-1104 > SHYY01 > SHYY01. The sequence goes on from SHYY01000105.1 coordinate 11,022, forward strand.
CGGTCAAGCGCCTGCACGTCTCCTCGACGCGCGCGCTGCCCGACCGACTCGACGTGCCGGGACTCCTGCGCCCGGAGCGCAATGGCACCCAGGCCCTGTTGAGCGTTCGCGGCGTGACCCCGCACCTGATCGGACAGCTCGAGGAGCAGTGGGCCGCTCGCGTCGAGGTGCGCGATCTGACGCTGGAGGACATCTTCCTGGAGCTCCACCATGGCTAATCCCTATCTCCAGGCAGCCCGGACGTACGTACGAAAATCGACGCTCCTCCTGCTTTCGCTGTGGGCGTTGATGGTCATCCTCTTCTGGATCGGGCAGCCCGCGCCGATGCCCGACCTCGTTCTGGCCCTGCTCGCCTTCCTGGTTCTCATGTCGTCGGCGTTCCTCGGTGGCCATCTGAATGAACAGTTTTCGCACTGGCGTTCCCATCTGCTTCCCGGGTTCGCTCTCCCCCATCTTGGGCAGCCGAGGCCATTCCGAGAACCACAAACAGTGAAACAGTCGCGCGTTTCATGGTCACCTCCCGTGGGTCTGCGACTTCTTCGGGCAAAAAACCCGTAAGCGAAACCCAAGCGCAATGGAACAGATCGCGAGCGAGCGGTCCATCCAATTTTGGCGGCGCCCGGGCAACCCCCTGGGCGCCCCCGCAGCGGGTGAGTCCCGGATCGGTCCGCTGTTGTCTCAGCGACGCCGAGCGATGGCGATCAGGCCGCCCTCGCGGTGGCTGGCGCCGACATCGTCCTGACGCCACCGTAGTTGCAGGCGCTGTTCATGTAATACCGCGTTTTTCTTCAGGAAACTAAGAAGCCGTGGCCTTCAGGGCGATCCGCAGGACCAGTGCCGCCAGCCAGCCCATGATCGGGCCGAAGTTGTTCGGCTGGGTGGTCCAGCGCTCGATCCGTAGGCCGTGGTCGGCCAGCCGCGCCGCCAGCGCCCGGGCGTCGTAGCGGCGGACGTGCTCGCAGACCGCGTCGAATCGCGTGTACAGGTCCGGATCCACCGGCACCGAAAAGAGCAGCGCGCCGCCCGGCGCCAGCACGCGTGCGATCTCCGCCAGCGTCTGTTCGTCGTCGGGGATGTGCTCCAGCACCTCGAAGGCGCAGACCGTGGAGAAGGCGGCGTCGCAGAAGGGCAGCGGCCCCGCGGCCCGCACGCCGTGGCCCCCGTGGGCGGTGAGCTTGCGGAGCGCGGCGAGCGACAGGTCCATGAAGAATCCGCCGGCCACCGGGCTGCGCGGCAGCACGCCGGCGCCAGCTCCAGGCAGCGCCCCCGCGCCTCGCGCTGCAGCTCGCGCTCGAGCACCGGCCAGATCGGCCAGGCGCCGTGTGGGTACAGCGGCAGCGCGGACCAGAGCCGGTCATAGGGCGCCTCGTTGGCGGCGCGCGGATCGACCCGCGCGGCGCTGCTCGCCCCGTCCCGCGCTGTCACGGGTGTCATGCCACACCGTAGCGGTCAGCGCGGCTCAGGGCAAGGTGGCGAAGGGGCGATGGCTACTCAGCCAGCCACTGGCCAACGGCCGGTTGTTTGTCCTATCCTCCCCCCTCCCCGCAGCCACCGAGGAGCCGATGAGCGGAATCACCGTTGTCCGATTGTTCGCCCCGCCCAAGTTCCGGATCCATCGGCTGTGGGGGCTGCTCTATCTGCTCCAGTTCGCCGCCGCGTGTGCCTTCGAGGCGACCTCGATCCACCCGGTTCACCTCGTCTGGACCTTGCCCCTCACCGGGTTCATTCAGGCAATCATCGCCTGTCTGACGTTCACGTCGCTTCCGCGACGCCAGACTCAGGGATACTTCGCCGACCGAGGCGTGATGTCGTACGAGTTCATCCTGGAGAACGTCTATTTCTCGGGCCTGCTCCTCTTCCAGGCGCTGTATTTTACCTTCCGGCCTCTCCCGCTGCTGCTGCTGCCGGTCGAGATTGTGCTGGTGTTCTTTCCATACCATATCATCCGCCCCTTCTTCCCCAAGACGAGCTTTCGAAAATCGTACGGGAACGAGCGCGAGCGGTCGCCGGAGAATGCCGGAATCCTCGGTCTGATGGCGAGGACCACCAAGGTCTTCTACATCAGCGCAAAACACTTCAATGGTTACTTCATCAATTACCTGCTGTTCCTCGCCCTGATCAGCTCCGAGCAGGATCGGCTCATGCGGTGCCTGTTCATATTGGCCGGCTGGGGGACGACCATCGCGATGTTCCTGCAGACGCTCAAGATCAAGAAATACATCAGCTCGAAGACTTCGTTGCTGGCCTACATGGGGGTTTTCCCTTTTCTCTACCTGGGCTATTCGATGCTGTTCCCGGTTGCGTTCCGACACCCGTGGATTTCGGGGCTGGCCGCGGTCGGGTTGGCCGCGAATTTCGGGCCCAGGTGGGTGCAGATCACGTGGCAATGTGTGGTCTGTGGCGCGTGCCTCTACGTTCGTTTCTGAATCTGACAGGACGCTAGAACGGCCGCTGGGTGCCGAGCGTGGTCTCGACCGGGGGCGGATCGGCGAAGCTCCCATCGCCGCGCCCCGAGAACACCGCCAGGCGGCCTGTTCACGGCCTCAGGCGGCACCGAGGCGACGCGTTGCGGGAGCGCACCAGGCGGATCACCACCAGCGGACGCCCATCGGCTGCGGGGATCGTGCGGGTCACCATCTCGACGCCCGGCGTTCGCTGGAGCTTCGCCGCCAGGTCGCGGGCTTTCGCCTCCTCCCGCCCCTCCGCGAAGGTGACCAGCGCGAAGCAGTCGGGCAGCCCGGCGGCGAGCTGCTGCGGCATGGCGGCGGTGCTCCAGATCGGTGCGTCGAGGGGGGCGAGAAACCGCAGCGGCCAGTAGACCCACCAGTCGGCGGCGAAGACCGGACCGGGCCAGCCGCCGGGTTGATTCCCGTCGAGGAGCTCGCCGAGCAGCGCGGTGGCAGTGACCTTGACCTCCTCGGCGGCAGAGCGCTGGGCGCAGGGCCCCTGACCGCCCCGCACGATCAGCTCGCCGAAGTAGTGACGCGCGAGCCCGTCGGTCCAGCTCGCGAGGGGCAGACCCGCCAGGATGGCGGCCCCGACAGACAGCGCTCGGCTGGTCCGGCGCAACCCCCGCACGAGCGCCACCGCACCCGCCAGCGGCGACACAATCAGCGACGGCAGCATGCAGACGAGGTAGCGCTCCTGGCCGACGTCCCACACCACGCCCAGGAAGAGCGGCACGATCAGGTGGATCGCCCCGTGCGCTGCGATCAGCCGCGCCCCCGCTGATCCGCTTCGCGCGATCCACCAGAAGCCACCGCCGGTCAGCGCGATCAGGATCACACCCGCCACGATCCGGAGCGGTCCGTCCGGCGCGAGCGCGACCCCGGCCATGCTCTGGTACACCTGCCCACCCTCGATGACCAGGAGCTCGATTCCGAACGCCTGAACGGGATGGAACCCGCGCCCGGCGACCGCGGCCAGCGAGAGCGGCGCCCCCGCCCGCCCACCCAGGAGATCCTCGACCAGCTCGACCAGCACCGGGATCTGTGGCGTCAGGAGCAGCGCGAGCACACCGAGCGCCGCCCACGTCGCGGGCCTGCGCGCGAGCGCCTGCCCTCGACCCCACCAGAGCACCGCGCCGAGCCCGATCGGCAAGGAGACCAGCGCGATCGCGTGCTGCCCGGCCGCGCTCCCGAGCGCCAGCGCTGCGCCGATCAGCCAGCCGGCTCGCCTCGTCCCGTGAAACCGCTCGAGGCACGCCAGCGCGGCGGTGAGGAGCGGCGGCACGAGCACCACCTGCGTCGCAAATCGACTGTTCGCGACGTGAAAGGGCATCAGCCCGAGCGCGAGCGTGCCGAGGTACGCCTCGACCGGCCCGAACGCACGCCGCAGCAGGAAGAACCAGGCGAGCAGCGACAGGAGATTCGCCGCCACGCCGATCCCCCGCAGTGACGCGATCGACGCGCCGGCGGCCCGGAACGTCCCGGCCACCGCATAGAGCAGCCACGGCGCGTAGTGAGGCACCGCCATCTCGAGGTGCACCGTCCCATCGAGCCGGTTCACGTGGCGCGAGTCGGGGGAAAAGAGGGGACGATCGCCCTGCTCGACGATCTGGCGCGCCCAGAAGCCGTGCACCGCCTCGTCGCCGTTCAGCCCCGGGACCGTTCCCAGCCGGAAGGTGCGCAGGAACACGGCGGGTGCGAGCACCAGAGCGAGCAGCAGGAGGGCCACAAAGCGGTTCACCGGCGGTGCACCACGAACGAATCTGCGGCAGCGCATCGAAGAGGCCCGCATGGATGGCGCGGTCGGGGGCGGGCCGGCTTCATGGCCTCGAAACTATCGCACGGCGAGCCGGGGCGACCGCGAAGTTCTGCATCGACGGAGGGCTGGCTCGTATCATCGGGCAACCAGCGACGAGGAAGGGGGCGCGTAGGCGAAGGGGCTTGCGCGGTGGCTACCTGCCATCTTTGGGGACAATTGTCGCAGGCCTGCCGCCGCCGCCCGCCGCGGGAAAGAGCCGTGCCCGCGCCGCCGCCGCCGGAGCGCTGCCGCCGGGGAGCGCCGCCGACACGTCGAGGAGGTCGCCTGCTCCCGCCTCGTCACCGACGGCGATGCGGGCCTCTGCCTCGAGCAGCGCCGAGAGCAGCAGGTCGCCGCCGAGCTCCCGGAAGCGCGTGAAAAGCGCGATCGCCCGCGCGGGATCGCGTCGCATCATGGCGTGGCGACCCGCGAGCAGGGCCATCTCCACCGTCTCCCCTGCCTGCGACTGGATCGCCGCCTGCGCAGCCGCGAAGTCTGCCTCGTCGCCGCGGGCGATCGCCAGCGCCGCCCGTGCGAGCAGCGTGCGGAGGTCGTCGGGGCAGCGCTCCGTCTGCCGGGCCAGCTCGGCGACGGCCGCGGCGAGATCGGCGGCGCGCAGATCGGGCAGCAGCGAGAGGCGCGCGGGGTCGAGCCAGCGGAACGGAGGGAGGCGCTGGTCGCCCGCGCGCAGGTAGATCAGGGCCACGTCATCGAAGTAGACGAGCTGCCAGGAGCCGGGATCGGCCTGCATCTGGCGGGCGATCGGATCGTAGGCGACGAACGCCCACGAGACGTCGGTCTCGTCGCTGAGCGCGCGCAGCGCGGCGGGCGATGAAGCCGCTCCAAGGTAGCGGCGGTAGATCTCGTCCGGGTACAGCGACTAGGCGCGTTGGTCGATCCAGACCGGCTCCCCGGGGAGGCAGAACATGAGGTAGCTGCCGAAGTCGTAGCTGTTGAACATCCGCCCGCGCGGCCGGTGATCGCGGGCGAAGCGGCACGCCGCCTCGGGGTAGACGCCGCGATCCATCCCGGTGCCCACCTGCGCGAGCAGCCGGCGTTCGAAGAACAGCGTCGACAGGGCCGACGCCGCGAGCAGCGCCGCGAGGGCGCCCGATGCAAGGCGCCAGCGACGCGCGCGCGCGGTCCCCTCGAGCCGCGACGCGAGCGCCGCCAGGTTCCCGGCGAGCAGCGGCGCCGCCGCGATCAAGGTGTAGCGGAGGAAGCGCTGGTAGCGGAGGGTCATCAGCGCAAGCAGCAGCACCAGCACGGCCCGCCACGGCGAGGCGCGCCGGCCGGCGGCGATCGTGCTGACCGCGACCACCAGCCCGGCGAGCTGCAGCGTCGGATCGCCGGCGATGGGGAGCGGGGCCCACTCCATCGTGTGGGCCACCCACGTCGGGCTGAGCACACGGAACGCGAGCGGCAGCCCGATCCCCTCCGGGTTCACGCACGCCGCGGCGAACGCGAGCGGCGGCAGCGCGAGGTACCCCCACCAGCGGCCACGACCGCGCAGCGCGATCGCCCCCCGCTCGACGGAGAACAGGCAAAAAGCGAGGACGCCGACGCCGACCGAGCCATGGAGGTTGGCCCACAAGACGATCAACCCCAGCGCGGCCCAAGGCGGTCTGGTCGCCCGCCCGCGCTCCTGCTCGCCCAGCCAATGGAGGAGCGCGGCGAAGGCGAGCAGCGCGAACAGCTCGGGGCGAAGGTAGAAGAAGAAGAGCTGCCAGGCGAGCAGGAACAAGAGCAGCGCGACCGTCGTGGTGACGGAAAGGCCGCGGCGGATCATCTCGCGCAGCAGGAGGAAGAACAGCGCGCCCATGCATGCCGCCCTGAGCGCGTAGCAGCCGGCGTAGCCGCCCGCCGCGTAGGCCGCCGCGAGGAGCAGATCGCCCAGCCACGACGACACAAACATCGGCCGGCCGAGCATGGTGTGCGAGAAAGTGTCGACGCGATAGATGGCGTGGCGCGCGAGGATCTCGCCGCCCACCGCGAGGTGCCAGTGGAAGTCTTTCGAGAAGTCTCGCACGAAGCCCGCCAGCCCGGCCAGCGCGAGCAGTAGCCCGATCGCGCCGCCGGTGAGGATGCGGGCCGAGCGAGCCCTCGCGGGCGATGGAGGCGGCTGGGAGGACGCATCCGTTGCCTCCCGGTGCATTGGCGCACGGTAGCACGGAGGCCGCCTGGAGGGCGGACGGTGCGCGTGGGCGGCTCTCTTCGATCGAGTGCCATCCCGTCGTCGAAGTGCATGCGCGCGCTGGCGGTGTCGGCGGGCTCTCGAGACGACTACGGGTGGGATGTGGAGGTGGTCGAGGCTGCGGCGGACGACGCGGGCGTCGGTGATGAAGGTGGGCGGCCGCGTCGCAGGAGAAGATACAGTGCGAGCCACGCGCACCACGCCAGCCCCGACACCGCGAGACCTGCGCGAAGGCCCGGCGTGCGGTAGCGCAACGAGATCAAGTGCTCGCCGGTGGGGACCGCCACCGCCCGCGCCACGACCTCGGCGCGCTCGATCCGCGCGGGCCGCCCGTCGACAGTGGCCTCCCACCCGGGAGCCCACGCATCGAGGAGCAGCGCGTAGGCCGGCTCCGAGGAGCGGCAATGGAGATCGATCCGCTCCGGGCGCTGCTCATCGATGGTGCAAGCGCCCGGCGTACCCGCGCCCTCCCCAGGCCGCTCGTCTGCGCCAGGAGCGCCGGTGATCACGATCTGCGAGGGGTCGCGGTTCGCCGAGCGGAGCCGCACGCTCGCTGCGGCGTCGTCGGGGACCCACTCCCAGCGCCGCACCAGCGACGCCCGCGGCCGGACCCGCGCCAAGACGAGAGCCGACGTGCCGTCGGGCGACACCGCCCGGACCTGAAGCGTGTGGGTGCGCGCGACCTCGACCGGCAGGACGATCAGCTCCACGCCGAGCAGGCGGAGGACCTGCACCACCGTGCCATCACCCTCGGCGGTGGACAACAGCTCCGTGAATCGCGTGGACAGCGCGGGATCGTAGCCCGGCACGTGATCGTAGCCGGCTGGATAGGCGAAGTTCTCGCCAGCGCTGTCGCGGAGGTTGGCGATGCGATCGAAGATGGTCGCCCCCCCGACGGTGTGGCGCGCGGCGCGGTAGGTCCGGAGGCGCGCGGGGGCCGCGACCGGCGGCACGTCCGCCAGCAGCGCCGGGGGCCGCGAAAGGTCGACGCGATCGGCCACCGCCTCGAGCTCGAGCGCGTGGGCCCCTCCCTGCACCACCAGAACGATGGTCGCCCCGAAGAGCGCGAGCCGCCGCCGCGCGCTGCTCCGCGCCAGCCCGAGGGCGACCGCCAATCCGAGTGTCGCCGCGCCCGCCGAGGCGCCCCCCGCGGACGAGTGAGCGAGCGCCCGCTCCACGCGCCCCACCTCGAGGCCCCCGAGGAGGGAGGCGGCGCGCACCGGATCGACGAGCGCCGCGCACGCCGAGGCAATCACGAGAGCCGCGCCGATGCCGCCGATCTAGGCCACGAGGCGGCGCGACGGCGCGGCGGCGCACACCGTCGAGAACCCGGCGCCGGCGAGGGCGGCGAGGAGCACGATCGCGCCGGCGGCGTGCTTCTCGGGGAAGCGCACGAGCCGAGCGATTGGCACCAAGTTGTAGTAGAGCGCATGGACCGGCGTGTACTTCCCCATTGCGAGCAGCAGCAGCACGGCCGCGCTGGCGAGGAGGATGCGACGATCCCGCGCGCCTTTGGCGGCGCCGAACCACGCCAGCGCAACCACACCGGCGCCGAGGTGGAGGCTGTAGGCCCAGACGCCCGCCGGGTTGGGATCGAGCGCTGCGAGCACGTTGGCCGCCGGCTCGAAGGGATCGCCGAGGAGCCCGGGCCAGAACATCTCGAGGAGACGCAGCGGGTGCATCGAGAACTCCTCGGCGGCGGCGAGGTTCACCCCGCTCGCGCGCTCGCTGTCGCCGAGCAGGTGGAGCGACGGGACGACGAGGAGGGCAGCGAGCGCGACGGCCGCTGCGGCCGCACCGGCTACGATGGCGAGGCCACGCGCGCCCGTTCGCCACGTCGGAGCGCGGGCGAGGAGGACCATCCCCGCGACCAGGCCGGCGTCGAGGATCCCTGCCGGATCGCCCGAGAGGATCGCCGCAGCAAAGAGCGCGGCCAGCTCGAGGCCGCGCCGCAGCGCCTCGCGCGACGTCGACGCCGCGGCCAGGCGGTCCGCGCCCCATCCGATCCACGGCGTCCAGGCGAGCGTCAGCGGGGCCAGGCACTGCGGCAGCACGCCCGAGAAGTATCCCGACAGCATGAACGACGCCGCGGCGACCACGGCCCCCAACGGCCGCGCGCCGAGCCGCCGCGAGAGCAGCATCAGGCCGAGGCCGCCCCATGCGATGTGGAGGAGGAGGAGGAGGTCCGCGCCGAAGGCCACCGGCAGCACGCCCGCCAGCCACGCGGGCGGATAGAATACGCAATGGGCGGGATTGGCCGCGAAGGGCGCCCCGAGGCCGACTGCCGACCACCACTCGGGGAGCTGGCCGCTCGCGAGTGCGCGCGCCAGGTGCCATCGCGAGGGCACGACGTACATCGCGTGGTCGCGCAGGATGAAGGTCTTACCGAAGAAGAGCACGGGCGCGTAGACCATCAGCGGCAGCGCGACGATCAACGCTGCCGCGCGCGCCCACGAGCTGTCCGTCGCTGGCGGGAGGGCAACCTCCGCGCTCTCTCGAACGCGCACCTCGTGGGGGGCGGGCACCTCGGCGCAGACTACGCGATCCGGTCTCCGGCGACAAGGCGTACGCCAGGGAGTGGGTGCTTAACGGAGAAGGGGGTCCCTCCGCTCACGGAGTCGTAGTCGTAGTCGTGGTCGTAGTCGATTCAGGGGCACTCTCGCGCGGGGGATCACCTCTCCGGCACAAGCGCGTGAGCATCTCCACGATGCGGGTCAGCAACTCCATCGCCTGTCGCCGAGTGTCTTCCAAGGCGAGTTGCAGGACCGCAAAGGCATCCACGATCGCCTTGCACTCCATCGCGGAGCCCCGGGCGATGCTGTAGAAGCGGGCGCCATCCGGCGCTCCGAACCGGCCCGCTCCCTCG
>SHYY01000106.1 GCA_009692555.1 Myxococcales bacterium
GACTCTCGCGGAACATGAGGCCCCCTTGTAACCGGGGGCGAGGGGGAAGTCAATTCGCGGCGCGCCCACGCCCAGGCGAGGGCGGACAGCGCTCACATGCCCTTCTTTTTCGGGACCCGGTCGCCGCAGAGGAGCACGTTGTTGCCCCCCGTACAGCAGGTGACCTCGCCGTCCTGCGCCGGGTTGCACTGGCCCATGCGGATTTGCTCCTCGACGATGCCGCCCGGCGGGCACGGCCCCGGCTTCTCCCCCGGCTTGCTGTTGAACGCCAGGCACCAGCGGCACACCTTCACCGGAAAGTCGATCCAGCCGGAGGTGATCGAGCCCCCGGCGCGCTTGCCGACCGCGCGGACGTGCGCCATCACCGACGGCAACTCCAGCTCGGAACCGGAGATCGCGGGGCCCATCTCGGCCGCCACCTGGCGCGGGATCACCTCGGCGGCCAGGCCGACGGTGGCTCCCGGACGGAGGACGCCCGCGTATCTCTGAACGAAGAAGTTCCGCTGGCCGACCGGGACGAGCGCACCGAAGGCTCCCCCGACCTTGAGCTCGACGTCCACGCCCTCCATCTGGACGTCGTCGACGCCGAGTCCTTTGTTGGCGAGGTTGTTCTGCACCACGAGGTAGACCTCGTATCCGGGGTAGCCGGCCTCGACCAGTCCGACATCCAGCACGCCACCCGACCGCGGGAGACCAAGGGTTCCCGAAACCACGCAGTCGTCGCCCATCACCTGGTTCTGCAGGATCTGGAGCGGGCCGTCGAAGTCGGCACAGCCGGCGGCGAGCGCGAGCGGCAGAGCGGCGAGGAGGGAGTGGATGCGTTTCATGGATGGGACCTCCCGATCGAGTGGTGTGGAGATGCGGGTGCGCGGAGCAGCTCGGCGAGCCGAGCGGGCGCGAGCGGCTCGACCCGAACGCGCCCGGGACCGTCGAGGACGAGGTAGCGAATCACGGAGACTCCCCCGTCGCCGAGGGCTCGTTTCTTGTCGACCGCGACGGCGGCGAGGGCGGCGGCGTCGAGGCGCGGATCGAGATCGGTCGGCAGCCCGAGGCGCGCGATGAGGGTGGAGACCCGCGCCTCAACATCGGGGTCACCTCCGCCGAGCGCACAGGCGACACGCGCCGCCGCGATCAGCCCGAGGCCCACCGCCTCGCCGTGCCGGAGCGATCCCGAAGCGCCACGGTGCCCGAGGGAGCGGATCTCGAGGGCGTGCCCGACGGTGTGACCGAGGTTCAGCAGCAGCCGCCCGCCCGCGGGCTCCAGCTCCCGCTCGTCGCCCGCCACCACGTTCGCCTTCAGCCGGCAGGAGGCCCGCACCAGCTCGGCCAGCAGCGACGGTGAGGCGGCCCGGGCCTCCTCCGCGCGCGCCTCCAGCAGGGTCCAGAGCGGGCCGCCTTCAAGGAGGGCGTGCTTGGCGATCTCGCCCAGTCCGGAGGCCACCTCGCGCCCGTCGAGGGTCGCGAGCGCGGTGAGGTCCGCGTACACCAGCAGCGGCTGGTGGAAGGTGCCGATCAGGTTCTTGCCCGAGGGCAGGTTGACGCCGGTCTTGCCGCCGACCGAGGCGTCGACCTGCGCCAGCAGCGTGGTCGGCACGTGGGCGCAGGCGACGCCGCGGTACAGCACGGAGGCGACGAAGCCGGCGAGGTCGCACACCACGCCGCCGCCGAGCGCGACCACGGTCGATCGGCGATCGAGTCCGCCCGCGGCCAGCGCCTCCGCCACTGCGCCGGCGTTCGCGAGGGACTTCGACTCTTCGCCACCCGGGAGGGTCACCGGCACCACGCGGTAGCCGCGATGCTGCAACGCAACAAGATAGCGCGGGAGGTGCAGCCGCGCCACGGTCTCGTCGGTGACCACGCCGATCGGCGCCTGCCCCGGCGGGACGCGACGGGCGAGGTGGGCGGCGAAGCGCTCCTCTGCCCCAGGGAGCGGATCGAAGTAGATCGGGTAGCGGCGCGCGCCGAGCTCGACCGTCAGCTCGTCCACCTCCATCGGGCACCCGAGCGGGAACGGGCCGAACGCCTCCAGCCACGAGGCCAGCTCGTCGGCCACGTCGGCGCTCTGCCGCCCGCGCCGCTCGATCGTGACATCCGCGACGCGGTAGCGCGCCTCTCGGGCCTGCGCCAGGTCGATCCAGCGCGCCCTCGGATCCACCGCCTCGGCCAGCAGGGGACGCCGCGACAGATCGATTCGCCGCATGACGTCGTCGACGTCGGCGCGCAGCCACACCACGAGGCCGGCCGCCTTCATCCCGCGCACCGTGTCGCCCTCGCAGGGCGTGCCGCCCCCGGTGGCGATCACCGCGTCATGGGAGGCCGGACCGAGGCGCTGTGCGACCTCCGCCTCGCGGGCGCGAAAGGCCGTCTCGCCGTCGTCGGCGAAGATCTCCCGCACCGTCCGGCCCGCCTCTCCCTCGATGACCTGGTCGAGATCGATGAAGCGCCGGCCGAGCCGCTCCGCGAGCAGTCGCCCGACGGTGGATTTGCCCGTGCCCATCATCCCGACCAGCCAGATCGGGCCGCGCTGGGCCGCGCAAAGGACGTCGCGGGCGTCTCCTGGATCAGCGCGCATCGAGCGACGCCTCGAACCCGGCGAGGTGGGCGCGCACCTCGTCCATGGTGTCCCCGCCGGTCTTGTCGAGCAAAGCGTCGGCGAGCACAAACGCCACGGCTGCCTCGGCCACCACCGCTGCGGCCGGCACCGCGCACGAGTCGGTCCGCTCCTTCTGTGCATCGAAGGGCTGCTTCGTCGCCAGATCCACCGAGGGCAGCGGCCGCGCCAGCGTCGGGATCGGCTTCATCGCCGCGCGCACCACCACCGGTTCACCGTTCGAGAGGCCACCCTCGACGCCGCCCGCCCGGTTGGACGGGCGAGTGAAGCGGCGCCCGTTCCAGCCGATCGGATCATGCACCGCCGAGCCGCGTTGCTGCGCTGCAGCAAATCCCAGCCCCACCTCCACCCCCTTCATGGCCTGGATCGACATCAGCGCCAGCGCCAGCCGCCCGTCGAGGCGATCGGTCCACTCGGCGTGGCTCCCGAGGCCGGGGGGCAGGTTCCAGGCGATCACCTCGACGATCCCGCCGAGGCTGTCGCCATCGCGCTGCGCCGCGCGGATCGCCGCCACCATGCGCGCCCCGGCTTCCGGGTCGGCGCAGCGCACCTCGCTCGCCTCGGCGCGCTCCCGGGCAGCGGCGAAATCGCGCTCCACCGGGGCGGCCGCGACGTCGCCGATCCGGACCACGTGGGCGAAGAGCTCCACGCCACAGGCGCCGAGCAGGGCCTTCGCCACCGCCCCCGCCGCCACCCGTGCCACCGTCGAGCGGGCGCTCGATCGCTCGAGCACGTCGCGCGCGTCGGTCAGCCCGAGCTTGAGGCAGCCCGCGAGATCGACGTGGCCGGGGCGCGGCCGGGTGATCGCCGCCGCGCGGGCGCCCGACGGCGGCACGAACGGGTCCATCACGTCGCCCCAGTTCGCGAAGTCGCGATTGCGTACCGCGAGCGCCAGCGGCGAGCCGAGTGTCACCCCACCGCGCAGGCCCGCCAGCACCTCCACCTCGTCGTGCTCGATCTTCATCCGCCCGCCACGTCCGAACCCGGCCTGCCGGCGCGCGAGGTCGCGATCGATCGCCTCGCGAGTCACACGGAGGCCGTGGGGGAGCCCGACCAGGACCGCAACCAGCGCCGGTCCGTGCGATTCCCCGGCCGTGGTGAGCTGCAGGCGGGCCACGTCTATTGCCGGGCCACCGATGCGGCGCGATTGAGGATCCGGGGCGTGATGAAGATCAGGAGCTCGGTGCGGTCGTCGACCTCGCGCTTCTGCTTGAACAGCCAGCCGAGGATCGGGATGTCGGCGAGCCACGGCACCTTGGCGATGCTGGTGGCGCTGTTGCGCGAGTAGATGCCGCCGATCACCGCGGTGTCGCCATCGCGCACCAGCATCTCGGTCCTGGCGGAGCGCTTGAGGATCGCCGGGGCGCCGGTGCTGGAGAGGCGCGAGAAGTCGGGCTCGTTGCGCGTGATGTCGAGCTTCATCACCACGCTGCCCTCGTTGGTGACGTGGGGCTTGACGGTCAGCTTGAGGCTGGCGTCGATGAACTGGGTCTGCGTGCCCAGGGCGGAGGTGGTGGAGACCGGGATGCCGGTGCCCTGCTCGATCGACGCCTCGACGTTATCCATCGTGGTGATCTTCGGCGCCGAGAGGATGCGCGTGCTGCCGCTCGACTCGGCGGCGGAGAGGCGGAGGTTGATGTTGAAGTTGCCGGCCACCGAGCCGAAGGTGAAGCCGAGCGCGCCACCGGCCCCGGTGCCGACCGGCGAGGGCATGTTGACCACGTAGTTCGGCGAGGCGGCCTGCGGTCCCTGCGTTCCGCCGACCGGAGTGTTGCCATCGGCCGCGCCGCCGGCGATGCCGACGGTGCTCGGGAAGACGAGGCCGGTCGGATTGCCGGTCGCCGTCGAGGAGATCCCGTTGCCGCCCCACTGGATGCCGAACTCGCGCGCCGACGAGGTGCGCGCCTCGACCACCCGTGCCTCGATCAGGACCTGCGGCGTCTGGGTGTCCAGGCGGCGCACCAGATCCTCGGCCAGGGCGATGTTGCCCGAGATGTCGGAGACGATCAGCACGTTGGTGCGCTCGTCGACCGACACCTTGCCGCGCGGCGAGAGGAGGTCCTGGACCCGCGGCATGATCGTGGTAGCCGTGGCATACGAGAGCGGCAGGAGCCGGCTCGTGAGCGGTCGCAGCTCGACCTCCTTCGCCCGCTGCGCGATCTCCACCTCGAGCTCCTTGTCGAGCACCCCCTGGGGCGCGACGCGGATCAGGTTGCGATCACGCGCCATGCCGAGCCCCTTCGCGCGGAGGACCACGTCGAGCGCTTGATCCCACGGCACGTCGCGCATCCGGATGGTCACCGAGCCGCGGACATCGTCGGACGTGACGATGTTGACCTGCCCCACGTCGGCGAGCAGCCGGAGGATGTTGTGGATGTCGGCGTCCTTGAAGTCGAGGTCGATGTGCGAGCCGGTGAAGCGCTTGTTGCCACCGAGCTGGGCCGCGGCGCGCGGGCGTGGAGCGCCGCGCTGGGCGTTGGGGTCGGTGATCTGCAGGGGGAGCGCGTTCAGCCCGTACCCGGCGACGCGGGCCGGCGGATAGGAGGCGGAGAGGGCGCCCTTCGGGAAGTCCCAGACGATGCGACCTGCCTCCTTGCGCGCGTCGGGTTCGACCTCGGTCGCGAGCTTCACGTCGACGCGAACCGCCCCGGGATCCTGCGGATCGACGTAGGTGGACACCGACGAGACCGGCCCGTGGAACGCGCTGGTGTCAAGGGTGCGGGCGAGCCGCGCGGGCAGGTGGGCGCCCTTGACGCGCAGGGTGGTGGTGGTGCCGAAGCGGAGCACCGTGAAGTCGGGGTCGCCGTCCACGCCCACCACGACGCGGACGCCGTCGGGGCGATCCTGGAAGTCGACCGAGGTGACAGTTTTCTGCGTTGCAGCATCGCCACCCGGGCCGGGCAATGGCCGCGCCTTCGTTGCCACCGCGGCGGCGGGCGGGGCCGCCTTCGCCTCGGCGAGCGCCTTCTCGAACCGCAGCAGCTCGGCCCGCGCGCTGGCGAGACGCTTCTCGGTGTCGGCGCGCTCGGCGTCGAGGCGCGCACCGTTGGCGGCGAGCTGCTTCCGGTCGCTGCGGGCCGCCTCGAGGCGCAGCAGCTCGGCCTTCTGCTCCGCCGCCATCCGCGCCGCCTCCGCGCGCGCCGCCTCGAGCTGCGAGAGCGTCGCTGCCCGCGCCGCGGAGAGTCGCTGCCCGTCGCTCCGCAGCTCCGCCAGCCGTGCGACCTCGGCCGCGCGCTGGTCCGCCAGTCGCCTGGCCTCGGCCCGCGCCGCCTCGAACTGCGCCAGCTCCGCCTCGCGAGCCTTCGAGAGCCGCTCCGCCTCGGCGCGTGCCGCCTCGAGTCGCGCGACCTCCCGCTGCCGGGCGGGCGTCCCGGCGGGCGCGCTTCGCTTCTCCGCCGTCAGCCGGTCGAGCCGCTCCCCCTCGATCGCCTTCTGCTCCCGCAGCGCCTCGATCCGGGCGAGGTCCGCCGCCTTCTCGTGGGAGAGCCGCTTCGCGTCGGTCTCGCTGCGCCGGGCCGCGGCCAGTCGCTCGCCCCGGGTCGCGGCCAGCGTCCCCAGCCGGTCGGCCTCGCGCCGCGCCTCGTCGAGTCGCTTCAGCTCCACGTCGCGGTCGGCGTTGACCTTCCGGACCTCACGACGCGCGGTATCCAGCTTCCCCTCCTCCTCGCTGCGCGCGCGCTGGAGCTGCTCGGCGTTGGCGCGCGCGGCGGCGACCTGGCGATTGACGCGCTCGATGTCCGCGGCCTGCTGGGCGGCGAGCGCGGAGAGCTTCTCGCGCGCACGTTCCACCTCGGTGCGGGCGGCGGAGGCCTCGTCGGCCAGCCGCTTCGCCTCGGCGCGGGCGCGATCCACGTCGGCGCGCACGGCCCGCGCCGCCTCGAGTCGCTGCGCCTCGGCCGCCCGTTCGGCGGCGACGCGCTGGGCCTCCCGCCGTGTGGTCTCGAGCCTCGCCGCCTCCTGCTCCGCCGCGCGGCGCGTCTCTTGCTGCACCGCAGCAAGACGGATCGCCTCGTCGGACAGCCGCATCGCTTCGCCGCGCGCGGCCGAGAGCTTCGCCTCCTCCTCGCCGCGGGCGCGGCTGGCCTCCGCCACCTGCGCGCGGGTCGCCTGCAGCGCCGCCTGCTCGCGCTGGCGCGCCGCCTCGATCCGCGACAGCTCCCCGCGCGCCGCTTCGGCCTGCTTCGCCGCCATCGCGCGCTCCGCCTCGGCGCGCCCGAGCTCGGCGCGCGCCGCGTCGGCCTGCTTCGCGGCGGCGTCCTTCTCCAGCGACAGACGCGACCGCTGCGCTTCGATCCGTTCGAGCTCTGCCTTGGTAGCGTTCATCCGGGTGCGCGCCGCCTGCGTGGCCTGCTCCGCCTGCGCCCCCACGCTGCGCTGGTCGATCTGCGCCGCAGCGATCTGCCCCCGCACCGCCTCGAGCTCCGCCTGCCGCCTCTCCACCTCGGCGCGCGCCTCGCCTGCCTTGCGCGCCGCATCCGCCCGCTGGGCCTCGAGCCGCACCACCTCCTCGTCGGCACGTCGCCTTGCGCTCTCCGCCTCGCGCTCCGCCTTCTGGCGCGCTCCCTCGGCGACCTTGCGCCGAGCCTCCTCGCCGAGCCGCCCCTTCTTCGCCTCCTCGGCGCGGGCGTTCTCATCGCGCAGCTGCTCGGCCGGCGGCGTCTCGTCCGGGGTGATGGTGATCACCACGTCGTTGCCGGCCGCCTTGACGTCGTAGCTGGCCGGCCGCTTGAAGCCGATCATCACCCGCGCCACGCGGGTGTGCTGGTCGCTCTGCTGCGACACCGCGATCTGCCCGACCGCCCAGGTGTCGACGTCGATCGGCCCCTCGACGGTGTCGAACCGGCCATCGGCGAGGTCGACCACCACCCGGGCCGGGCGCTCGAGGCGATAGGCGGTGAAGCTCGGCGTCGCGCTCCCGCGCAGGGTGATCACCGTCTTCGCCCCGAGAGATCTCGTCCCGATCTCCCGCACCAGGTTGCCCTTCCCGTCGCCGCGGGCCACTGCGGGCAACGCCGCCGCCAGCACGAGGGCCAGGGAGATCACGTTTCGGCGATTGATCACGGGGGACTCCTTGATGTGCCTCATTGTTTCGCTCCCTCGGTGGGCTCGCCCTGGTGCAGTTCGAGAACCCGCTCGACCAGCGTGAACTTGCCGGCCCCGAGGTCTTCCTTGATCTCCACGTAGACCTTGCCCTTCTCCGAGTCGATGCGGACCACCTTCGCGTCAATCTTGGAGATGTGGTTGTTGCGCACCACCGGCACGCCCATCCCCGACGGGTCGAGGAACATCGCCCGCGGCTCGGTGTAGCCGGTGCCCCCGCCGCCGCGCACCGGAACCGCCTTGCCGCCGAACTCCTCCGTCGGTGGGCCGATGATCGCGATCAGCTTGAGCTCCTCGAGCGAGTACTTGCTCAGCAGCACCTTGTACTGCTTCACCTCGGCGATCTGCTGGCCGGAGAAGTCATTCAGGAAGGATCGGAACGGGTTGCGGTTGTAGTCGCTCTCGATGAAGTCCTCGTTCTTGAAGGTGCGCTTGCGCACCTCGGTGAGCAGCGTCAGCTTCGAGGGGTCGACCCCGGCGGGCGCCGCGGGTCTGGCCGCCGCCGGAGCCGCCGCCGGAGCCGCCGCCGGCTTGTCAGCCTCGGGCGGGGGGTCTTCGCCGCAGGCCGCGAGGTGGATGAGAGTGGCCAGCATTGCCGTCGCGAAGCGAACGCGCCTCATTTGGGGGCTCCTGGCCGGTCGATGAACTGGAAGGTCTGGGCGACGAAATCCGCCTTCAGCGCCTGGCCGGTCCCTTCCGTCGAGACCGCCAGCTGGAGGTCGGCGATGGTGACGATCCGCTTCAGCTCGCCGACGTTCTTGAAGAAGCGATTGATCTGGTGGTAGTTCCCGGAGAGCGACATCTTGATCGGGATGCGCATGTAGAGCTCTTCGGCCTGCGCCTTGTCGCGCACCGACGACACCTTCGAGAGCCCGGCGAGCTCGACCTGGGCGTTCACGTTCTCGATGAACTGCTCGATGTCGTCCTTCTTCGGGAGGACGCGCAGCAGCTCCTTCTGCTCCTCGAGCAGCTGGTTCACCTCCAGGCGGAACGCCTGGTACTCGTTCTTGCGCTGTTCGTAGGAGGCATTCTCCTCCTGGGCCTTGAGGATCGCCGTCTGGTTGCCGGCGATCTCCACCTCCAGGTCGGCGTAGAAGAAGTAGTAGTAGCCGCCGCCGATGAGCCCGAGCAGCACCAGGAGGATGCCCGCCTTCTGCTGCGACTTCAGGCCGGCGATTCTGTCGAAGAGATCGTTCATCAGTAGTTGACCTTGCAGGCGACGTCGAAGGTGACGAACGCGACGTTGTCCTTCTGTTGCGGCTGGGTCTGCTGCCAGTACACGTCGGAGAAGAAGGCCGAGAGCTTCATGCGCTTCAGGAACTCCGCGACGTCCTCATCTGACTTGGCGCCGGCGTGGAGGGTCACGATGCCCTCCTTCTCCTGGTAGGTGAGCAGCCAGGCGCGCTTGGGATCCCAGCCCTGGTTCAGGCCCGCGTTGGGGTCCTTGCGCAGGAGCTCCTCGTAGCGGTCCTTGTTGAACGTCGGCCCCTTCCCCTTGGTCAGGATGTCCGACAGCTCGCGCATCAGGAACACCGGGCCGCTGCGCGCTGCCTGGAGCTTCTCGATCGCGTCCTTCTGCCGCTTCAGGTCGTCGCGCTGGCGCTTGATGTCGTCGTAGTCGCCGACCTCGGTCTTGAGCTTGGCGATCGTGTCGTTGAGGTCGGTCAGCGTGCGCTGCTGCACGGCCACCTCCCCCGAGGCCCAGCCGTGGAAGAGCACGACGCCGATCAAGCCGCCGATCACCGCGAGCCCGCCGAGCAGCACCTGCTTCTGCCCGGCGCTTCGCCGCTTCGACGTCTTGACCGGGAGTAGGTTGATCCGGATCATTTACCGGTCTCCCGGCGCGCGCAGCGCCAATCCGATCGCCACCGCCGCCTGCGCGGCGTGATGCTTCAGGAATGCGAGGTCGAACTTCCCCGGCCCGGTGCCCTCGGGGATGGTCATCTTGCGGAACACATCGAGCACCTCGACCGGGACGTGCGCGCGCTGGGCGATCGCGTGGTGCAGCGTCGTCACCCGCGCCGCGCCGCCGGCGAGGTAGATCTTCGACACCGACGTGTCGGGGTGCGAGGCGAGGAAGAAGTCGAGGGACTTCGAGAACTCGCCGGCCATCTGCTCGGCCGTCTGCTGCATGATCTTGTCGGCGTCCTTCGGCAGCCCGAACAGGCGACCGGTGTTGCGCTTCTTCGGGCCGCCCGGCCCCTTGCTCGTCGCGTCGCCTTCGCCCGCCGGCTCGAGCACGTTCTCCGAGGCCGACTTCTTCAGGCTCTCCGCTTCCTCATGCGAGACGTTGAGCTGGCGCTTGATCTCATCGGTGAAGGCGTTGCCGCCGGTGGTCACGTCGCGGGTGAAGGCGCTGCCGCCACCGGAGATGATGTTGATGTTCGAGACGCTGGCGCCGACGTTGATGATCACCACCGTGTCGGTCGGCGACATCGCGTCGTAGGCGATCTCGAAGGCGTTCTGCACCGCGAAGGCGGCGATGTCGACGATCACCGGGTGGAGGTGCGCCTCTTTGGCGAGCGAGGTGTAGTCGCGCACCACGTCCTTCTTCGCGGCGACGAGGAGGAGCTCCATCTGCCCCTGCGAGTTCTTGCCCGAGAGCACCTGGTGATCGATCTCGACGTCGTTCTTGTCGAACGGGATGTGCTGCTCGGCCTCCCAGGGGATCTGCTCCTCGAGCTCGTCCTCGGTCATCGCCGGCACGAAGATCTTCTTGATGATCACCGAGTGGCCGGAGATTGCCAGCGCGACCTCCTTCTGCTTGATCTTGAGGCGCGCGATCAGCGTCTTTATCGCCTCGACCACGGCCTGCTGGTTCATGATCGTCCCGTCGACGATCGTGTCCGGCGAGAGCGGCTCGATGCCGAAGTTCAGGAGCTGGACGCTGCCGCCGCGCCCGACCTTCAGCTGGGCCACCTTGATCGCGCTGGTCCCGATGTCGAGCCCGATGCAGGTCTTTGCTGCCATGATCCGCGCCATCCTTTCGGCGGCGCGGTCTCGCGGACTGCGTCGCCGTCTCTAGTCGCCTGGGTCGCCGAAGTCGCCTTGATCGTCCAGGTCGCCAGGTTCACCCTGGTCGCCGAAGACCGCCACGCGGTCCGTCGGCTTCAGCCCGAGCGCTTCGAGAATCTTTCGCTTGGTATCCATCCGGCAGGGCAAGCCGCGCTCGACGCGATCGATGGTGAGCGTGCTCATGCCGGCTCGCCTCGCGAGCTCGGCCTTGCTCATCATCTTCTCGGTCCTCATCTTTCGGACGTTGTTCTTCGTCCGCTTCGGACCATTTGCGCGCGCGGTCTTTTCCGCTTTTTCGGGCGCCCTGTCGGCCGCTTTCAGCACCTCCTTCGCCGGTTCGGATGCCGGGCCGGAGGCACGCGCTACACCCTCGGGTGCCAGGGTCGCGTGCAATGCTCCGCCATCGGCATCTGGGTTCTTGTGCTTGTCCATCTGATCCGTTCCGCGGCGAGAGCGCTGGATAGCGAGCCTGAAAAACGGATCAATGATGGGTCTTTGCCCTCCTGCGAGTCAAGGAAATGTTCATACCTGTCAACCAACAATGATACTTAATTAAGTAGCCCTTTATCCGACCTTGTCCTACATCCTACCACCTCTGCAAGATCCGTCAAATTTTTCCTGCACTTTCGATCCCGAACTCCTTGATCTTGTACAGCAGCGCGCGGTGGCTGATCTCGAGTAACTTCGCGGCATTCGTACGGTTTCCGCGAGTTTCGCGGAGCGCTTTCCGGATCAATTCCTCCTCGATCACGCGGGTCGTTTTCTTGATCGAGAGCTCCCCGGAGAGGAGCGTCAGCCGGATCTTGTCGCGCGACTCGCGCACCTTGTCGGGGAGGACCTCGGCGTCGATGCGGTTCCCGTCGGACAGCACCATCGCGCGCTCCACGGTGTTCTCGAGCTCGCGGACGTTGCCCGGCCAGGCGTGATCGATCAGGAGCTGCAGCGCGTCGGTGGAGGTCCCGCCGATGCGGGTGCCGAGGCGGGTGTTGATCTTGGCGATGAAGTGCTCGAGGAGGGCCGGGATGTCCTCCTTGCGATCGCGCAGCGGCGGCAGGTGGATCTGGAGCACGTTCAGGCGGTAGTAGAGGTCCTCGCGGAAGCGCCCCTCCTTGACCTCGCCCGGCAGATCGCGCGCCGTCGCGGCGATCACCCGCACGTCGATCTTCACGTCGCTGACTGCGCCCACCGGACGGATCTCCTGCTCCTGGAGAACGCGCAGGAGCTTCACCTGCAGCGCCACCGGCAGGTCGCCGATCTCGTCGAGGAACAGGGTGCCGCCGGAGGCCTCCTCGAAGAGCCCGCGCTTGTCGCGGTGCGCGTCGGTGAAGGCGCCCTTGCGATGGCCGAACAGCTCGCTCTCGAGGAGCGCTTCGGGGATCGCGGCGCAGTTGACCGCGACAAAGGGGTCCTTGGCGCGCGGCGAGCAGGCGTGGAGCGCTCGCGCCACCATCTCCTTGCCGGTGCCCGACTCGCCGGTGACGAGCACGGTGGTCTTGTACTCGGCGATCTTGCGGATGGTCCGCGCGATCTCCTGCATGCCTTTGCTCTGCCCGAGGATCTGGTCGATCCCTCGGAGGCCGTTGGGGCTCGCGCGGGCGGCCAGGGCGCGCTTCAGCGACTGGTTCTCGCGAAACAGGCGCTCGCGCTCCTCGGCCTTGCGGAGCACCAGCACCACCTCGTCGGGCTTGAACGGCTTGGCGATGTAGTCGTAGGCGCCGCGCTTCATCGCCTCGAGGGCGGTGTCGAGGGTGCCGAAGGCCGACATCATGATCACCGTCATGCGCAGGCCGCGGCGCCGGATCTCGTCGACCAGCTGGAGCCCGTCGAACCTGGGCATCCGGATATCGGAGAGCACCACGTCGTAGGGCTTGTGGTCGAGCTCCCGCAGCGCCGCCTCCCCCGAGCCTACCGCCGTGGCCTGGTAGCCCTCGCGGGTCAGCAGCACGACCAGCATGTGCCGAAGACCCTCCTCGTCATCGACCACCAGGACGTGACGCAGCGGAGTCAGCAGGGCGGGCACGGTCAAATCCGCTTTTCCTCCTAGGTTACACAGACTAGCACGGGCCCAATCACCTGTCAAATGAACGGCTTACGTGCGGTCGCGACGATCGCGTCGGGCGCCGCGGCGAGCGCCTCGAAGGTCACCTCGTGGAGACCGGCGGCGAGGAGCCATGCGCCGATCCGATGGCGGTCATGGACCTCGCCTGCGACGGTGTAGAGCGCCATGTTGAGCGAAAACAGCACGCCCGACGGAGGGCCGCCGCGATCGGGCTCGATCCGCAGATCCTTGATCACCAGGAGGCCTCCGGGAGCGAGGGTGGCCGCGAGGCGGGCAACGAGGCAGGCGCACGCCTCGGGCGGGTGGAGGTGGAGGAGGTTGGCGAGGAGCGCGACCCGGATCTGCGACGGCAGCGCGATCTCGAACAGGTCCCCCTCCGCGAAGCGGACGCGGCCTCCGGCGAGGTGGCGGGAGAGCCTCTCCGCGGCGAGCGCGACCACCTCCGGGCGGTCGGCAAGGGTGGCGCGCGCGGTGGGTGCGGCGTCCAGGAGCGCGGCCGTATAGACCCCGGCGCCTCCGCCCGCGTCGAGCAATTCCCCGTCGGTGAGCTCCGCCTTCAATCGCCCCGCGAGCTCGTGGGCCGCGGCGGCGCCGGCCGTGACGAGGTGATGATGGAAGCGCCTCAGCGCCGCATCGTCGGTGAGCGGATCGAGCGGGCGTCCGGTGCGGATCACCTCGGCGAGGCGCCCCCACTCCGCGTCGGCAGGGGCGACGGGAGGAGGCGGGGCGAGGGCGATCGCAAAGCACGGGGCGAAGGATGGCCCGCTGCGAACGAGCAGCCCGTCGAGAGCAAGCACGTCGAGGAGCGCGCACAGCTTGCCCGGCGACAGTCCGAGCCTGGCGGCGAGCTTGGCCGCGGCGAGCACGCCGCCTCGCGAGGCGCGGAGCGCGTCCCACACCCCGAGCTGGTGCGCGGCCGTCGCGGCGGCGGCCGAGAGCTGCTCGCGAGCGCCGCTGACCACCGACGAGAACACATCGCCCACCGGTTCATCCTATCATCCCGCTTCGCCCGGCGTGCCCTGCCAACCTGGTTGGCGGACGGTGGCAATCCGGTTGGCATGCGCGGGCGCGATCTCCCATCGCATCGTGGGTCGGGAAGCGGCGCGCCGATTGCTGTTGGAGCGGTCGTCCGGGAACACGAGGGCGATCGTCTTGCGCTTCCGCGCGGACCTCATTATGATGGCGGCCCTCTGGCAGTATGGGAAGCCGTTCGAACGTCGAGGAGGCTGTGATGCGGTGGTTGACCCTGAAGAACCTCAAGCGCGCCCGTGTGTGGGCTCCGGTCGTCGCGTTCGCGACGTTTGCCTGCGTCTCGCCGCCGCTCGAGAGCCCGGGGACGAAGGTGACGCAGCAGACGCCGATCCGCGTCGCGCAGAACGTCAAGAACAAGGTCGACGTCCTGTTCCTCGTCGACAGCTCGAACTCGATGTCGGCGATGTCGGACCAGCTGAAGGACCGCTTCGGCCAGTTCTTCAAGGTCTTCCAGGACCTCGCGACCAAGGGCACCTACGCTGACCTCCAGATCGGCGTGGTGTCGTCGGATTACGGCGCGGGCTCGACGGGCGCCCCGGGCTGCCAGCCCTCCCCGGGCGGTCAGCAGGGCAAGCTGATCGATATCGGCGCGGCGGCACCGAACACCTGCAAGCCGCCCCAGGGCGCGCGCTTCATCAAGTACGCCTTCGACAAGGCGGGGATGGGCGCGAACAACCTGCCGATGGACCAGACCCTGGTGCAGACCTTCACCTGCATGGCGTCGGTGGGGGCGAGCGGCTGCGGCTTCGAGCACCAGCTCGAGTCGGTCTATGCTGCACTGCACAACAACCTGCCCGAGAACGCCGGCTTCGTCCGCGAGGGGGCGCTCCTCACCATCGTCTTCGTGACCAACGAGGACGACTGCTCGGCGCCGCCAGACAGCGATCTGTTCGACAAGAACAAGGTGCAGCAGTACGGCTTCCTCTCGTCGTACCGGTGCAACCGCTTCGGGCAGGTGTGCGGCAATCCGCAGGTCGGAACGCCCTACGCCGAGTCCGGCGGACCGCTCTCGAACTGCGGCGGGGCGCCGAACCCCGGCGGCAACACCGGCCCCGGCAAGCTCTACGACATCTCGCGCTACATCAACTACTTCACGAAGCCGCTCACGCAGGGCGGCGTGAAGCTCAATGCGTCGGATGTGATCCTGGTCGGCCTCGACGCCCCGGCCGAGCCGGTGCAGGTGATCCTGTCGAACCCCAGCACGCCGGGAAAGATGCCTTACGTGCAGTGCGGGCAGCTCAACGAGACGTCGAGCCCGCCTTGTGTCCCGGTGGTGCAGCACAGCTGCCAGAACAACGCGCAGACGGAGTTCTTCGGCGATCCGGCGGTGCGGATCAACGCGGTGATCAACGCGGCGGCGAATCACCGCGTCTCGTCGATCTGCGACCAGGACTACGCCCCGGCGCTGGAGGGCCTCGCGCAGCTGATCGTCTCGAACATCGGCGGCGGGTGCATCCCGGCCAACCTGCCGGACGTGAACGACCCCGACTGCGTGGTCGAGGACGTGACCCGCAACCCGAACGGCTCGACGACGGTCAGCGAGATTCCGAAGTGCGCCAGCCCGCCGTCCAGCTACCCCTGCTGGACGCTCGGGCCCAAGGACACCTGCGCGTCCACCTCGCCGCAGGGCGTGGGGATCACCATCGACCGCAACATGCAGCCGGCGCCGGACAACACCGAGGCGAGCGTGGCCTGCGCGACCGTCGCGGGCTGATCATCGACTGAAGTAGCGGTTCCACCCGTGCGCCTCCTCCTGACGATCACGATCGGCTCGCCGGCCGGGTGCGGCGTCGACCGCCCATCCGCCGCGGACACCGCGAATTCTTCGCGCTTCGACGCGGGGACGACGGACGGATCATTCCGATCGGACCTCGCCATCCCCGACGCTGCGCCGGAGACTCCGGCCGATCTTCTCCTCCTGTCGTCGCCGGACCTCGGCAGCGCCTGCCTGCCGGTGCCGGCGTGCAACGTGGCGCCACCCAATCCGGGGGCCAAGCGGCCCTGGGTGCACAACGTCGCGTCGCCGCTGATCGTCGCCTCCGGCGCGGCCAACCACCGCGGGCGCGACCTGTTCTTGAACCCGGGGAACGAGCAATGGTTGATCGCCAAGTTCTCGTACGGCGTGGCGGACAAGGACCTGAAGGACGAGGACGTTGACCTTTACGTCCTCCGCGACTGCGCGCAGTGGGAGAAGCTGGGGACCGAGCGGACGACCCAGGACAACATGCACGCCACCGGGCGTGGACGATTCGGGCGGGCGCGTCTACTTCAAGGTGCCGCAGGGGAAGGCGCTCGGGCCGGGCCGACACCGCGCGCACTTCGTCGTGGCGGGCGATCTCACAACCACCGATCAGTTCATCGAGGTGGTGCCGCCCGGAACGCCGGTGTTCGTCAGCGACGTCGACGGCACGCTCACCACCTCGGAGAGCGCGGAGTACGGCAAGCTCCTCACCGGCGGCATCTCGGACGCCAACACCGACGCCGCGAAGGCGCTGCAGGCGCTCGCCGCCAAGGGCTACCACCCGATGTACATGACAGCGCGGCCGGAGTGGCTGGTGCGGCGCACCCGCGAGTTCCTCGACGCCAAGGGCTTCCCGCCGGGCATCGTGCACACCACCTTCGGCCTGACCGGCGCGATGGGGCAGGCGGCGACCGACTTCAAGACCGGGGAGTTGAAGCAGCTCGCCCAGAAGGGGCTCCAGCCAGCGTGGGCGTTCGGGAACACCGCCACCGATGCGGAGGCCTACAACAACGGCAACCTCCAGCCGCTCGACCATCGGATCTTTTTCCAGTTCACCGACGCGATGTGGAAGGGGCGGTGGATCGAGGCCTACACCGTCCTGGTTCCCGAATTCATGGCGCTTCAGAGCGCCATCTGTCCCTGATTCAGGAAGGGACTATTCGACCTCGGGGCCGACCACGCGGTTCCGGCCGCCGCGCTTCGCCTTGTAGAGGTTGTCGTCGGCGAGCTTGATGAAGGCCTCGCCCAGGACCTCGTCGTTGACGGTCGCCACGCCGCAGCTGATGGTGACCGAGATCGAGTCGCCCTCGAACTCGAAGGGCTGCTTCTCGATCAGCAGGCGGATCTGCTCGGCGAACTCGAGCGCGTTCTCGTCGGTGGCCTCGGGGAGGAGCACAACGAACTCCTCGCCGCCGTAGCGGGCGAAGATCTCCTCGCGGCGGATGCGCGTGCGGACGCGGCCGGCTAGCTCCTTCAGGACATGGTCGCCGGTGAGGTGGCCGTGGGTGTCGTTGATGACCTTGAAGTGATCGATGTCGAACATCACCAGCGAGAGCGGGCGGTGGTTGCGGGCGATGCGGGCCAGCTCGCGTTCGAGCATCTCGGTGAAGTAGCGCTTGTTGTGGGCGCGGGTGAGACCATCGATGATGGTCATCTGGTAGATCTCTTCGTGGTAGGCGGCCTCGACGTTGCCGCCGGTGAGGAACTTGAAGATCGCGGCGCCGATCTTGACGAGGTCGCCGTCCTCGAGCAGGCGGTCGCCCACCACCGGCAGGTCGTTGACGTAGGTGCCGTTGGTGGAGCCGAGGTCGCAAAGGCCCCAGCGGTTGCCGCGGCGATCGAGGCGGGCGTGGCGACGGGAGACGGAGTCGCGATCGACCTGGATGTCGGTGTCGGCGCCCCGGCCGATCACCACCTCGGGGAGCTGCAATTCGAAGCGCTTGCCGAGGTCGGCGCCCGCCGGGTAGATGAGCACCAGGCACGCCTGCCCGGTCGGGGCGCCTTCGGGCGGGGCCGGAGGGCGGATCTCGGTGACGCGCGTCTTCCAGTCGTCGCTCATGGGTGTCCGGGCAGGTGCGGGGGAAATCCCACTGCAAATTATCGCCGCGGGAGGATCGGTGTCAATGGACCTGTCGGCCCGTCGGCCCGGGGGAGCCCGGGGGAGCGCTTTCAGTTGCGACGGGCGCGCGGCGCGTGGTACGCGAGGGCATGGTCAAGGCCGCCGCAGCGGCGGGGGATGCCGCGCCGTTCCGCTTCGACGGAGACGCGCGCGGGGTCCTGCTGGTCCATGGGTTCACCGGCACGCCGTTCGAGATGCGGCTGCTCGGCGAGTCGCTGGCGCGGCGCGGGCTCTCGGTGGTCGGGCCGCGCCTCGCCGGGCATGGCGCGGGGGCGAAGGAGCTGGCGGCGACCTCGTGGCACGACTGGTACGCCACCGTCGAGAGCGCGTTCGATGAGCTGCGGACGCGGGTGGGAAGCGTGGCGGTGTGCGGGCTCTCGCTCGGCGGCCTGCTCACGCTCGAGCTGGCGCGGCGGCGCGGCAAGGAGATCGCGGCGATCGCGTCGCTGTCGGCGCCCCTGTGGATTCCGCGCTGGATGATGCGCGGAGTGCGCCTCGCCGCGCGCGTGCGCATCCTCCGCGACGGGAACCTGCCGAAGATCGGCGGCTCCGACATCGTCGACCCCGTCATGCGCAAGAAGAACCCGACCGGGCGCGGCTTCCCGGTGCGCGCCATCGCCAGCCTCCTCGACTGCATGGAGCACGTCGCGGCGCACCTCGGGGAGGTCGATCGCCCGGCGCTTTTGGCGCACGCGCGGGGCGATCACACCGCGCCCTTCGAGTGCATGGAGGCGATCGCAGGAAGGCTCCGCGGTCCGGTCGAGCGGCTGATCCTCGAGCGCTCGGCGCACGTCATCACTCTCGACGTCGAGCGCGAGGAGCTGTTTTGGCGCGTCGGCGACTTCCTCGAGCGGCACCTCACCCTCCCCGGCACCTGAAGGAGCACGCATGGCCCGCTTCGTCGCCGCGATCGACCAGGGCACCACCGGCACCACCGTCCTCGTCCTCGATGAGGAGCTCGCCGTGCGCGGGCGCGCCTACCGCGAGTTCCCGCAGATCTTTCCGCAGCCGGGGTGGGTCGAGCACGATCCCGAGGCGATCTGGCGGTCTGTCACCGAGTCGCTTGGCGAGGCGCTCGCGGCGGCGCGGGTGGGCGCGGGCGAGCTGGCGGCGATCGGGATCACCAATCAGCGCGAGACGACGGTGGTGTGGGAGCGCTCGTCGCTGCGGCCGCTGGCGAACGCGCTGGTGTGGCAGGACCGGCGCACCGCCGACGTGTGCGCGAGGCTGCGCGCGGACGGGCACCTCGAGCGGGTGCGCGCCCGGACCGGGCTGGTCCTCGATCCCTATTTCTCGGCGACCAAGCTGGCGTGGCTGCTCGATCACGTCGATGGTCTCCGCGGGCGGACCGAGCGCGGCGAGGCGCTCTTTGGCACCATCGACAGCTTCCTGGTGGCGCGGCTGACCGGCGGCGCGGCCCACGTCACCGACGTGTCGAACGCCTCGCGCACCCTGCTGCTCGATCTCCGCAAGCTGGAGTGGGACGACGACCTGTGCGCGCTGTTCGGTGTGCCGCGGGCCTGCTTGCCGTCGGTGCGCGGCTCGGCGGAGATCTACGGCGTGACGCGCGGCGTGGCCGGGATCGAGGACGGCGTCCCGATCGCCGGGATGGCGGGTGACCAGCAGGCGGCGCTGTTCGGGCAAGCCTGCTTCGCGCCGGGCGATGCGAAGTGCACCTTCGGCACCGGGGCGTTCCTGCTCATGAACACCGGCGCCGAGCCGGTTCCGTCGCGGCGCGGGCTGCTCACCACCGTCGGGTGGAAGGTCGGGGGCGAGGTGGCGTACGCGCTCGAGGGAAGCGCCTTCGTCGCCGGAGCGCTGGTGCAGTGGCTGCGCGATGGGCTCGGGATCATCGCCCAGGCGTCGGAGATCGAGGCGCTTGCGGCGACCGTGCCCGATTCGGGGGGCGTGGTGGTGGTGCCGGCGCTGGCGGGGCTTGGGGCTCCCTACTGGCGTCCCGAGGCGCGCGGGGTGATCGTCGGATTGACCCGCGGGACCACGCGGGCGCATATCGCGCGCGCGGCGCTGGAGGGGATTGCGCTACAGAATCATGATCTGCTGAAGGCGATGCAGGATGACGCCGGGCGGCGACTGGCGACGCTGAAGGTGGATGGCGGGGCGTCGGCGAATGATCTGCTGATGCAGTTCCAGGCGGATATTCTGGGCGTGGAGATCGTGCGGCCGGCGCTCTTGGAGACCACCGCGCTCGGGGCGGCGCTGCTGGCGGGGATCGGTGCGGGGATCTATCGGGGGATTGACGAGGCGCGGCGGGTGTGGCGGGAGGAGCGGAGGTTTCGTCCGGCGATGGAGCGCGCGGAGGTGGATGCGCATCTCGCGCGCTGGAACAACGCGGTGGCGAAGGCTTAGGGCCCGCGAATGGACAACTCGATCGATGATCGCGGCCGAGGCGCCCGGATGGCGAGGCGCGACGACGGAGAATACTCTCTGTACTTGACGGAGGAGCTTCCCCTCAAGACTACAGAAGGGGGGCAAGCCCCCCGAAGCCTGCCGGGA